>DATFYT010000041.1:0-98164 GCA_035314925.1 Mycobacterium sp. | reverse complement strand
CTGGCGTTCGCCGCGTTCGGCGGCGACGCGGTCGCGGCGAGACCACAGGGCAGACCGCCGCTGGTGTTGTGGGCGATGGGGCCGGCGCGGCTCGATGAGACAGCACAGCGAGCAGCCGCCGTAGTCGGAACCCGTGCGGCGACCAGCTACGGCGAGCAGGTGGCTGCCGACTTGGCGGCCGGGCTGGCCGAGCAGGAGGTCGCGGTGGTCTCCGGCGGCGCTTACGGCATCGACGGTGCGGCGCACCGCGCGGCGCTGGCAGTGGAAGGCGTCACTGTCGCCGTCTTGGCCGGCGGGCTTGACATCCCTTATCCCGCTGGGCATTCCGGGCTATTGCATCGTATCGGCGGCAACGGATTGTTGGTCACCGAATACCCGCCGGAGGTGCGACCGGCGCGGCATCGGTTCCTGACGCGCAATCGTTTGGTGGCCGCATTCGCCGGAGCGGCGGTGGTGGTTGAGGCCGGTTTGCGCAGTGGGGCGGCGAACACCGCCGCGTGGGCGCGAGTATTGGGCAGGGTGGTCGGTGCGGTGCCCGGGCCGGTGACCTCGTCGGCGTCGACGGGATGCCACGCCCTGCTGCGCGCCGGCGCAGAGGTGGTGACCCGCGCCGCAGACGTCGTCGAGCTGGTGGGTCGGGTCGGCGAGCTGGCGCCCGACCAGCCTCGCCCGGCAACGCCGCTGGACGGGCTCAGTGACGCCGAGCGGCAGGTGTATGAGGCGCTGCCCGGGCGCGGGGTCGCCACGGTCGACGAGATCGCGGTCGCCGCGGCGTTGGAGCCGGCCCGCATACTGGCGCCGCTGGCGATGCTGGAGCTCGCCGGCTTGGCCGAGCGTGACGACGGCCGCTGGCGGATAGTGCGGAATCGGAGCCCCACGCCGTGACGACGACGGCTCGTATAGTCGACGGGGTCCGCTGTGAAGGGGAGGAACTACGTGGCCGGTCGACCAGTGCACACCTTCGAAGTGCTGCGCAGCGAAGAAGTCACGTCGCACATGGTCCGGGTTGTGCTCGGCGGCAGCGGTTTTGACACATTCACTCCCAGCGAGTTCACCGACTCGTACGTCAAGCTGGTAGTCGTTGCCGATGACGTCGACGTGGCGGGCCTGCTCCGTCCGTTGACGTTGGACAGTTTCGCCGACCTGCCGGCCGCCAAGCAGCCGGTGGTGCGGACGCTGACCGTGCGACGTGCCGACCCCGCTGCCCGCGAGATCGACATCGACGTCGTCGTGCACGGCGAGCACGGCGCGGCCGGACAATGGGCCGCAACGGCCGAGCCGGGCCAGCCGGTCTACCTGATGGGCCCCAGTGGCGCCTACGCAGCGGATCCGGCGGCCGAGTGGCATTTACTGGCCGGCGACGAGAGCGCGCTGCCGGCCATTAGCGTTGCGCTGGAAGCGTTGCCCGCCAACGCAATTGGTCAGGTGTTCATCGAGACTGCCGAGCCCGAGGATGAAATACCGCTGACCGCGCCGGACGGTGTTCAGATCAATTGGATTTATCGCGGCGGACGGCCCGATCTGGTCGGCGAGGACCGAGCCGGCGACCACGCGCCATTGATCGAGGCAGTCAAATCCGCCCCGTGGCTTCCCGGCCAGGTGCAGGTCTTCATCCACGGCGAAGCGCAGGCGGTCATGCACAACCTTCGGCCCTATATCCGCAAAGACCGTGAAGTGGCTGCGAAGTGGGCGTCGATCTCGGGTTACTGGCGGCGCGGTCGGACCGAAGAGACGTTCCGCCAATGGAAGAAGGAACTCGCCGAAGCTGAGGCCGGGGCTTACTAGAGCCTCGTCAGCCTGACCGCCGGCTGGCATGCTCGTCGCATGGCATTCGGCGACTATCAAAACGAGATCTACTTCCAGGGCCTGGCGGGAGTGGCGCCGCCACTGCCGATGGTGTTCGCGGAACTGGAAGCCAAGGCGGCAAAGGCACTGCCGCCTTCGGTGTGGTCATACGTCGCGGGCGGCGCCGGTGACGAGCGCACGCAGCGGGCCAACTGCGAGGCTTTCGAGCATTGGGGACTGATCCCGCGGATGTTCGTCGGCGCCAAGGACCGTGACCTGACCGTGGAGTTATTCGGTCTGAAGCTGGCCACCCCGTTATTCATGGCACCGATCGGTGTCATCGGGTTGTGTGCCCAGGACGGCCACGGTGACCTGGCCACTGCCCGCGCCGCCGCCCGCACTGGCGTTCCGATGGTCGCCTCGACGCTGACGGTCGACCCGATGGAAGACGTCGCGGCGGAGTTCGCCGAGACCCCAGGCTTCTTCCAGCTGTACACCCCAACCGACCGTGACCTGGCCGCCAGCCTGGTGCATCGCGCCGAGGCGGCCGGCTTCAAGGGCATCGTCGTCACCCTCGACACCTGGGTCACCGGCTGGCGGCCCCGCGACCTGAGCACGTCGAACTTTCCTCAACTCCGCGGGCATTGCCTGAGCAACTACACCAGCGACCCGGTCTTTCGTGCCAGCCTGTCGCAGCCACCCGAGGAGAACCCGCAGGGCGCGGTGCTGCGGTGGATTCAGGTCTTCGGCAACCCGCTGACCTGGGACGACCTCCCGTGGCTGCGCTCGCTGACCAAGCTGCCGCTGATCGTCAAGGGCATCTGCCACCCGGACGACGCGCGGCGCGCCAAGGACGGCGGCGTCGACGGCATCTACTGCTCCACCCACGGCGGTCGGCAGGCCAACGGCGGCTTGCCCGCGCTGGACTGCCTGGCGGACGTGGTCGCAGCCGCCGACGGGCTGCCGGTGTTGTTCGACTCGGGGATCCGCAGCGGCGCCGACATTGTCAAGGCGCTCGCGCTCGGGGCGAGCGCGGTAGGCATCGGGCGCCCGTACGCCTACGGCCTGGCGCTGGGCGGCGTCGACGGCATTGTGCACGTGCTGCGCTCGTTGCTGGCCGAAGCCGACCTGACCATGGCGGTCGACGGCTATTCATCACTGGCTGATCTCACTCCGGACACGTTGCGGCGCGTCAGCTAACCCCGACCGCCGGCGTCTGCGACCGTGGGTTGGTGGAGGCGATCCTCGACGAGTTCGACGACTTCCTGGCGCTGCAACGCCTTCGCTCGGCACACACCCGTCGCGCATACCTGGGCGACCTGCGGTCGTTGTCCGCCTTCCTGGACGAACGCGCGCCCGGGACCGGCCTGCGTGGGCTGAGCCTGCCGTTGCTGCGGTCGTGGCTGGCCGCCTTGGCAGGCGCCGGCGCTGCCCGCACCACGCTGGCGCGCCGAACTTCGGCGGTAAAGACGTTCACCGCGTGGGCCGTGCGGCAGGGGCTGCTGACGGACGATCCCGCGGCCCGGCTGCAGGTACCGAAGACGCGTCGCACCCTGCCGGCGGTGTTACGCCAAGACCAGGCCCTCGCCGCCATGTCGGCCGCGAAATCCGGTTGCCAGCAAGGTGATCCGCTCGCGCTGCGGGACCGGTTGATCGTCGAGTTGCTGTACGCGACCGGCATCCGGGTCAGCGAGCTGTGCGGCCTGGACATCGACGATGTAGACACCGGGCGTCGGGTGCTGCGTGTGCTCGGCAAGGGCGACAAGCAGCGCACGGCGCCGTTCGGGGAACCGGCCGCCGATGCGTTGGGCGCATGGCTGACCGACGGGCGTCCCGCGCTGGTCACCGCGGAGTCCGGGCCGGCGCTGCTGCTGGGTGCCCGGGGCCGGCGGCTCGACGTGCGCCAGGCCCGCACCGTCGTGCACCAGACCGTCGCCGCGGTCGACGGCGCGCCCGATATGGGGCCGCATGGGCTGCGCCACAGCGCAGCCACCCACCTGCTCGAGGGCGGGGCTGACCTTCGTATCGTGCAGGAGTTGCTCGGGCACTCCAGCCTGGCGACCACCCAGCTCTACACCCACGTCACGGTTGCCCGATTGCGCGCGGTGCACGATCGGGCCCATCCGCGGGCGTGACCGTCATCCGCGCAGCGGCTTGAGCCGGATGGGGGTGGACGCCAGCAACCCCAGCGGATCGACGTAGTCGGCGCGGGCGGCCGAACCCCACATCGCTCCCCAGTGCAAACAGGCCGCGGCCGGGCAGCCCGGATGCC
The DNA here is from genome assembly GCA_035314925.1 of Mycobacterium sp. Lineage (GTDB taxonomy): Bacteria > Actinomycetota > Actinomycetes > Mycobacteriales > Mycobacteriaceae > Mycobacterium. The sequence goes on along the minus strand of DATFYT010000041.1, from coordinate 94,107 downwards.
CGGCCAACAATTCGCCGATCACCGTCCCCGCGGTCAGCAGCTGGCCGACCCGCACGCCGGCCTGCACCGGCTCGTAGCTGGTGCGCAAACCACCCGGATGCGCCAGTGACACCACTTGTCGGCCGGCCAGCAGCCCGGCGTACACCACGGTTCCCGCGCCCGCGGCATACACCGGCTGGCCCGGCTTGCCGGCAAGGTCGACGCCGCGGTGACCGCGGTTCCAGTCCGGCGCTGGGGCGTCGAAAGTTCGCACTACGGCGGGGCGCGGCCGCAGCGGCCAGTCCAGGCGAGTGCTATCTCCGCGAGCCGGGGACGCCCAGAGCAGCGCCGCGGCCAAGATCACCGCCACCCATCGCATATCCCCAGTCCACCGCGGCACCGCCAACGGGGCCAGCCAGCACTGTGGACAAAAGCACCTGCTGAGACCGTGTAAACTGCTTCCCGCAGCCCGTATCAACGGACTGACTTCGCGCGTCTGCACCGCTGCTCCCGTTTTACTAGGAGTTCGCACCGCGTGCCGGGCGGTCCCGCTTAACCGCGGGTCCGGCATCGCCGCAGTCGCCAGGGCCCGGCTTCAGCCGATGCCGGGCGTAAAACCGACATAGGTAAGGCACAAGCATGGCCGTAGTAACCATGAAGCAGCTGCTCGACAGCGGCACCCACTTCGGGCATCAGACCCGTCGATGGAATCCCAAGATGAAGCGGTTCATCTTCACCGACCGCAACGGCATCTACATCATCGACTTGCAGCAGACGCTGACCTTCATCGACAAGGCGTACGAATTCGTCAAAGAGACCGTCGCCCACGGCGGCTCGGTGTTGTTCGTCGGCACCAAGAAGCAGGCGCAGGAGTCCATCGCCGCCGAGGCCACCCGCGTCGGCATGCCCTACGTCAACCAGCGCTGGCTGGGCGGCATGCTGACCAACTTCTCCACCGTGCACAAGCGGCTGCAGCGCCTCAAGGAGCTCGAGGCGATGGAGCAGACCGGTGGCTTCGAGGGCCGCACCAAGAAGGAAATCTTGATGCTGACCCGGGAGAAGAACAAGCTGGACCGCAGCCTGGGCGGGATCCGTGACATGGTGAAGGTGCCGTCGGCGGTCTGGATCGTCGACACCAACAAGGAGCACATCGCCGTCGGCGAGGCCCGCAAGCTGGGCATCCCCGTGATCGCGATCCTGGACACCAACTGCGACCCCGACCTGGTCGACTATCCGATCCCGGGCAATGACGACGCGATTCGCTCGGCGGCCCTGCTGACCAAGGTGATCGCCTCCGCGGTGGCCGAGGGTCTGCAGGCGCGTGCCGGTCTGGGCCGCGGTGACGGCAAGCCCGAGGCGGAAGGCGCCGAGCCGCTGGCCGAGTGGGAGCAGGAGCTGCTGGCCTCTGCAACAGCCACGGCGTCGGTTACGACTGCTCCAACCGAACCGGCTCCAGGCGAAACCGAATCAACCCCCACGGAAGGCTGATATGGCCAACTTCACCGCTGCCGAGGTCAAGCGGCTTCGCGAGCTGACCGGCGCCGGCATGCTCGACTGTAAGAACGCGCTGGCCGAGAGCGACGGCGACTTCGACAAGGCCGTCGAGGCGCTGCGGATCAAGGGCGCCAAGGATGTCGGCAAGCGCGCCGAGCGGGCCACCGCCGAGGGATTGGTCGCGGCCAAAGGCGGCGCGCTGATCGAGCTCAACTGCGAGACCGACTTCGTCGCCAAGAACGCCGAGTTCCAAAAGCTCGCCGACGAGGTGGTGAGCGCCGCCGCGGCGGCCAAAGCGGCCGATGTCGACGCCCTCAAGGCGGCCACCGCGGGCGACAAAACCGTCGAACAGGCTATCGCCGAGCTGTCGGCCAAGATCGGGGAGAAGCTCGAACTGCGCCGGGCCGCGTTCCTCGACGGCACCGTCGAAACCTACCTGCACAAGCGTTCGGCCGACCTGCCGCCGGCCGTCGGAGTGCTGGTGGAGTACGCCGGCGATGACGCTTCGGCGGCGCACGCCGTCGCGCTGCAGATCGCTGCACTCAAGGCCCGCTACCTGACCCGCGACGACGTGCCCGACGACGTGGTGGCCAGCGAACGGCGCATCGCCGAAGAGACCTCGCGTGCCGAAGGCAAGCCTGAGCAGGCGCTGCCCAAGATCGTCGAGGGCCGGCTGAACGGATTCTTCAAGGACGTCGTGCTGCTCGAGCAGCCGTCGGTGTCCGACAACAAGAAGACGGTCAAGGCGTTGCTCGACGAGGCCGGTGTCACGGTCACGCGATTCGTCCGGTTCGAGGTCGGCCAGCAGTAGCATCAGCCCGATGCGACATGTACACGCGTTCGGTGACGATGCCCTCGGCGACCTGGACGCGGTCGGTCTGGTCGACGCCATCCAGTCGGGTCGGGTAGGCCGGGCGGAGGTCGTCGAGGCAGCGATCGCGCGCACCGAAGCGGTCAACGCCGCCGTGAACGGCTTGGCGTATCGGGCATTCGACCGGGCCCGGGCCGAGGCGGCCGAGCCTGCAGCGCCACCGGACACTGGCTTCCTCAGTGGCGTACCGACATTCGTCAAGGACAACGTCGACGTCGCCGGACTGCCGACGATGCGGGGGACCGACGCGTGGACTCCGCGACCGGCTGACTCCGACAGCGATTTCGTGCGGCTCTACCTGGCCACCGGGATGACGCCGCTGGGCAAAACACAGATGTCGGAGTACGGGTTCAGCGCCTCGGCCGAACATCCGCGACTCGGACCGGTCCGCAACCCGTGGAACACCGATCACACCGCAGGTGCTTCATCGTCGGGATCCGGCGCCTTCGTCGCTGCTGGTGCGGTGCCGATCGCACACGCCAACGACGGCGGTGGCTCGATCCGAATTCCCGCTTCCTGCAACGGACTTGTCGGGTTGAAGCCGTCGCGCGGCCGGCTGCCGCTGGATAAGGAAGTCAGCCGGATGCCGATCCGTCTGGTCGCCAACGGGGTGGTCACCCGATCGGTACGCGACACCGCGGCCTTTTACCGGGAAGCCGAGCGGATCTGGCGTGCACCGAAGCTTCCGCCGATCGGCGACGTGATGCGCCCCGGCAAGCAGCGGCTGCGGATCGCCGTCATCACCCACTCGCTGCTGCGGGAGTCCAGCCCCGAAGTGCGCGAGCTGACGCTGAAAACCGCCGGGCTGCTCGAAGAGCTCGGCCACCGCGTCGACCACGTGGAAAAGCCGCCGGTGCCCAGCAGTTTCGCCGCCGATTTCTTGCTGTACTGGGGGCTGCTGGCACTGGGCCAGATCCAGATGAGTGGGCGCGCTGCCGGCTTCGACCGCAGCCGGTTGGATAACCTGACCCTGGGCCTGGATCGGCTCGCCCGCCGCAATCTGCACCGCTTGCCGCTTGCGCTCATCCGGCTGCGTGGCGCGCACCGGCACACCGCACGTTTCGCCCAAACGTATGACGCGGTGTTGACCCCGACACTTGCCGACGAGACGCCGCCGATCGGTTACCTCGACCCGACGGCCGACTACCAGCAGATCATTGACCGGCTGGAAGGTTGGGTCGCGTTCACGCCGCTGCAGAACGTGACGGGAGAACCGGCAATCTCGTTGCCGCTGGCCGAATCCGCCAACGGGTTACCGGTGGGCATGATGCTCTCCGCCGCCGTGGGAGAAGAAGTCCGGCTGCTCGAACTAGCCTACGAATTGGAAGAGGCCCGGCCGTGGGCCCGTATTCAGGACGTCTAGTCAGCTCCCAGCGCTGCCAACATCCGTTTGAACTCCTGCTGCTCGGCCGCGGACAGCTTGGCCAGGACGCGGGCGTCGGCTTCCCGCACGGCAGCCTCGGCGCGCTTCAACAGCGTCCGGCCTGATCCGGTCAGCGTGGCCGGTAGCGCACGACCGGACGCCACCGACGCAGGCCTGGTCACCACCTGTGCATTCTCCAGCCGGTGCAGCACCGTGTTCATCGCCTGCGGTGAGACGTTGCCTTCCCGGGACAGTTCGGCGCTGGACATCCCCGGTCTCATGGAAAGCATTCGCATGCAGACGAATTCGGGCAGCGTCAGGCTGAGCGGGCTCAGCACCGCAGCCACCTCCGGTCGTAGCGTGGCGACCACCTGATACAGCAGGTATCCGAGTGGCGCGTCCTGTGTGGTGCTCATGTCAATCATATTGACATATATCAGGCGGATTGATATATATCGGTTATGACTGAAGTGGAGAAGTTCGATTTCGATTTCGATCCGGCCTACCGCGGCGAGACCGCCGAGTTCGGTGCGGGCGTCCGTCCGCCGTGGAGTCTGGGTGAGCCGCAACCGGAGATCGCGGCGCTGATCGATCAGGGCAAGATCAAGGGCGACGTGCTTGATGCCGGTTGCGGTGAGGCAGCGCTGTCGCTGCACTTGGCGGCGTTGGGTCACAACACCGTCGGGCTGGATGCCTCACCCACCGCCATCGAGCTGGCCAAGACCGAGGCGGCCAAGCGTGGATTGAGCAAGGCTGCGTTCGAGGTTGCCGACGTCTCCTCGTTTACCGGCTACGACGGGCGTTTCAACACGATCGTCGACAGCACGTTGTTTCATTCGATGCCCGTCGAGCTGCGCGACGGCTACCAGCGGTCAATCGTTCGCGCCGCCGCTCCCGGTGCGTCCTACTTCGTGTTGGTCTTCGACAGCACGGGAATGCCCGACGGTCCGGCCAACCCGGTGACCGAAGACGAGTTGCGCAATGTCGTATCGCCGTACTGGGTCATTGATGAGATCCGGCCCGCGCGGATTCACGCCAACGTGCCTGACGACAGCCCGATCGATTTCCCAGTCGCTGACCTCCGCGATGAAGGCAACGGGCGCAAGTCGCTGCCGGCTTGGCTGCTGTCGGCGCATCTGGCCTGACGCCGCTAAAAGCCGTTACTGCCGAAGTCGAAAAGGTGTCGGGCGTGCGCGGCGGCGTGATGGGGATCACTGGCGAACACCTCTCGCGATGCCACATCAACGCCTTCGGGTTACCCGCACCGCGCAGGCCAGCTAAATACATGCACAGGCTGCACACTTGCCGACGGCCTTGCCGCCGAGATAAACGCGCGGCACCGGCGCGCGAGGCACCTTGTTAGGCAAAGACAGCAAACGCCCGACGGTCTCAGGCCTAACCGTCGCCGGCCTCCTGACCGGGTCTGCAACGGCTGATCTGGACTAGGGCCGTCTACCAAGACGGCGCTCTAATCGGTTAAATGTCTGAGATACTGGCTCAGCTCCGTGACACCCAAGGTTCCTACGAGGTAGGTTGCGTATCGGGGCAACAACCAGCACCCAGCTGAGATTTGGTCGGTGGAGCGATGAGTTGTCCGGCGCTGCGGCAGCCCTCGGATGAAGAGTGGATCGTGGCTGGCCGACAGGGCGAACTACGCATCCGGGCCACCGATACGACGGATGCGCGTTTTCTCACCCTGGATGGTGTACTCGACGCGGTTACCTACACCCCGTTACGCGACACCATCGTCAAGGCGGCGCTCGATGAGCCTCCTGCGGTCATTATCGATGTCAACGAGCTCACCGCTCGAGAAGATCCGGCGTGGGCCGTGTTCACCAGCGCCCATTGGCAGGTCGTCGAATGGCCGGATGTCCCGATCGGCTTGGTCTGTGCTCATGAACACGGCCAGAATGCGTTGCAGCGCAACGGCATTACTCGCTATGTTCCTGTCTATACCACGCTGCAGACCGCAGTCGCTGAGCTGGCAGCCGACGAACTGCGTCGATATCGACGGCGCGCCAGCGCCGCACTGCCGGCAGTGAACACCAGCATTCACCGATCCCGAGAACTAACCACCCAGTGGTTGACGGCGTGGTCGAGGACGGACTTCATCCACGCGGTGTCCGCAGTCGCTACCGAGCTGGTCGAACTGGCCCTTGTGGATGCCGACAACGCATTGTCGCTTCGGGTGGAATCCGACGGGTCGACGGTGGCGGTCGCGGTACAGCACGTCGACATGGCGAGGACCCGGCTTCGAGAGTCCGTAGATGACGCGGTCTCGGCCCTCGATCTTGTGGCCGGCAATTGCCGGGTTTGGGGCAGTTACACCAGCGCGGCGGGAAACACCGTATGGGCTGTGGTGGGCCCGGAGAACCGTTTCTGACCATTCGCGCGGACGCTTTACTCAGGCTGAGGCCGCTGTTTTGAGGCCTACGCGCGTGGGTATGCGGCAAAGACGCGCTGCGTCACGGTTTGGCGCGGATAGGGTCGCGGTTTTCGCGGCCAATGGGAGCAAGTATGAGTTCAAACGACCACAGATCTGCCGACCTACGTCAACAGGCACACCGACAGGCCGATCAAGCGCGGGCCGCGATGGACGACAAGCGCGACGGCGAAGAGGGCGGCCTCAGCGGCTGGGTGGCTGAGCGCGCCGGCGAATGGGATCTCAGCGGTCAGGACGAGACCGCGTTGCAACGGCAGAAGTTCTTCTGGAATTTGTTGATGGACTACTGGTTCCGGATGGAGATCGACGGCTGGGAGAACATTGGCGAGCCGCCGGCGTTGCTGGTTGGCATTCACTCCGGCGCCCCGTTTGTATGGGACGCCTGGACCGTCGGCGTGCAATGGTGGCGGCGGTTTGGCCAGGAGCGGCCGCTACACGGGACGGCCCACGACGCACTGATGGCCATTCCGGGGTTCGGCCGATACTTCCGGTCGATGGGTGTGTTACCCGCGGCGCCCGATGCCATCGCGACCGCGCTGGCCGAAGGTCGCGATGTTGCGCTGTGGCCCGGCGGCGAGGTGGACTCGCTGCGGCCGTGGACCGAGCGCGATCAGGCTAACCTCGCCGGGCGAAAAGGCTTCGTGAAGATGGCGATTCGCGCCGGGGTGCCGATTGTGCCTATCGCGACGGTCGGCGGTGCCGACGCCATGCCGGTGTTGATCCGCGGGGACCGGCTTTCACGGGCCTTGCGACTGGACCGGCTGTTGCGGCTCAAGGTGTTTCCCATCGCCATCTCGCTGCCGTGGGGCATCGCCCCCGCCGCGTTGCCGCAACTGCCGCTGCCCGCCAAGATCAGGACTCGATTCATGCCCGCGGTCCAGCTCGATCACGACCCGGCTCGCGCTGAGGATGACGAGTACGTCGAGCGTAAGTATCACGAGGTGCAGGACAGCATTCAGCGCGGGATGGACGCGCTGGCTCGCAAGCGGGCATTGCCGGTGTTCGGTTAGGCCTGCACAAACGAAAGGCCCGGTCCGTGACGGACCGGGCCCAATCGTCTGCTAGATGCCCTAATTCTGGTGGGACTGCTGGCGCTTCTCCGCGGCTGCTGCACCGCCACGAGCCGCTTCTGCCTCAGCTTCCTTCTTGGCGGCGTCACGCTGTGCTTCCGCCTTGTCCTGCTGGGCCTCGCCCTCGTGCTCGAGATCTTTGTTACCAACCACGCTGCCGACGGCTTCTTTGGCCAGCCCCTTGGCGCCTTCGACGACGCCCTTCACAGCTTCTTCAGGCCCACTCTTCTTGTCGTCCGACATGGAGTCCCCTTCTATTTTTGGCTCGTATCGAGCAGATTTGCTCGACCACCGGCCGTTGGCTGGACCGGTTGAGGGCGCGGCCAAAAGCGCTTCTGCTGTTGGCTTTTGCGCTTGGCTATTTCCCGCCCGCGTGCAGGGGATTCCCCTGGCGCGGGACGCTCAAACCCGTGCACGCGGCGACGCGGATGCGACTCGGCGCGGTGAAGTTTTCCTAGCAGGTAGGGACGGCTGAATTCGGTCACTGTGAGGCTGAACACGGCGTGGCGGGCGACGGATTCCTCGGTTAGCGGATTGACGTCGTGGCGCGGGCACGCAATCGCGTCCAGTCTTGGGACGCGCAGCCTGGCCATAAGGCAGGATGGACCCTGCTGTTTGGGATAGCCGTGCGAGGAGTCTGATGACAGAGCAGGAGCCGACGAGCCTGAACGGCTCCGATGCATTTCCTCCCGACGGACATCCCGATGGCGCACCGGCGAGTCGGGCCAAGTACACCCGCGTACTGCTCAAACTCGGCGGCGAGATGTTCGGCGGTGGGCAGGTCGGGCTCGATCCCGATGTGGTGGCGCAGGTCGCGCGTCAGATCGCCGAGGTGGTCCGCACCGGCGTGCAGGTTGCTGTGGTCATTGGCGGCGGCAACTTCTTCCGGGGCGCACAGCTTCAGCAACGCGGTATGGAGCGTACCCGCTCGGACTACATGGGGATGCTCGGGACAGTCATGAATAGCCTTGCGTTGCAAGACTTTCTAGAGAAAGAGGGCATTGTCACCAGGGTCCAGACCGCCATCACGATGGGTCAGGTCGCCGAGCCGTACATTCCGCTGCGCGCGCGGCGCCACCTGGAAAAAGGACGTGTGGTGATCTTCGGCGCCGGCATGGGGCTGCCGTATTTCTCCACCGACACCACGGCCGCGCAGCGGGCACTCGAGATCGGCGCCGATGTGGTCTTGATGGCCAAGGCCGTCGATGGCGTCTTCACCGAAGATCCGCGAGTGAATCCGCGGGCCGAGTTGCTTACTGCCATCACTCACCGAGAAGTCATCGACCGGGGGCTGCGGGTGGCCGACGCCACCGCCTTCAGTTTGTGCATGGACAATGGCATGCCGATTCTGGTGTTCAACCTGCTGACCGATGGCAATATTGCTCGCGCGGTTGCGGGTGAGAAGATCGGAACGCTGGTCACTACCTGACGGAGCTGCGCAAACATGATTGACGAAACTCTCTTTGACGCCGAAGAGAAGATGGAGAAGGCCGTGTCGGTGGGCCGCGACGACCTATCGACCATCCGGACCGGCCGGGCCAACCCGGGTATGTTCTCCCGCATCGTTATCGACTATTACGGTTCGGCCACCCCGATCACCCAGCTGGCCAGCATCAATGTCCCCGAAGCGCGCCTGGTCGTCATCAAGCCGTACGAAGCGAGCCAGCTCGGGCCCATCGAGACCGCGATTCGCAACTCCGACCTAGGCCTGAACCCGACCAACGACGGCACGCTGATCCGGATCGCGGTACCGCAGTTGACCGAGGAACGCCGTCGCGAACTCGTCAAGCAGGCCAAGTCCAAGGGGGAAGACGCCAGGGTCTCGGTGCGCAACATCCGCCGCAAGGCGATGGAGGAACTGCACCGCATCCGCAAGGAGGGCGAGGCCGGCGAGGACGAGGTTGCGCGCGCCGAGAAGGACCTGGACAAGACCACGCACCAGTACGTGACTCAAATCGATGATCTGGTCAAACACAAAGAAGGCGAGCTGCTGGAGGTCTAGCGGCCGCTCAGCAGATGATGGCCGTGGCAGACACTGATACCGGCGCAGAAACCCCGGCCGAGGGTTCGGTGCATCAGCCGTTGGATAAGAACCAGAAGAACAAGAAGAAAAAGTCCCGGGCCGGCCGAAATCTGCCGGCCGCGATCGCCGTCGGCGGGGCCCTCGCCGTCACCATCGTCGCGATCTTGATATTCGACCGGTACCTGTGGGTTCCGCTCGTCGCCGCCGCCATTGCGATGGCCACATATGAGGTGGTGCGCCGGCTGCGGGAGGCCGGCTATGTCATCCCCGTCATCCCGCTGCTGGTCGGCGGCCAAGTCACCGTCTGGCTGACCTGGCCATTTCACGCGGTCGGCGCGCTTGCGGGATTCGGCGCCACCGCCGTGGTCTGTATGTACTGGCGGTTGGCGCTGAAAGGCACGCCCGCGCCGGACGGCTCCGGCGGCGCCGACTCATCGTCGAACTATTTGCGCGATGTCGCGGCCACCGTCTTCCTGGCCGCCTGGGTGCCGTTGTTCGCGTCGTTCAGTGTGCTGCTGGTCTATCCGTCCGACGGGTCGGGGCGGGTGTTCTGCCTGATGATCAGCGTGGTGTGTTCGGACGTCGGCGGCTACGTCGTGGGCGTGCTGTTCGGAAAGCATCCGATGGTCCCGTCGATCAGCCCGAAAAAGTCCTGGGAGGGACTGGCCGGTTCGCTGGTGTTCGGCGTCACCGCGGCCGCTCTGACCGCGATCCTGCTAGCCCACAAACCGATCTGGGTCGGGGTGTTGCTGGGCTTCACGCTGGTCGCTACTGCCACCCTCGGCGACCTGGTCGAATCGCAGATCAAGCGTGACCTGGGCATCAAAGACATGGGCCGGATTCTGCCCGGCCACGGCGGTCTGATGGACCGACTGGACGGAGCATTGCCGTCGGCGGTGGCCACCTGGATCGTGTTGACACTGGTGCACTGACTGCGAGCCGGGCGGATCGCCGCTGCAGCCCGCCCGAGGACGGATACTGGTCGTGGGATGAAGCAACAGTTGGTATTCGAGGCACCGCGCCGACGGCTGCCGCCGCGGCATTTGGCCGACCTTGACGAGGCCGAGCGCATCGATGCCGTCGCGGCACTGGGCCTGCCGCCGTTTCGCGCCAAGCAACTCGCCCACCAGTACTACGGTCGGCTGATCGCCGACCCCCAGCAGATGACCGATCTGCCGGCCGCAGCCCGCGGTCAGGTGGCCGAAGCCCTCTTCCCGGACCTGCTGACCGCCAGCCGGGAAATCGCCTGCGACGCCGGCCAGACCCGCAAGACGTTGTGGCGGGCCGTCGACGGCACCACTTTCGAGTCGGTGCTGATGCGCTACCCGCAGCGCAACACGGTGTGCATTTCGTCGCAGGCCGGCTGCGGCATGGCGTGCCCGTTCTGCGCCACCGGCCAGGGCGGTCTGACCCGAAACCTGTCGACCGCCGAGATCCTCGAGCAGGTACGCGCCGCAGCCGTGACGCTGCGTGACGACTGGGGAGACCGGCTGTCCAACGTCGTGTTCATGGGGATGGGGGAGCCGCTGGCCAACTACGCCAGGGTGCTGGCGGCGGTACGTGGCATCACCGCCGGTTTCGGAATCTCCGCCCGGTCGGTGACGGTGTCGACGGTCGGACTGGCCCCGGCAATCCGCAAACTCGCCGATGAGCGGCTCGGAGTCACGTTGGCGCTGTCACTGCACGCCCCCGACGACGAACTGCGCGACACGCTGGTGCCGGTCAACAACCGATGGAAAGTCAGCGAGGCGCTGGATGCCGCCCGCTACTACGCCGACGTCACCGGTCGCCGGGTTTCGGTGGAATATGCCCTGATCCGCGATGTCAACGACCAACCCTGGCGCGCAGACCTGCTCGCCAAGCGGCTACATCGCGCGCTCGGCCCGCTGGTGCACGTGAACCTCATTCCGCTGAACCCGACACCCGGCAGCGAGTGGGACGCCAGCCCGAAGCCCGCGGAGCGGGAGTTCGTCCGGCGGGTCCGCGCGGGCGGCGTGCCCTGCACCGTGCGCGACACCCGTGGCCGTGAGATCGCCGCAGCCTGTGGCCAGCTCGCCGCCGAGGGCTGACCGCCCCTCGTGAACCGGACGAGGGCGATCCACGTCAACACTTGTAGACCGCAAAGGAGACGTGGATATGAGAGTCCAACTCTTGCTTGAAAGATGGGCGCTCGGCGTGGCTGCTGCCGCCTTGGTTTTCGGGCTGAGCAGTGCGCCGCGCGCGCTGGCGGCCGACGACCGTTTGCAGTTCAACGGGACCACACTTAGCGCTGCGCCGTTCAACGGCGCAGGCTTACAGGGCAAGCGGTCTGTGCTGTGGTTCTGGACGCCGTGGTGCCCGTTCTGCAACGCCGAAGCCCCCGGTCTGAGCCAGGTGGCTGCTGCAAATCCGGGCGTCACCTTCGTGGGCATCGCTGCCCACTCCGACGTCGGGGCGATGCAGAACTTCGTCTCGAAGTACAACCTGAATTTCACGATGCTCAATGACGCCGACGGCTCGATCTGGGCCCGGTACAACGTGCCGTGGCAGCCGGCGTGGGTGTTCTACAACTCAGACGGGACTTCCGCGTTTGTGAACAACCCCAGTGCGGCGATGTCCCAGCAGGAGTTGTCCGGTCGGGTGACGGCGCTCAAGTAGCCGGCGCAATGGACCAGGGCCTAGTCAGCTTGGCGTTCGCCGCCGGACTGGTCGCGGCGCTGAATCCGTGCGGGTTTGCCATGCTGCCCGCCTACCTCGTTCTGGTGATTCGCGGGGAGGGAACGCCGACGGGATTGGCCGCGGTGGGCCGGGCCTTGACGGCCACCGCCGGGATGGGCCTGGGGTTCTTGACGGTGTTCGGGGTGTTCGGGGCGCTCACCATATCGGCGGGCGCCACCGTGCAACGGTATTTGCCGTATCTGGTCGCGGGAATCGGCATTGTGCTTGTCGCTCTGGGGATTTGGCTGCTGTTGGGCCGCGAGCTGACGCTGTTGAGCCCCCGGCTTCCAGGCGGGCAACGGGCTCCGACGGCTCGGCTCGGGTCGATGTATGGCTACGGCGTGAGCTATGCGATCGCCTCGCTGTCATGCACCGTCGGCCCATTTCTGGCGGTCACCGCGGCCGGCCTGCGCCGCGGCTCGCTGATCGGGAGCGCGTCGGTCTACCTCGCCTACATCGCTGGCCTCACCCTGGTCGTCGGCGTGCTGGCCGTCGCCGCCGCGCTCGCGAGTTCGGCGGTGGTGAATCGCCTGCGGCGGCTCTTGCCGTACGTCAACCGGATCAGCGGCGCGCTGCTGGTGATCGTTGGGCTGTATGTGGGCTATTACGCCTTCTACGAGATCCGGCTGCATACCGCCCACGGCCTGCCGTCCGATGCGGTCCTCGCAGCAGCCGGCCGCGTACAGGGCTCGCTCGCCGGCTGGGTGCACCAGCACGGCGCGTGGCCGTGGGTGCTGGCGCTCGCCGCGTTGGTGGCGGGTGCGCTGGTCGGCGCCCTGTACCGACGGGCGCGGCGTAGCTGACCACGGCGCGCACCAGATTGACGCTTGCGATGACATCAAAATGATGTCAACATGACACCATGGATTTGCAGCCATACGTCGACGGGGTACGCCACGAGTTGAATCTGGCCGCCGCGGCCGGCGGCGCCGAGGCACAAGCGCTGGCCGATCGGCTCAGCGCGCCACTGGAATCGGCGATTCGGCTGGCCCTGCTGGAAGCGCTGTCGGCCGCCGTAGAAGAGATCACCAGCGAGCTCGCCCCGCGTTCGGTAGAGGTCAGGTTGCGTGGCCGCGACCCCGAGTTCGTCGTCAGCGCACCCCTCGACGAGCCGTCGGCGCAGCACCCCTTAGGGCAGTTCGACGTCGCGTTCGGCGACGACGACGGCGGCACCTGGCGAATCACGCTGCGGCTGCCGGAAAGCCTGCGGGCCGCGGTCGAAGCTGCGACGCGGCACGACGGGTCGTCGCTGAACGCCTGGCTGGTGCGCGCGGTCGCGGCGGCCGTCCAGTCCAAAGCCGGCCGGGCGGCACCCGGCAACGCTCGGCAAGTAACCGGCTGGGTGCGCTAGCACCCGTATCGAAGGAGAAAACCAATGCCCACTTTTGACACCCCCCAGCCCATCGCGGTGCGCGTCGAGGCCGCGGCCGGATCGGTCCGACTGGTCGCGACCGATCGCGACGACACGGTCGTCACGGTGCGTGCCCAAGACGAGTCGCGCGCTGCCGACGTGTGCGCAGCCGACCAGACCCAGGTCTACTACGACAACGGCAAGCTGACGGTGTCCGCGCGGCGCGGCTTCGCGCTGTTTCGCGGCGGCGCAGTCCACATCGACATCGCGCTGCCGTCGGGGTCCGGGGTGAAGGCGTCGGTGGCTTCGGCCGACGTGCGCGCGGAGGGCGGACTCGCCGACTGCAAGATCGCGTCGGCCAGCGGCGACGTCGACCTCGACGTGATCGACGGAAATCTCAAGGCGGCCACCGCTTCCGGCTCGGTCAGCGTGCACGCGGTCGCCGGCAACGCGTCGGTGGCGACGGCGTCCGGCAACGCGACGATCGGTGAGGTCGACGGAGATCTGGTGTTCAAGGCTGCCAGCGGCGACCTCAGCGTCGCGCGGTTGTCCGGCGGCCTGCGCGCGCAGACGGCGTCCGGCTCGGTCACCGTCACGACCGCGGTTCGCGGCGCGATCTCGGCGTCTTCCAGCAGCGGTGAGGTCGGGGTCGGGGTCGTCCAAGGTACCGCCGCCCGACTGGACTTGATCAGCGGCTCAGGCGCCGTCACCAACCTGCTGGAGTCTGCCGACGGACCGGCCGAGGGCGACGACACCCTGTTGATTCATGTGCGCACCGGCTCCGGAGACATCGACATCCACCGGGCGATGGCGACGCACAGCACCGCTAGCTGATCGGCCTACCTGAGCCAGCCGCGTCGTCGGCCCCACCAGTCGCGCACCACGAAGAAGAGCACCAGAGCCGCAAAGCCGAGCAGGTACAGATTCTCGATGTGGCCGACGTGATTGCCGTCCAGAAAAGCCAGCAGAAGCCCGAAGATCACCAGGCCGGTGATCCGCCAGTTGCGGTGGTTGATCTTGCTCCAGCCCCAGTTCGCGGACGGCACATCGGCGACGTCGACCCCGCTGCTGCGCTCCACCTCGGTACTGGCCACGGCGACTCCTCCAGTTGGGCTCGTGATGCCTCGACATTCTGGCATACACCGGGTTGCGACGGCGCGGCACAATGAGTGGGTGACCGACCGCCGCCTCAAGACCCTGGTGCTGGGCAGTACCGGCTCCATCGGCACCCAGGCGCTGGAAGTCATCGCCGCCAACCCGGACCGCTTCGAACTGGTCGGCCTCGCCGCCGGCGGCGGCAACCCGGACCTGCTCGCTCGGCAGCGCGCCGAGACCGGCGTTGCCAACATCGCCATCGCCGACGAGCGCGCCGCGCAAACCGTCGGCGACGTCACCTACCACGGCCCCGACGCGGTCAGTCGGCTGATCGAGAACACTGAGGCCGACGTCGTGCTCAATGCGCTGGTCGGCGCGCTGGGCTTGCAGCCGACGCTGACCGCGTTGGCCTCCGGCGCCCGGCTGGCCTTGGCGAACAAGGAATCCCTTATCGCCGGCGGACCGCTGGTGTTGCAGGCGGCCGGGCCCGGCCAGATCGTCCCGGTGGACTCCGAACACTCCGCGCTGGCCCAGTGCCTGCGCGGCGGCTCCCCGGACGAGGTCGCCAAGCTCGTGCTCACCGCATCGGGCGGGCCGTTCCGCGGCTGGTCGGCCGCCGAACTCGAGCACGCCACGCCCGAGCAGGCCGGCGCCCATCCGACCTGGTCGATGGGCCCGATGAACACCTTGAACTCGGCGTCACTGGTCAACAAGGGGCTCGAGCTCATCGAAGCCCACCTACTGTTCGGCATCCCCTATCGACGGATCGACGTCGTCGTGCACCCGCAGTCGATCGTGCATTCCATGGTCACCTTCACCGACGGCTCGACGATCGCACAGGCCAGTCCGCCCGACATGAAGCTGCCGATCGCGCTGGCGCTCGGCTGGCCGGCCAGAGTGCCCGGTGTGGCCGCGGCCTGCGACTTCTCCACCGCGTCGAGCTGGGAGTTCGAGCCACTGGACAACCGGGTCTTTCCGGCAGTCGAGCTGGCCCGTCAGGCCGGCGAGACGGCTGGCTGCATGACCGCGGTTTACAACGCCGCCAACGAAGAGGCAGCCGAGGCCTTCCTGGCCGGCCGGATCGGTTTTCCGGCAATCGTGCGCACGATTGCCGACGTCCTGAGCGCCGCCGACAAGTGGGCCGCCGAACCCGCTACCGTGGAAGACGTACTCGACGCGCAGCGCTGGGCCCGCGCGGAGGCGAGGCTCCGAATTGAACGCGCCACACAGGAGGTCCTACCAACCCGATGATGTTCGTAATCGGCATCGTGCTGTTCGCCCTCGCCATCCTGATTTCGGTGGCGTTGCACGAATGCGGTCACATGTGGGTCGCCCTTGGCACCGGGATGAAGGTGCGCCGCTATTTCGTGGGCTTCGGGCCGACGCTGTGGTCGACGCGGCGCGGCGAAACCGAGTACGGCGTCAAGGCCATTCCGGCCGGCGGGTTCTGCGACATCGCCGGCATGACGTCGGTTGAGGAACTTGCGCCCGACGAGTATGACCGGGCCATGTACAAGCAGAAGACCTGGAAACGCGTCGCGGTGTTGTTCGCCGGCCCAGGCATGAACTTCGTGATCGGCTTCGTGCTGATCTACGCCATCGCGGTGTTCTGGGGCCTGCCGAACCTGCACCCCACCGCCGTTATCGGCCAAACTGCTTGTGCGGCTTCGGAACTCAAGCAAGGCCAGTTCGAGAAGTGCAGCGGCGACGGGCCAGCCGCCGCCGCCGGGATCCGGGCCGGCGATGTGGTGGTCAAGGTCGGCGACACCCCGGTCACCGACTTCTCCGACATGGCCGCCGCGGTGCAAAAACTGCACGGCACCGTCCCGATCATGATCAAGCGCGACGGCCAGACGATGACCAAGTACGTCGACATCGCCCAGCGGCCGCGCTGGGTCACCGATGGCAAAGGCGGCGAAAAGCAGGCGACCATCGGGGTGATGGGCGTAGTGGGCTCGGCACCCGGGCCCACCCAGTACAACGTGATCAGCGCGGTGCCGGCCACCTTTAGCTTCACCGGCAACCTGTCGGTGATGCTGGGCAAGTCGCTGGTCGCCATCCCCACGAAAATCGGCGCATTGATCCACGCTATCGGCGGTGGGGAGCGTTCCCTCGATACGCCGATCAGTGTCGTCGGCGCCAGCATCATCGGCGGCGACACCGTGGACCACGGCGTGTGGATGGCTTTCTGGTTGTTCCTGGCGCAGCTGAACTTCATCCTCGGCGTCATCAACCTGCTGCCATTGCTGCCGTTCGACGGCGGGCACATCGCCATCGCGGTGTACGAGAAGCTGCGCAACATGATCCGCTCGGCCCGCGGCAAGGTCGCGGCGGCGCCGGTCAACTACCTCAAGCTGATGCCCGCAACGTACGTAGTCTTGGTACTGGTAGTCGGTTACATGCTGTTGACGGTCACCGCCGACGTCGTCAACCCGATCCGACTGTTCCAGTAGGGCTGAAGAGAAGGCTCGCAGTAAAGGCTCGCAGTAAAGAAAGGAAGCGAAGGCAAACCGTGACCACAGGTCTGGGTATGCCGGCGGCCCCGGCGCCCACGCTGGCGCCACGACGCAAGACGCGACAACTGATGGTCCGCGATGTCGGGGTGGGTAGCGACTATCCGATTTCGGTGCAGTCCATGTGCACCACCAAGACCCACGACATCAACTCGACCCTGCAGCAGATCGCCGAGCTGACCGCCACCGGCTGCGACATCGTCCGGGTGGCGTGCCCGCGTCAGGAAGACGCCGACGCATTACCGGCGATCGCCAAGAAGAGCCAGATCCCGGTCATCGCCGACATCCACTTCCAACCGAAATACATCTTCGCCGCCATCGACGCCGGCTGCGCGGCGGTGCGGGTAAACCCCGGCAACATCAAGGAATTCGACGGCCGGGTCGGCGAGGTTGCCAAGGCTGCCGGCGCGGCCGGCATCCCGATCCGCATCGGCGTCAACGCCGGCTCGCTGGACAAGCGGTTCATGGAGAAGTACGGCAAGGCCACGCCCGAGGCGCTGGTCGAGTCGGCGCTGTGGGAGGCCTCGCTGTTCGAGGAGCACGGCTTCGGCAACATCAAGATCAGCGTCAAGCACAACGACCCGGTCGTGATGGTCGCCGCCTACGAGCAACTGGCCGCGCAGTGCGACTACCCGTTGCACCTCGGCGTCACCGAAGCCGGTCCGGCTTTCCAGGGCACCGTCAAGTCCGCGGTTGCCTTCGGTGCGCTGCTGTCGCGGGGCATCGGCGACACCATTCGGGTCTCGTTGTCGGCACCGCCCGTCGAGGAGGTCAAGGTCGGCACGCAGATTCTCGAGTCGCTGAATCTGCGACCACGCGGGCTCGAAATCGTGTCCTGCCCGTCGTGCGGCCGCGCCCAGGTCGACGTCTACACGCTGGCCAACGAGGTCACCGCCGGGCTCGACGGCCTCGACGTGCCGCTGCGGGTGGCCGTGATGGGCTGCGTCGTCAACGGTCCGGGGGAGGCCCGGGAAGCCGACCTCGGCGTCGCGTCGGGCAACGGCAAGGGCCAGATCTTCGTCCGCGGTCAGGTGATCAAGACCGTGCCCGAGTCGCAGATCGTCGAGACCCTGATCGAGGAAGCGATGCGACTCGCGAGCGAACAAGGCGCACAGCCGGGGGAAGGCACAACAGCGAGCGGTTCCCCTGTTGTGACCGTAAGCTGAGATATGGCTCACTCGAGCTATCCAGTCGGTCCATACAGAGCCAGGAAGAATCAGCATGTCGGCTCCGCCCATCCGTCGCCTGGTCAGCGAGCGACGGGTGTCGGTAGTGCGCGACTGCGCCGCGGTGCGCCGTGTCTTTGACGACGACCCGATCGGGTCGTGCATGGTGGCCGCCCGGGTGGCTGATCACGGCATCGAGTCTAACGCGATCGGTGGCGAGTTGTGGACGCGCCGGGGCCCCGACGAGTCGCTGTGTTACGCAGGCGCAAACCTGATTCCGTTGCGCGGCAGGCTGAGCGACCTGTATGCCTTCGCCGACGCAGCGATGACTGCGTCGCGGCGATGTTCGTCGCTAGTCGGCCGGGCCGAGTTTGTGATGCCGATGTGGCAGCGCCTCGAGCCGGCCTGGGGCCCGGCCCGTGATGTGCGGTCGCAGCAGCCGTTGATGTCGCTGACTTCGATGCCGAATTGTGGGATCGATCCCGACGTGCGCCAGGTACGGCCCGACGAGATCGACACCTACCTGGTGGCCGCGATCGACATGTTCATCGGCGAGGTCGGCGTCGATCCGCGGCTCGGCGACGGCGGGCGCGGTTACCGGCGTCGGGTCGCCGGCCTGATCGCGGCCGGTCGAGCGTGGGCCCGCTTCGAGGACGGCGAGGTGGTCTTCAAGGCCGAAGTCGGGTCTCAGTCGCCGGCGGTCAGCCAGATCCAAGGCGTCTGGGTGCATCCCGAGTGGCGCGGCCGAGGTCTGGGGACGGGCGGTACCGCGACGCTGGCAGCGGTGATCGTGGGCACCGGGCGCATCGCCAGCCTGTACGTGAACGACTTCAACGCGGTGGCCCGCGCCACTTACGACCGCATCGGCTTCACCGAAGTCGGCACCTTCGCGACCGTCCTGCTGGACTAGGCGCGTCTCGTTGCCGCGCGACAGTTAAACCTTCGCGACGACACGCCGGTCGACGTCGCAATGGCTTAAGTTTCGGCGCAGAACCCGCCACCCGTCGCGCGTAACGATGCAATCTCGGTGCGCCTCCGCCGATCTTGCGTTCCGGTTTCATAACATCAGCCACAATGACAACAAGAGCCACAGTGGCATCAGCCGTCACTTTCGTCGTGGGCGTGTTGGTCGTGACGACCGCCGTATCGGCGTGCACTCCGCGACCAGAGGGCCCGGCGCCGGCAGCCGAGCGGTTCTTCGCCGCGTTGTCCACCGGCGACACCGCCGCGGCGGCCGAGTTCAGCGACGCGCCCAGCGACGCGCGCGAAGCGCTCAACGCGGCGTGGGCCGGGCTGCAAGCCAGCCACTTGGACACCCAGATTCTCGGCTCGAAATACACCGAGGACATCGGCACGGTGAGCTATCGCTACACCTGGCATCTGCCGAAGGACCGCACATGGGTCTACGACGGTCAGCTGAAAATGGCCCGCTACGAGGGTCATTGGCAGGTCCGGTGGAACACCACCGACTTGCATCCGCGCCTCGGCGAGCATCAGACGTTCGCGCTGCGGGCCGACCCGCCTCGACGTGCGGCAGTGAATGAGGTCGGCGGCACCGACGTCCTGGCTCCCGGCTACCTCTACCACTACACGCTGGACGCCACGAAGGCCGGCGCCTATCTGATCACGACGGCCCGCGCGGTGATCGATGCGCTGCACCCGTTCGACGACACCCTCAACGACCCACAGCGGCTGGCCGAGCAGGCCAGCTCGTCAGGCAAGCCGATGGACCTGATCACGCTGCGCACCGATGACAACAACAACATCGCGCCCGCGATCGGCAACCTGCCCGGCGTGGTGATCACCCCGCAGGCCGAGCTGCTGCCGACCGACTACCACTTCGCCTCGGCACTGATGGGGCAGGTGAAGAAGGCGGTGATCGACCAACTCGACGGCCAGGCGGGCTGGCGGGTGGTCAGCGTCAACCAGAATGACGTCGACGTCGCGGTGCTGCACGAGGTGGAGCCGTCGCCGGCCGCCTCGGTGTCGATCAGCCTGGATCGGACCGTGCAGAACGCCGCCCAGCACGCGGTCGACAACCAGGGTCGTCAGGCGATGATCGTGGTGATCAAGCCCTCGACCGGTGAGATTCTGGCCGTCGCGCAAAACGCCGCCGCCGACGCGCTCGGTCCTGTTGCCACCACTGGCCTTTACCCGCCGGGGTCGACGTTCAAGATGGTCACCGCCGGCGCGGCCCTCGAGCGCGACTTGGCAAGCCCGAACACACTTTTGGGCTGTCCGGGGACGATCGACATCGGGCATCGCACCATCCCGAACTACGGCGGATTCGATTTGGGTGTGGTGTCGATGTCACGGGCATTCGCCAGTTCGTGCAACACGACCTTCGCCCAGTTGGCCAGCAAGATGCCGCCGCGCGGTTTGAACCAGGAGGCAAGCCAGTACGGCATAGGCCTGGACTACCAGGTGGACGGCATCAACACGGTCACCGGTTCCGTACCGCCGACGGTCGATTTGGCCGAGCGCACCGAGGACGGTTTCGGTCAGGGCAAGGTGCTGACCTCGCCTTTTGGCATGGCAATGGTCGCGGCGACAGTGGCGGCCGGCAAGACTCCGGTGCCCAAGCTGATCGAGGGGCGGACGACGACGATCACCGGCGACACCACGCCGATCAGCGAGAAGGTGATCGAGGGTCTGCGTCCGATGATGCGGCTGGTGGTCACCAACGGCACGGGTAAGGAGATCGCGGGCTGCGGCGACGTGTTCGGGAAGACCGGTGAGGCCGAGTTCCCCGGCGGTTCGCATTCCTGGTTCGCCGGCTACCGCGGTGATATGGCGTTCGCCTCGTTGATCGTCGGCGGCGGGAGTTCGGAGTACGCCGTGCGGATGACCAAGTTCATGTTCGAGTTGTTGCCGGGCGACTATCTCGCTTGAAAGCCGCTTGAAAGCGGCTGGGCGGCAAAGACACTAAAATGAGCTTGTCGCCCGGTCAGGGGGGAGCGACCGGGCGACAAGCTCCTGATGATGTGAGCTGACAGCCCACCCCTCAGAGGTTGTCGAACTTCCCCCGACTTGCCGGTCTTGGCGGGACCGGCCACCTCATCAGAGAACCGAATTGCTCAGTACTCCAACGCAAATGCTTTAACACAAATGCGTTGGGGAAGCCGAGCTGGCCGGCGGGACCAGTGCGGCCCCGCCGGCCAGTCGGCCACCCCCCGTCGGCGAACGGGTCGCTCGCGCTACCCGGACGTTGAGATCAGTTGAACGAAGCAGGGAAGCCCAACAGGGTGTCAATCAGCGGGCCGAGCAGCACCGGGTCAAGACCAAGCGGGTTCAGCGCGAAGAAGTCGAGGTCGGTGGCGAGGTAGCCGAGGAAGTCGTCCGGAACCAGGTACCCGCCTGCATCGGCCGCCGGTGTGAGGAGGTAGCCCTGGATGTCGGGGTCGAATTGGACGGTAAACGCGCTGGGGTCGACAGCATTGATCAGCTGGGTGATCCCGTGATCGAGGCCCTGCGATTCGAACGTGTCGACGGCCTGGTCAAACGACGCCGCCTCGCCCGGGTTGGCGAGGAACATTTGGTGATCCAGCGACGCGTCATCGACGGCTTGCGGGCCACTGGAACCGAACAGGTCGCTCCACCCGTCCGGAGCCAATGAATCGTCGGCGTGGGCGGTGCCCATGCTGAGGAACGCGGCGACCGCCGCCCATGGCCGCGCCGATTCCCAGCGCGGTAGAACGCTAGCGACTCATGTGCGAGCCTCCTATCTCGGTTTCTCGATGTGGATTGTGGGGTTGCCGCCCCACAGCCGTTGGCTCGTACATGAGTCCTTTAGCCCCCAGAGTTTGAGCCGCCGACGCGCGAAGCATATAACACGTTGCGGCATTCGTTAAGCATTTCTTTAATAAAAATCTCAGCCGAAGTTGCGCTGACGTTAAGCCTGCTCTTATGCGCAGTTCGACCAGGCAAAATGGGTCGCTAAGCCCGCCTGGGGCGGTTCCGTTGTAGGGCGCCGGATCGCTCCCGCCGCGCATGCCGGGCGCAAACCAGGTGGTCAGCGGACGGTCGTGGTGGTCGCTCACACGCTCGGTAGGCGGCCCACCGATCCCGTCGACCTTTCTCCGCAGCGCGGAATTAATGTCCAAAGTTCCGGATTTAATATCCGAGCGTTCGAATTTTTTATCTGAAAACCCCTGAGAGTGGTGGGCGTCCAACAAGATCATTTATTGCGCGCATATACAGTTTTTATTCGAAGCATTTTCGTCCTATAAGTATGAAAAGATTGCTTCAACTATTCCGGCTTGTACATTGGTGTGCGGAATTTTTAGCCGGACCCGATGGACTCGGTGGCGGTAGATTAGTAGCGCCATGACGCGCCCTGACGAACTGACCGAACTGCGGGTGTCCGATGCCGACCGCAACGGCACGCTGCGCCGACTGCACAACGCGGTTGCGCTCGGGCTGATCGATATCAGCGAGTTTGAGGAACGCTCGTCGCAGGTGTCCTACGCCCGGACCCGCAACGAGCTGGACAGCCTCGTCGGTGATCTGCCCGGGCCGGGGGCGATCGTCACGTCTGGGGCCGATCGGGTGGAGCTGCGCGGCTGGGCCGGCTCGCTCAAGCGTCACGGCGAATGGACCGTTCCGACTCGGCTGGCGCTGGTGCGCCGAATGGGCTCGATCGAGCTGGACCTGGTCAAGGCGCGATTCGCCGGGCCGGTCGTCGTCATCGAACTCGATATGAGGTTCGGCTCGGTCGAGATCCGGCTGCCCGACGGCGCCAGCGCATCGATCGACGACGTCGAGGTCTACGGCGGCAGCGCCAGCGACCGCCGGAAGACCCCGCCCGCCGAGGGCACCCCGCATGTGGTGCTGACCGGCCGGGTGGTGTGCGGCTCGGTGAAAATCAAAGGACCGCGCCGGACGTTGTTACGTCGGCGTCGGCGTGTTTGACCCGCTGGGTCCGATTGCCCGCCCCCCTCCTCAGCCTGTTGCACGGCCTGCATCGTCACCGGGCGTCTCCAGATACGCTGGTGCTATGCCTGTTCGTCCTGTTCGTTCTGAGCTGATTGCTGGCGCTGTCTCGTCGACACTGCCGGTGCCCAAGTCGATCCCGCGTCCGGAGTATGTCGGCAAGCCGACGGCGCGAGAGGGCACCGAGCCGTGGGTGCAAACGCCCGAAGTAATCGAGAAGATGCGAGTCGCCGGGCGGATTGCCGCCGGCGCGCTCGCCGAGGCGGGCAAGGCGGTCGCGCCCGGTGCGACGACCGACGCACTGGACCGCATCGCGCATGACTACATGGTCGACCACGGCGCCTACCCGTCGACCCTGGGCTACAAGGGTTTCCCCAAGTCGTGCTGTACCTCGCTGAACGAGGTCATCTGCCACGGCATCCCGGACTCGATGGTGATCGAAGACGGTGACATCGTCAACATCGACGTCACCGCCTACATCGACGGCGTGCACGGTGACACCAACGCCACGTTTCTGGCCGGCGACGTCTCAGAGGAGCACCGGCTGCTTGTCGAGCGCACCCACGAGGCCACGATGCGGGCGATCAAAGCCGTCAAGCCTGGTCGTGCGCTCTCGGTGGTCGGCCGCGTCATCGAATCCTACGCAAACCGGTTCGGCTACAACGTCGTTCGTGACTTCACCGGCCACGGCATCGGCACGACATTTCACAATGGGTTGGTCGTGCTGCACTACGACCAACCCTCCGTCAGCACGATCCTCGAGCCCGGGATGACGTTCACCATCGAGCCGATGATCAACCTCGGCGCACTGGACTACGAGATCTGGGATGACGGCTGGACCGTCGTCACCAAAGACCGCAAGTGGACTGCGCAATTCGAGCACACCCTGCTGGTCACCGAGTCCGGCGCGGACATCCTCACCCTGCCGTGACGTGAGCGGTGCGCTGCTGGTCGCCGGCACCACCTCCGACGCCGGGAAGTCGGTGGTGGTCGCCGGGCTCTGCCGGCTATTGGCGCGCAAGGGTATCCGGGTCGCGCCGTTCAAGGCGCAGAACATGTCGAACAACTCCGCGGTCACCGTCGAGGGCGGTGAGATCGGCCGGGCCCAGGCGATGCAAGCGCGCGCAGCCGGTCTGGCGCCCAGCGTGCGGTTCAACCCGATTCTGCTCAAACCCGGCAGCGATACGACCTCGCAGCTGGTGATCCGCGGGCAAGCCACCGACTGGGTCACCGCGGCCGAGTACTGGTCGCATCGCAACCGGTTACTCAGTGTCGCGCTCGACGAATTGTCGCAACTGAGAACCGAATTCGATGCGGTGATATGCGAAGGCGCCGGATCGCCAGCCGAAATAAACTTGCGGGCAACGGACTTGGTCAACATGGGCCTGGCCCGCCCCACGAACCTGCCGGTGATTCTGGTCGGCGACATCGATCGCGGCGGGCTGCTGGCCCATCTGTTCGGGACGGTCGCGGTACTCGAGCCCGACGACCAGGCGCTGGTCGCTGGGTTCATCGTGAACAAGTTCCGCGGTGACGTCGCGTTGCTCGAGCCGGGATTGCAGCAGCTCGCCGAGCTCACCGGTCGCCCGACCTACGGGGTGCTGCCGTACTGCGAGGAGCTCTGGCTCGACGCCGAGGATTCCGTCTCAGTGCTGGCCCACCGCGTCATCGGCAGGCCGCAACCGCCGCGCGGCTCAGGCTGGCTGCGGGTCGCGGTGCCGCGGCTGCCGCGGATCTCCAACTCCACCGACATCGAAGCGCTGGCTTGCGAACCCGGGGTGTTGGTGCGGTGGGTCAGCCAACCCGCCGACCTGGTCGATGCCGACGTCGTCGTGCTGCCGGGCACCAAGGCCACCATCGCCGACCTGGGCTGGCTGCGTGAGCGCGGGCTGGATGAGGCCATCTGCACGCATGCGGCGTCGGGGCGGACAGTGCTGGGCATCTGCGGTGGCTTTCAGATGCTGTGCCGATCGATCGACGACCCGATTGAAAGCCGGTCGGGCCTCATCGAGGCAATGGGGATGCTGGACGCCGACATCGTGTTCGCGCCCGACAAGGTGCTGCGCCGGTGGGAATCTTCTCTCAGTGGCTACGAGATCCACCACGGGCGGGTGGCCCGCTGCGCGGAGGCCGGGTGGTTCGAAATGGACGGATGTCCACAGGGGTATCAGCGTGGCCAGATATTCGGAACGCATTGGCACGGCCTGTTCGACAACGACGACTTCCGGCGGCGGTGGTTGACCGACGCCGCGGCAGCGGCAGGCCGGGACAGTTTCGTAGTCGCTGATGACATCGATGTCTCGGCGCGGCGAGATAGCCAACTGGATGTGATGGCTGACCTGTTAGTCGCCCATCTCGACGTCGACGCCGTCATCGCGTTGTTGGGCGATGACCCTCCGTCGCGGCCGACCGTGTTCACCGCGGTGCGCTGACAACATCAGCAGTCGTTTTCAAAATAATCCCTACGCAAGAGTTTTCAAAAATGGCGTTCCTTATTGTCGCTGTCGTCGTCGCACGGGCGCGCATCAGTTCTATGTTGCGAGAACGTTTCCAACTGAAACTGTGTTAACGAACTAAGCGAAAACGGCCCGCGCGCGGGCCAATTGACTGTAATTTGCTTTAGTGCTCTCGACGATGATGACAACCGTCGACGGGTTCCCCATCCAGGTCAGTGACACCGGTCCGGACAAGGGCTCCGTCGTGGTGTTGTTGGGTGCCGCGCAGCGCGCGCCCGCCGCCTACGACGCGGTGTGTGGGCGCCTGCATACCGCGTCGTTGCGGACGATCGTCCTCGGCCCAGACTCACGCCTGACACCCAAGTCGGTGGTGGGCATTCTCGACTCGCTCGACATCAGTTGGGGCGTACTGGTCGGCGATCGTGTCGGCGGGGAGCTGGCCTGGGAACTGGCCGCGACCAGACTGGACCGCTTCACCGGTCTGGTGGCCATCGACCGCGGGCATCCGCGGGTCGCCGATGCCACCGGGGTCATCCGCGACGAACACTGTCCGCCGGTCGAGATCAACACGACCGCGCTGGTCAGCACGCCGGCCGCGCAGGCGGTGGCCCGTGCCAGCCAGCGGTTTGTTTACGGCGATTACCGAATCGTGGAGTTGCTTGCCCGGCGCAACGCGCACGAATCGACCGCTCAACTGGCGGCCGAGATCGTCCTGCGCACCAGCACCTGGTGACGGAAAACCATCGCCCCGGCGGCACTGAAGGCCAAGCGCCTTTGTCGCGGGACGAGCTCGAGCGACTAGTGGCCGCCGGTGAGGTCGACACCGTGATCGTCGCGTTCACCGACATGCAGGGCCGGCTGATGGGCAAGCGGGTTTCAGCGCGGTTCTTCATCGACGAGGTGGCCGAGCGCGGCGCCGAGTGCTGCAACTACTTGTTCGCCGTCGACGTCGACATGAACACCGTCGACGGATATGCCATGGCGGGCTGGGACACCGGGTACGGCGACATGGCGATGCTGCCGGACCTGACCACCCTTCGGGGCATTCCCTGGCTGCCCGGCTCGGCGCTGGTGCTGGCCAACTTGACGTGGCACGACGGCAGCCCGATCGAGCCCGCGCCGCGTCGCATTCTGCGCCACCAGCTTGACCGGCTCAATCAGCATGGCCTGCGCGCTTTTGTCGCCACCGAACTGGAATTCATGGTGTTCGACGACACGTATCGGCAAGCCTGGGCCAACGGCTATCGCGGGCTGACTCCGGCCAGTGACTACAACATGGACTACGCATTGCTGGCCTCCGGCCGGATGGAGCCCCTGTTGCGCGACATCCGGCAGCAGATGCAGGGTGCGGGTCTGCGCTGGGAAGCGTCCAAGGGCGAGTGCAACCTGGGTCAGCAGGAAATCGGGTTTCGTTACGACGAGGCGCTGGTCACGTGTGACAACCACAGTATTTACAAGCACGGGGCTAAAGAAATCGCCGACCAGCACGGCAAGTCGCTGACGTTCATGGCGAAATATGATGAGCGCGAAGGCAACAGCTGCCATATCCACATGTCGCTTCGGACGACGGATGGCTCGGCGGTGTTCGCCGACGAGCACCAACCGCTCGGCATGTCGCAAACGTTTCGCAGCTTTGTCGCAGGCCAGTTGGCCACGTTGCGCGAGCTGACGATGTTTTACGCGCCGAACATCAACTCCTACAAGCGGTTTGCCGACCGCAGTTTCGCGCCTACCGTGGTGGCGTGGGGATTGGACAATCGGACCTGCGCGCTGCGTATCGTGGGTCACGGCGACAACATCCGGGTGGAGTGCCGAGTGCCCGGGGGCGATGTCAACCAGTACCTGGCTGTCGCGGCGCTGATCGCGGGCGGGCTGCACGGTATCGAGCGCGGCTTGGCGCTACCGGAGCCATACGCGGGCAATGCCTATGAGACCGGCCAGGACGACGCCGAACGGCTGCCCGGCACGCTGGACGAGGCTGCGACGCTGTTCGGCGCGTCAGCCGTCGCGATGGAGGCATTCGGGAAGGACGTCGTGAGCCATTACGTCAACAACGCCCGGGTCGAGCTGGCCAAGTTCAACGCGGCGGTCACCGACTGGGAGAGGGTGCGCGGTTTTGAGCGGTTCTGACAGACCGCCGGTGATCGGGCTGACTACGTATCTGAGTCAAGCGCAGACCGGTGTGTGGGATGTGCCTGCCAGCTTTCTTCCCGCCGTCTACTTCCAGGGCGTCACCGCGGTCGGCGGGGTGGCTGTGCTGCTACCGCCGCAGCCGGTAGATCCGGACATCGTCGAGCGGGTGCTCGACGGCCTGGACGGGCTGCTGATCACCGGCGGCAAGGACGTCGACCCGGCCGCCTACGGCCAACAGCCGCATCCGGCCACCGACGAGCCGGGGCCGCAGCGCGACGCCTGGGAATTCACCCTGCTGGACGCGGCGCTCAAGCGCGAGCTGCCGGTGCTCGGCATCTGCCGCGGCGCGCAGGTGCTCAATGTCGCACTCGGCGGGACGCTGCATCAGCATCTGCCAGACGTCCTCGGACATAGCGGACATCGGGCCGGCAACGCAGTGTTCAGCAAGCTGCCGGTGCGCACGGTGCCGGGTACTCGGCTGGCCGCGCTGGTCGGTGAGTCGGTCGACGCGCAGTGCTATCACCATCAGGCCGTCGCCGAAGTCGGCGGGGGCCTGGTTGTCAGCGCGTGGGATGCCGATGGTGTGATCGAGGCGCTGGAGCTGCCCGGGGACGGTTTCGTGCTCGCGGTGCAATGGCATCCGGAGGAGAGTCTGGACGACCTTCGGTTGTTCTCGGCGATCGTCGAGGCGGCGCGGTCATATGCGAGCGGACGGGTGAGCTGAACTGATGAGCATGGATCTGAGCCGGCGGCTGGCCGGCAAGGTCGCCGTTGTCACCGGCGGCGGCGGGGGTATCGGTCTGGCTTCGGCGCGGCGGCTGCACGCCGAGGGAGCCACCGTCGTCATCGGCGACATCGACGAGAAGACCGGTAAGGCGGCCGCCGACGAACTGGGTGGGCTGTACGTCGGGGTGGACGTGTCGGATGAGGCTGCGGTCAACGCGCTGTTCGACACGGCGGCGGACAGCTATGGATCGGTCGACATCGCGGTCAACAACGCGGGTATTTCGCCACCTGATGACGAGCTGATCGAGAACACCGAGCTGCCGGTGTGGCAGCGGGTGCAAGACGTCAACCTGAAATCGGTTTACCTGTGTTGCCGGGCGGCGTTGCGGCACATGGCGCCTGCGCGAAAGGGTTCCATCGTCAACGTGGCGTCGTTTGTCGCGGTGATGGGATCGGCTACCTCGCAGATTTCCTACACCGCATCCAAGGGCGGGGTGCTGGCCATGTCGCGCGAGCTCGGCGTGCAGTTCGCCCGGCAGGGCATCCGGGTCAACGCGCTGTGCCCCGGGCCGGTGAATACCCCACTGCTGCAAGAGCTTTTCGCCAAGGATCCCGAACGCGCGGCACGGCGGCTGGTGCACGTGCCGATGGGACGCTTCGCCGAAGTGGACGAAGTCGCTGCTGCCGTGGCCTTTTTGGCCAGCGACGATGCCTCGTTCATCACTGCGGCGACGTTCCTGGTCGACGGCGGTATCAGCGCCGCCTACACCACCCCGCTGTAGGCTGCCGGTTATCCGGCAGCCGGTGACGGCACTATCACCGTCGGGCGGAAACCGTACTTGGGCGCGTTGCCGTTGAAGGAGTGTCCGGCCGCACTGGCAGCCGGCATCCCCGGCATTCCGGGCACCGCCGCCGGCGGAGCACCGATCGGGGTACCTCCCAACAACGGGGCAGTCGGACCTACCATGGGGGCGACCGCATCCCAGCTCGGCGGCACGGCCAGTGCTCCGATCGCCGCACCCCGGCCCATGGCCGCTGACGCTGCGTCCCCAGCGCCGCCCAGACTGCTTAGCCCGCCGATTCCTGCGGCCGGGACGGCCAATGCACCACCCAGGCCGTCGGCCGCCGCCCCTGTCGCGGCCCCTGCGGCATCGCCGGCCGCAGCCGCTGCCCCATCGGCGGCAGTCCCAGCCCCGAGGAGCCCGGGGATCTCCGACAGGGTCCCGATCCAGTTTCCCGGCATGTAGAACCCGGACGAGAAGATGGTGTTCCAGATGCTGCTGTTCAGCCCCAAGCCACTCGAGCTGAAGAGGTCGTTGAAGACCGCCGACAACCCCGTTCCGGACCCGTTCCCAGTCAGGAAGTCCAGGACTTGCATGAACCCCGACTCCGCACCCGACCCCGACGACGTTGCGGGCGAGGCCAGGCCCTGTAGCGCAGCGGGCATCGCGGTCACCAGTTGCGACAGCGTGGTCTGCGTTCCCGTGCCGGTGGCCTGAACGACCGTAGCGGCCTGTGCGGCCGTTCCTGTCGTCGTCGTGGTCGCCGGCGCGCCGGCGAACGGCGTCAATGTCGATGCGGCCGCGGAAGATCCGGCGTAGGCGTACATCGCCGCGGCGTCCTGAGCCCACATCTCGGCGTAGTGGGCTTCGGTGGCCGCGATCGCCGGGGTGTTCTGGCCGAGGATGTTGGTCGAGATCAGCGATGCCAACAGTGTCCGGTTGGCGACGACGACCGGCGGGGGCACCGTCAAACCGAACGCGGATTCGTAGGCGCTGGCAGCCGCTTTGGCCTGGCCCGCGGCCTGTTCCGCTTGCGCGGCAGTTGTACTCATCCACGACACATACGGCGCGGCGGCGGCAGCCATCGACGCCGATGCCGTACCCCGCCACGGACCACTGGTGAGGTTTGCGATCACCGACCCGTAGTCACTTGCTGCCGAGTACATCTCGACGGCAAGGTTGTCCCAGGAGGCTGCGGCGGTCATCATGGGCGCGGAACCCGGGCCGGTGTACATCAGCCCGGAGTTGACTTCCGGTGGGAGTGCTGCGAAATCCATTGCTCGCTCCTCAGCTTGCCGCGACCGCGTTGGCCGCTTCGGTGGTTGCGTAAGAGCCGGCGCTGGCCGCCAAAACCGAGACGAACATCTGGTGCATCGCCGCGGCTTGCCCGCTGACCACCTGATACATCTGTGCGTGTGCGGCGAATTGCATTGCGGTCAGGGCCGATACCTCGTCTGCGGCCGCGGGTACCAACCCGGTGGTCGGGGCTAGTGCGGCCGCGTTTCGAGCGCTCACCGCCGAGCCGATCGATTGCAGGTTGCCCGCAGCTGCGGACAGCATTTCCGGTACGATGCTGACGAACGACATGGACTGCTCCTTCTTCTTAAGACCGGCCCCGAAATGGCATAGCGCAGGCTGATTTCAGACAGCAAGCACCGCATCGGTGACCGAAGGGAAAGTTACGGTCATTGGTTCTGTTCGGTGGCGGCGTCTCTTTTGGGCAGCAAACCACCAAGCTCTAGCCACGTATTTGACTGAGCTGCAACGATTTACGAGTCTGTTTGACGAGGTGGCGATCGCGGCCTGGCCGGACGCCAAGCCGACTTATCGACGCGTTTTACCCGACGCGTTCGGCCTGCACCGTCCACTTCTCCTCGATGCGCGCATAGCGCCAGATCAGAATGGCCCCAACCCAGGTCACGACGAACAGGCCGACGATCAGGAAGCCGATCGCGTTGAGATCGATGCCGCCGAGCCAGGTCCAGAAGCCGCCGCTCCACCCGAGCTGGTCTGCGAGTAGCCCGAGCAGTTCCACACTGCCGATGAGCAGCGCGACCAATACCGAGAGGCCGGTAATGGTGATGTTGTAGTAGACCTTTCGCACCGGGTTGGAAAATGCCCACCCGTAGGCGAAATTCATGAACGAGCCGTCGATGGTGTCCAGCAGGCACATGCCTGCGGTGAACAGCACCGGCAGACACAAGATGGCATACCAGGGCAGGCCGGCCGCTGCGCTGGTGCCGGCCAGCACCAGCAGCGCGACCTCGGTGGCGGTGTCGAAACCCAGCCCGAACAACAGGCCCACCGGATACATATGCCAGGAAGCGGTAACCGATTTGGTGAAGCGGCCCAGCACCCGGTTGAGCAATCCGCGGTTGTTCAGCTGTGCTTCCAGCTCGTCTTCGTCGTACTCGCCGCGGCGCATCCGCGTGAACACCCGCAGAATCCCGACCAGGATCACCACGTTGATGGCGGCGATCAAACACAAGAAGACGCCGGAGACGCTGGTGCCGATCAAGCTGGTGTAGTGATGCAGGGCCGACGAGTCCTGCTCGACCGGCCCGATGATCGCCTTGAGCCCGGTTGCGATCAGCACTGCCAGCCCGAAGACCACTGACGAGTGGCCGAGGGAGAAGAAGAAACCGACGGCAAGCGGCCGCTGCCCGTCGTTCATCAGCTTGCGGGTGGTGTTGTCGATCGCGGCGATATGGTCGGCGTCGAAGGCGTGGCGCAGTCCCAGGGTGTAGGCCGTCAGCCCGATACCGATGCCGAACGCCTTGTCTCCGACGCTCAAGTGCGCCGGTTCGACGATGAGTACCAGTGTGCCCCAACCGATTACATGCAGCGCGATGATCACCGCGAACATCGATCCCAGACGCAGCCACTCGTCGGGCGTCAACGCGCTGCGGAGTCGAGACAGTGACGACCATTGCCTGCTGAGCGGGTCAGCGGCCATGTCGCGTCCCATCTGGAGAAAAACTCCGACCGCCGACCAGCCTAAACCGCACGTCAACGTCATGCGGACGATTCGCAGGAATTCTGCAAGTTTTTGGCATGTACGGGGTCAACCGTGGAAGGTGATCAGCGGGATGGCCATCTCGACCGGGGTGGCCGCGCCGTGGAAGCCGACGAGCTGAGCCACTTCCGGTGGCTCGTGACCGCTGGCCAGCACCGCCGTATCGCCGGTGCAGGTGACGACGACGTCACCGATGCGAGGCAGGTGATCGGGACGCACCGGTCCGAACAGTCCGGCTGCGACGGCGGCGTCGCGGCCGTGGACGTCGGCTCGTCCGTTGAGCAGCTCGCCCCAGGCGGCGATCACGTCGGACGCCGCGCCCGGCTCGGTGTGCAGGTAGCGCACCCGTGGATCGCCGGCGACCGCATGCACACCCGCGCGCAACCGCGGATCGGCGTCGAGGTCGATCCGCTGATCCGCCGGCACGTTCAGACCGCCGTGGTCGGCGGTGATCAGCAGCGCGGCGTCCGGCGGCAACACTTCGACCAGTCGGGTCAGCAGCGCATCGACGCGGACCGCCGCGGCGTGCCACTCGGGTGAAGCGACGCCGAACACGTGCGCCGCGGTGTCGAGGTCGGCGGTGTAGGCGTAGACCAATCCCGGTGTCGCGCGCAACTGGTCGGCTACGAGTTGCGCGTAGTCGTCTTCGCTGTTGGCGGCCTGGAATTCCGCGCCGCGGTACGCCGCTTCGGTAAGGCCGCTGCCGAGGAACGCCGCAGGCAGGACGGCCCGCGCGCCGACACCGGCATGCCGCAGCCGCTCGAACCACGTTGGGACGGGCTGCCATTGGGCCGCCGGGGGATCGTCACGCCAGAAGATGTGGTTGAGTACCCGGTCGGAGTCGGGAAGCTTGACGGTAAAGCCGAGGATCCCGTGCTCGCCCGGTGTGGCCCCGGTAGTCAGCGACGCCAGGCTGGTCGGCGTGGTGGACGGGAAGGTGCAGGCGAGTTCGTCGAGGCGACCCGCATTGCCGGCCAGCACCGACGCCAGCAGCGGCGCATCGGCGGCCAGCTCTGGCAGCAAGTGCCAGCCCATCCCGTCGACGAGCACGACCGCGACGCGGCGCACGTCGCCGACCCACTCGGTCACTCCCAGCGCGTCCACCGCCCCGGAAACGGAAAGCAGCGCAGCCGCCGAGGGAAGCACGTCGCAGATCGATGCGGGCATCACGTCAGTTTGGCAGGCGCATACTGGGTGAGTGGCCAAGCCTTCGGCATTGGATCCGGCCGTCATCGAGCGGATCGGCGAGCTGTTGCGGGCCCATGGGCTGCGGCGGATGGCATCGCGGATCGCGGTCTTGGCGGTGCTCGAACCGGCGAACACGCACCTCTCCGTCGCGGAGATCGACGAGCGGTTGCGCGTGTGCCTCCCGGCCGAAGACCAGCCACCGGACTTGGCGACGATCTACCGCACGGTGACCACGCTCGTCGACCAGGGTGTGCTGCATGCGCTGGCCCTCGAGGGCGGCGTCACTAGCTACGGCCTGGCCGCCGATCCGCACCATCACGCGGTGTGCACACAATGCGGCTCGATCATCGAAGTGCCGGCTCAGCAGCTCAGCTCAGCCTTGGAGCATGCGAGCGCGGGCAGTTCGTTCACGCTGTCCGAACGCGCCGGCCTGACCTTGCACGGCCTGTGCCCGCAATGCCAGCAGGACGGACCGTCAGGACAGGTCAAGTAGGGCGTTCTCGACGACCTCCGGCAGCGCCGGGTGAATCCAGTACTGACCGCGAGCCATCTGCCGGCTAGGCAGCCCGAAGCTCATCGCCTGGATCAGCGGCTGGATGATCGACGAGGCCTGGTGCCCCATGATGTGGGCGCCGAGGAGTCGCCCGGTCGCGCGGTCGCCGATGAGCTTGACGATGCCGGTGGTGTCCTCCAACGCCCAGCCGTAGGCGACGCCGCCATAGTCCTGGATAGTGCACGACACGTCGAAACCCTTTGCCACGGCCTGATTCTCGGTGATCCCAACGGTGGCGATCTGTGGATCGGTGAACACCGCCGCGGGAACGAAGCGGTGGTCGGTGGTGGCCATCGCGTCGGTGTCGTCCCAGTCGCGGAGCAGATTCTGTTGCACGACCCGTGCCTCGTGGTTGGCGACGTGCTTGAGCTCATACGGCGACGACACATCGCCGAGCGCGAAAACGCCACGCGCCGAGGTCCTTTGGTGTTCGTCGACGACGATCCTTCCGTCGTCGACCTCGATGCCGGCCTGCTCGGCGTCCAGCAGATCGCCGTTGGGGACCCGACCGGTGGCCACCAGCAGGGCGTCGGTACGCAGCGTCGAACCGTCGTCGAGTTCCAGCACGATGGTGGAGCCGTCCTGATGCGAGCCGACGACATTGCGGCGGGTGCGCAGCTCCCATTTGGTCGAGGCGATGTGCGTGAACCGTTCGCACAGGGTGTCGTCCAGGTGCCGCAACAGTGCGCCGCCGCGTATCACCAAGGTGATCCGGACACCGAGCGCGGAGAAGATGTGCGCGAATTCGGCTGCGACGAAACCACCTCCGACGATGACCAGGTGCTCGGGCAGCTCTGGTATCCGCATGATGGTGTCGCTGGTGTAGTAGTGCACCCCGCACTCGAGGATGGCCGGCGGGATCACCGGCCGCGCTCCCGCGGCGATGACCACCTGCTCGGCGGTGAACTCGTCGCCGCCCTCGGTGCGCAGCAGATAGCGGTCATCGGGCTGGACCGACCCGAAACGGGTGTGCTGGTCGTAGACGTCGACGTTGGGGGAGGCCCGCCGGTAGTCTTCGCCGCTGATCGCGATCGGGTCGATGCGCCCGAAGACGCGCGAGACGATGTCGTCCCAACGCACCCGATCGATGCGGGCGTCGACGCCGTAGCGGGCGGCGGTGCGGATCGTCTGGGCGACCTCGGCGGCGTAGACGAACATCTTGGTGGGGATGCACCCGACGTTGAGGCAGGTTCCGCCGAATGTTCCCTGTTCGCAGATCGCGACTCGTTTGCGCGCATAGCGATCGTCGAGAATGCTGTTGCCCGAACCGGTTCCGATGATCGCGAGGTCGTAAGCTTCCATCAGCCGTTCCCGGTCGTGACGTTGGAGGGGGCCCCGAGGTAGTCATCCAGCCAGATGTCCAACTGTTGGTAGGCCACCTTTCGCGGCTGCGGCATCGACAGGAACACGTCGTGCTTGGCGTCGGTCACCGGCACGATCGTGCTGCGGTTGCCGATGCAGCCGGCCCAACGAGCGATATGTGCCACGTTGAGAACGGCGTCGCCGCATTGCAGGGCGATGGGGTCCGCGGACTCGGTCACGCTGTGGTCTGAGCGCAGGATCAGGTTCGGCACGCCGACGTCGAGCCCGCGATGCAGCCGCGCCTGGCCACGTCGGACCGCGCGTAGCCAGCCGAAGGTAATGGGGAAGCCGCCCAACGGTTTCCACTGCAGGTTGTAGTCGAACTCGCCGTGGTAGTCGCGGTGCAGGCTGGCGCCGTAACCACCGGCGCCGTCGCTCGGTGCCCGGGCGACCCGTTTGTCGCCGGCTCGTGCGATCGCGGCGATCAGCGTCGCCGTCGTCGGCCAGCGCAGTACCCCGGGGCCGGGCAGATCCACAAATGGGCTGTTGAGAATCAGTCCGGCCACGCCCGCGCGTGCGGTCGCGCCGCGTCGCCGCAACCGGTCCAGCCACAGCGACACGATCAACCCGCCTGCGGAATGGCCGTACAGCAGGACCCGGCCCGAACCGGTCTGCTCGCGGATGACCGCCAGCGCGCGGTCGAGCTCGGCGTCGTAGCGGGCCAGGTCGGTGGTGAAATGCGGCGTTTGGCCGGTCCGCCACGACCGCCCACATTTGTCCAAGTCGAGCGCGTAGAAGGCGAAGCCGCGGCCCGCGAAGTGATCAGCCAGCTCGGTGTGGAAGAAGTAGTCGGTGTATCCGTGCACGGCCAGGACGGCGTGGCCGGCCTTGGTGGCGTCAGCTGCGTCGCCACGACGTAGCAGTGTCGCGACGACATCGCCCTCGCCGTCGGGATCTTCGCCCAGCGGGATGGTGAGCTGCCAGAAGCCGGGTAGGACGTCGGGCTGCCAGCCAGTCACGCACGCCAGCTTAAAGCGTCCAAGGCTCGGCTATCGCTGGCCTGCGAAGGGCACCGCCTTGATCACGCCACCGCCGTTGAGCGGCGGCCCGAGCAGCACGGTCGACGTATTCGTGCCGGGGCTGTAGTCCAACAGCGATTGGCCGCCGCCACAGGACGCCGTCGCTTGCAGGTCCAGATCGGCGCCGTTGAAGCCTGCCACGATGACACTGCGACCAGATTCCACGCCGGATACCGAGACCGGCGACGTCGTGCCGTCGGCGTTGAGCTTGGCCAGGAACTGATAGCCGCACGCACCCTCGGCCTGCACGAACGTGCCCGCCGGCAGCTGCCAAGCCCCGACGTCGCGCAGGTCGGGGCCCTTCTGCCCGTCGTTGACCGCGGTGAGCCCGGTGGGCGGGCCGCCGTCGATCGGCACCAGCCACAGCCGCGACGTGAACCCGGGCGCATCGCAGGCCGCGAGAACGGTCGCGAGGGTACTTCCGTCCCACCACCGCAGCGGGCTGCAGTTGGTCTGATCCGGAATCGGCAGCGTCCGCCCGAGAGTTCCGTCGTTGCCCATCAGCGCCAGGCCCGCCGAGGTGCCCAGCACGAGCCGCATCCCGTCGGGCGTCGAAAGATAGTTCCCATTGAACGCGCTGCCGAGCTTGTCGGTCGGGTAGGTGAGCTCGTGTTGGCCGGCGAGATCGACACGATCGAGCGTCGCGAGTTTGGAATCGGGGCCGGGCGGCACGGACAACAGCAGCGCTTTGCCATTCGGGCGGCTGTAGCGGGGCGACCCCTGCACCGGCAACGTCGTCTGTGCGCCGGTGTGCAGATCGACCATGATCGCCTTCGGCGGTGTGGCGTACTGCGCGTCGAACAGGGCGTGGCCGCCATCGCCGGACCAGTCGACCAACTCCGGGCTGGCCTGCTGGCCCGGCGGCGGGAAGGTGGTGATCGGATAGCGACCGCCCCCGGGGGCGACCAGGTAGAGCGTCGTGGCGGCCTGCTCGCGGGTCGGCGAACCCGGGGGTGGCGGCGCGCCCGGGCGCCCGCCGGGCCCCGGGCTCCAGGTGGCAAGCATCCAACCGGGACCGACCTGCGACCAGGGGATGGTCGCGATCGCGGCTTCGACACCGTGAGCCGCTACCTGCGCAGCCCCCGTCGGGGACGGCGCAGCGGAGACCCCGTGTGCCGCATCCGAACTGGTCGACGAGGAACACCCCGCCGCCAGCACACCGGCCAGCGCGACGGCCGGGGCCAAATTTCGCCAGGTCATGCGGACAACGGTATTCGACCCGGCCGGGATAACCTGGCGATTTAAACAGCCGCTCGATTGCTAAGAGGACGAACACACCCTTGTCAGATCAGTCAGACCCGCAGGTAACGGCGAAGGCCGACGCCGTGCTGGTCGGGGCCGGGATCATGAGCGCCACCCTGGGGGCGCTATTGCGGCGGCTGGAACCCGACTGGTCGATCACCCTGGTCGAGCGGCTCGACGCTGCCGGCGCCGAGAGCAGCGGCCCCTGGAACAACGCCGGCACCGGGCATTCCGGGCTCTGCGAGCTGTTTTACACACCGCAGCGGCCGGACGGCTCGATCGACGTCAGCAAAGCGGTGCGCGTCAACGAGCAATTTCAGGTCACCCGCCAGTTCTGGTCCTACGCGGCGGAGAACGGCATGCTCTCCGACGTGCGCGACTTCCTCAACCCGGTTCCGCATGTGAGCTTCGTGCAAGGTGCGCAGCGCGTCGACTACCTGCGCCGCCGGCGGCACGCGCTGGCCGGTAATCCGCTGTTTGCCCGCACCGAATGGATCGACGACGCCGACGAATTCGCCCGCAGGCTGCCGTTGATGGCCGCCAAGCGCGACTTCTCCGAACCCCTCGCGCTCGATTGGGCCGCCGACGGCACCGACGTCGACTTCGGTGCTCTCTGTCGACAGCTCATCGGCTACGGCGTACGCAACGGGACAACCGCGTTGTTCGGTAACGAGGTCCGCAAGCTGTCTCGCCAGCGTGACGGCAGCTGGACACTGACAATTCGCAATCGCCGCATCGGTGAAAACCGAAAGCTGAATGCCAAATTCGTCTTCATCGGTGCCGGCGGACAGGCGCTGCGGCTCCTGCAGAAGTCCGGCATCTCCGAAGCCAAGGGATTTGGCGGCTTTCCGATCGCCGGAAAGTTCTTGCGCAGTGGCAATCCCGCGATCGCCGCTGAGCACCGGGCGAAGGTCTACGGCTTGCCCGCGGTCGGTGCGCCGGCGATGACGGCGGCGCATCTCGACGTGCGGATCGTCAACGGCAAGCCGTGGCTGCTGTTCGGGCCTTTCGCCGGGTGGTCGCCGAAATTCCTCAAACACGGTCATGCAACCGATCTGCCGCGATCCGTCACCCCGGGCAACTTGGCGACCATGATCGGCGCCGGTCTCACCCAGATGCAACTGGTCAACTACCTGATCGGCCAGCTGCGGTTGTCGCAGCCCGCCCGCGTCGACACATTGCGCGAATTCGTGCCCAGCGCTGTGGGTTCCGACTGGGAGATGACGACGGCCGGTCAACGCGTGCAGGTGATCCGGCCTACCAAGCGTAAAGGTGGGGTGCTGGAGTTCGACACCACGGTGGTGGGTGCCGCCGACGGCAGCATCGTCGGCCTGCTCGGAGCATCGCCGGGGGCTTCGACCGCGGTCTCGGTGATGCTGGGTGTGCTGCAGCGCTGCTTTCCCGACCGGTATCAGGGGTGGCTGCCTACGCTGAAAGGCATGGTGCCGTCGTTAGGAGCCACCCTCTCCGATGAGCCGGCGTTGTTCGAGGAGGTGTGGTCATGGGGCACCAAGGTGCTGGGGCTCAAGCCCGATTGCCCGCCTCCTCCTCAGGCCGCTTCGCGGCCTGCATCGTCGGCGGGCGACCCGCCGACAGCGGGCGCGTCATGACCGCGGCGCTGCGCCGGGCATGGGCCAAAGACCTTGACGTGCCTAGGCTCTATGCATTGCTCAAACTGCGGGTGGAGGTCTTCGTCGTGGAGCAGGCCCGCCCGTATCCCGAGTTGGACGGGCGCGATCTGCTCGCCGAAACTCGGCACTTCTGGCTGGAAGCTCCCGACGGCGAGGTGATCTGCACGCTGCGGCTGATGGAGGAGCACGCGGGCGGGCAGAAGGCGTTCCGTCTCGGGCGGCTGTGCACCGAACGCAGCGCGCGCGGCCAGGGTCACACCACCCGGCTGTTGCGCGCCGCGCTCGCCGAGGTGGGCGACTATCCCTGCCGGATCGATGCGCAGATCTACCTGACGGACATGTACGCCCAGCACGGATTCGTCCGCGACGGCGACGATTTCGTCGACGACGGCGTTCCTCATGTTCCGATGCTCAAACCGGGAGTTCGTCCCGTGGGGCAGCTGTGAGGCTCGCAGGGTGACGACGCCGGAGAGCCCTTACCTGGTCGGCTTGCGGCTGGCCGGTAAGAAGGTTGTCGTGGTCGGCGGCGGCAACGTCGCTCAGCGCCGACTGCCGCTGCTGATCGCGAGCGGCGCAGACGTACACGTCATCGCGCGTTTCGCCACTCCCGCGGTCGAGGCGATGAGCCGAATTACCTTGTCGCTGCGCGAGTATCGCGACGGCGACCTGGCGGGCGCCTGGTATGCGATCGCGGCCACCGACGACACGCAGGTGAACGCCGCGGTGGTCACCGAGGCCGACCGGTACCGAATCTTCTGCGTCCGCGCCGACATTGCGGTTGAGGGCAGCGCGGTGACCCCGGCGTCGTTCGACTACGCCGGGCTGTCGGTGGGAGTCCTGGCCGGAGGCGAGCACCGTCGTTCGGCGGCAATTCGCTCGGCGATCCGCGAGGCGCTGCAGCAAGGGCTAATCACCGCAGAGAGCGCCGACGTCGTCCGCGGCGGCGTGGCGCTGATCGGCGGCGGACCCGGAGATCCCGAACTGATCACCGTCCGCGGCCGGCGGCTGCTCGTTCAGGCCGATGTCGTCGTCGCCGATCGGCTGGCGCCACCGGAGCTGCTCGCCGAGCTGCCCCCGCACGTCGAGGTGATCGACGCCGCCAAGATCCCCTATGGACGCGCGATGGCCCAGGACGCCATCAACGACGTCATGATCGAGCGGGCCCGGGCGGGTCGGTTTGTGGTGCGCCTCAAAGGGGGCGATCCGTTCGTGTTCGCTCGCGGATATGAGGAAGTGCTGGCGTGCGTCGAGGCGGGCATTCCGGTGACGGTCGTGCCGGGTGTGACCAGTGCCATAGCGGTTCCCGCGTCGGCCGGTGTCCCGGTCACGCACCGCGGCGTTAATCACGAGTTCGTGGTGGTCAGCGGCCACCTTGCGCCAGAGCACCCCGAATCGTTAGTGAATTGGGATGCATTAGCGGCGATGTCCGGCACCATCGTTTTGCTGATGGCGGTCGAGCGCATCGAACTTTTTGCCGACGTCCTGTTGAAAGGCGGCCGACCTGCGGATACGCCGGTTTTGGTGGTCCAGCAGGGAACGACGTCCGCTGAACACACGTTGCGGGCTACCCTGGCTGATGTCGCGGAAAAGATCCGTTCGGAGGGAATTCGGCCCCCTGCGATCATCGTGATCGGTACCGTAGCGGCATTCGGCGTTTAAAAGATTTCTAAGATTACTGTAGGGTAAGTTCTTATGACGGCTCTCAACGACGCAGAGCGGGCTGTCCGAGAATGGACGTCTGAACCCTCGGAGCGAGTAGTTCATATGCCCCCAGCGCACTCAGCCAAGACCGCCGCCAAGAGCACTGCGAGCCCCGCCAGCGGGTCTCAACCGACGTGGCGGCCGACTCGGCGCTTTTTCGCGGCTGTTATCGCCATCTGCG
The DNA here is from genome assembly GCA_035314925.1 of Mycobacterium sp. GTDB lineage: Bacteria > Actinomycetota > Actinomycetes > Mycobacteriales > Mycobacteriaceae > Mycobacterium. Next base: position 53,120 of record DATFYT010000041.1, on the reverse strand, counting down.
GCATGCAGCTGATGGCGACGATGGATGGAACCATCGCAATCGTCGCGCTGCCCAGGATTCAGAACGAGCTGGGCCTGACCGATGCCGGCCGCAGCTGGGTGATCACCGCCTACGTGCTGACCTTCGGCGGATTGATGCTGCTCGGCGGCCGACTTGGTGACACCATCGGCCGCAAGCGCACCTTCACCGTCGGCGTCGCGCTGTTCACCATCGCCTCGGCGTTGTGCGGTATCGCCTGGGATGACCCGACCCTGGTCGTCGCACGGTTGCTCCAAGGTGTCGGCGCCGCGATCGCTACTCCCACCGGCTTGGCGCTGATCGCCACCACCTTCGCCAAGGGCCCGGCCCGCAACGCGGCAACAGCCGTGTTCGGTGCGATGGCCGGCGTCGGCTCGGTGATGGGGCTGGTAGTCGGCGGGGCGCTGACCGAGCTCTCCTGGCGGCTGGCGTTCCTGGTCAACGTGCCGATCGGGATCGTCATGATCTACCTGGCCCGCATGGCGCTGCGGGAGACGCACCGGGAGCGCATGAAGCTCGACGCCACCGGTGCCGTCCTGGCCACGCTGGCCTGTACCGCTGCCGTTTTCGCCTTCTCGATCGGCCCCGAGAAGGGCTGGATATCCGTCACCACCGTCGGCTCGGGTGTGGTGGCGTTGGCTGCGTTCGTCGCGTTCGCGATTGTGGAACGCACCGCCGAGAACCCGGTCGTCCCGCTCGACCTCTTCTTCGACCGCAACCGGCTGGCTACCTTTGTGGCCATCTTCCTGGGCGGCGGCGTCTTGTTCACCGTCACCGTGCTGATCGGCCTGTACGTGCAGGAGCTCATGGGCTACAGCGCACTGCGCGCCGGCGTCGGCTTCATCCCGTTCACGATCGCCATGGGCATCGGTCTGGGCGCGTCCTCGCAGCTGGTGTCGTGGTTCTCGCCGCGGGTCGTGGTCATCACCGGCGGAGTTCTGGTGGTGGGTGCGATGCTCTACGGTTCGACGCTCGATCGCGACATGCCGTACTTCCCGACCCTGGTAACGCTGATCACCTTCGGCGGCATCGGTATTGGCATGATCATCGTGCCGCTGGCGCTCTCGGCGATCACGGACGTCGGCTTCGACCGGATCGGGCCGACATCGGCAATCGTGATGATGCTGCAGAACCTGGGTGGGCCGGTGGTGCTCGCCGTCATCCAGGCCGTCATCACGTCGCGCACGTTGTACTTGGGCGGCACCAATGGCCCGGTGAAGAACATGAACGCCGCTCAGCTGCATGCGCTCGACCACGGCTACACCTACGGGCTGCTGTGGGTGGCCGGGGTCGCCGTCCTGACCGGCGGTGTGGCACTGCTCATCGGATACACCTCCAAGCAGGTGGCCCACGCCCAGGAAGTCCAGCACGCCATCGACGTCGGAGAGATCTAGCCCCGGGCTGTGTGACGCGAGGCAGAAGCCACGGTCGTGATTCGCTTTTGATCGCAGCCGTGGCCGCTGTTTGGCGGACAGACAAGGCTCACCGTTAGGCTTGCGCGCTGTGATCACCCGGATGTCCGAGCTGTTCTTGCGCACCCTGCGCGACGACCCCGCAGACGCCGAAGTTGCCAGCCACAAGCTGCTGATCCGCGCCGGCTACATCCGACCGGTCGCGCCCGGGCTGTACAGCTGGCTGCCACTCGGGCTGCGCGTGCTGCGCAACATCGAACGCATCGTCCGCGACGAGATGAACGCCATCGGCGGGCAGGAGATCCTGTTCCCGGCCTTGCTGCCGCGGGCGCCTTACGAGACGACGAACCGGTGGACCGAATACGGCGACGGGGTGTTTCGGCTTCGGGACCGCCGCGGCAACGACTACCTGCTGGGTCCGACCCACGAAGAGCTCTTCGCGCTGACCGTGAAGGGCGAATACAGCTCCTACAAGGACTTTCCGCTGCTGCTGTTCCAGATCCAGAACAAGTACCGCGACGAGGCGCGGCCGCGTGCCGGCATCCTGCGTGTCCGCGAGTTCCTGATGAAGGACTCCTACTCCTTCGATATCGACGACGCCGGGCTCAAGGCCGCCTATCACGCGCATCGGGAGGCCTATCAGCGCATCTTCGAACGTCTGCAGGTGCGCTACGTCATCGTGTCGGCGGTGTCGGGCGCGATGGGCGGCAGCGCCTCCGAGGAGTTCTTGGCCGAGAGCCCGGTCGGCGAGGACACCTTCGTGCGGTGTCTGGAGTCCGGATACGCGGCCAACGTCGAGGCCGTCGTCACCGTCCGTCCGGAGGCGCGGCCCGCGGAAATCGTGGCCGGGCTGCCCGAGGCGGTCGTGCACGACACCGGCGACACCCCGACGATCGCCACCCTGGTGGACTGGGCCAACGGCGCCGACCTGGGCCGCACCGTCACCGCCGCCGACACCCTGAAGAACGTCCTGCTCAAGGTGCGCCAACCGGGCGGGGACTGGGAGCTGCTGGCCGTTGGGGTGCCGGGCGACCGCGAAGTCGACGACAAGCGGCTGGGCGCGGCGCTGGAACCGGCCGATCACGCGTTCCTCGACGATGCCGACTTCGCCAAGTATCCCTTCCTGGTGAAGGGTTACATCGGCCCGAAGGCGTTGCAGGACAACGGCGTTCGCTATCTCGTCGACCCGCGGGTGGTGGACGGCACCAGCTGGATCACCGGCGCCGACAAGCTCGGGCAGCATGTCGTCGGGCTGGTGGCCGGCCGTGATTTCACCCCCGACGGCAGCATCGAGGCCGCCGAGGTGCGCGACGGCGACCCGTCTCCGGACGGCGCGGGACCGCTGGTGTCGGCGCGTGGCATCGAGGTCGGCCACATCTTCCAGCTCGGGCGCAAATACACCGACGCCTTCACCGTCGACGTGCTCGGCGAGGACGGCAAGCCGGTCCGGCTGACCATGGGCTCCTACGGCCTGGGGGTGTCGCGGCTGGTAGCGGTGATCGCCGAACAGCACCACGACGAGCTAGGGCTGCGTTGGCCGTCCGAGATTGCGCCGTTCGACGTGCATCTGGTGATCGCCAACAAGGACGCCGAGGCACGTAGCGGTGCCATCGCGCTGGCCGCCGACCTTGATCGGCTGGGCATCGAAGTGCTACTCGACGACCGGCAGGCCTCGCCAGGAGTGAAGTTCAAGGACGCCGAACTGCTGGGTGTGCCGTGGATCGTCGTGGTGGGACGCGGTTGGGCGGACGGGACGGTCGAGCTGCGCAACCGGTTCAGCGGCGAGACCCGTGAACTGGCGGTCGGTGCCGGGCTGCCCACCGACATCACGGTTGCGGTGTCAGGCGACTAGTCGGCGCCCGGGAACGCCGTGGTGATCGGGTTGACGCCCAGCACCTGATTCCAGCGGGCAGCCAGCACCGCGCTCTGAGTCAGCGCGGTCACGCCGAACTTGCGGTCCTCCGGCGTCTGCGCCTGCTCGATGACCGCGCGCCAGGCCACTTCGGTGTCCTTCTCCATCCGCGTGGCCAGGCGCGTCGCGTCGGTTGGGTTGTTGACCGGAAACGGCAGCTGGTAGCCCGCGGCGGCCACCGGAGCGCTGACCGAGCGGCCCGCGAGCATCGCGATCAGCTGGTCGCGACGCTGGCGATGCTGATTCAGCACGAAAGACACCAGGGTGTTGACGTCGGGTTGGCAGTGGGCGGACACGACGCCGTAGCCGTAGATCACGGCGTGTTCGGTGGTCAGCGCAGCGCACAGCGCGGAGTCGGCGGGCGTGTTGGCGGGTGACGGCTCAGCGGATGTCATGAGGCCGCTCCTGCGAACACCAACGCAACGCTGTAGGAGGCCGTGCACGCGGCGGCGATCGAGCCGAGCAGGCCCGCCCGATAACCCGAAGACGTGGTCGCCAAATGGCTTGCGCTGGCGGCGGACCCGCGCAGGGAATTGAGCACGTCGGACAGTGTCGGTGGGGGTGCGGCCGCGGCCGACGTGGTCGATGTCGGGCTGGTGGTCTGGCTGGAGGTGGACGTCGGGTTGACGGCGAGGCGGTCGATCTCGGTAGTCAGCGCCTGTGCGTGGCGAGCGCGTTCGGAGGCGACCTCGGTCAACGCCATGCTGACCGGCTTGGCCGCGGCCACGGCCGCCGCTGCGGCGAGTTCACTGTCGTGTCGCGCGCGTTGCAACTGCGCCTCGAGTTCGTCCACCGCCGGCGGTGCGGGCGGCGAACTGCAGGCGGGCGCGGCCATCCCGAGCACGGCGAGAGCGGCGCCACCGGCCAGCACCCGCCGCCTGCTGAAAACCGGTCTGACACCGGGCAGCGTGCGTGGCACAGCAACATCCTGCCATTGCTGGGCCGGCGCGTCGGACGCCCGGGGCGTGACCGTGGCTGACCTGGCCGCGATCACGGCTGATACGAGATTCCTGGCGTATCGTTAATGGCTGGTTCACCCGGCACGCGGCTTGGATTACTGCGAACTGGAGGGCCGCCGACCGGACAACTCAAGATGAGGAGCTCGCCGTGTCCATCGGGCTACCGTCGCAGACGCAGGTGATCGAGCTACTCGATGGTGAGTTCGCGCGCGCAGGCTACGAGATTGAGGATGTCGTCATCGATCCGCGGGCCCGTCCGCCGCGGATAACCGTGATTGCCGACGGCGACACTGCACTCGACCTGGACACCATCGCCGCGCTGTCGCGTTCGGCGTCGAGCTTGTTGGACGAGGTCAAAAACCTTGAGGGTCAGTACGTGCTGGAAGTCAGCTCGCCCGGCATAGACCGCCCGCTGACCAGCGAGAAACACTTTCGCCGCGCGCGGGGCCGCAAGGTCGAACTGACGCTGGCCGACGGAACGGCGGTCACCGGTCGAGTCGGCGAGATATCCCACAACGCGCTGATGCTGGTGATCCGCGACGATCGGGCCCGCGACTGGACGGTGCGTCCGGTGCCCATCGGGGAGGTCGTGAAAGCGGTTGTCCAGGTTGAGTTTTCGCCTCCTTCCCAACGTGAACTGGAGTTGGCGGCTGTCGACCGTAATGCGGAGACGGAGGGCAGAACATGAACATCGACATGGGCGCTCTGCATGCGATCGTGGTGGAGCGAGGAATCTCCTTCGACGACTTACTCGAGGATGTCAAGGCCGCGGTGCTCAGCGCATACCGGCACACCGAGGGCCATCAACCGGAGGCCCATATCGAAATTGACCGCAAAACCGGTGCGGTGCAGGTGTTGGCCCGCGAGGTCGACGAAGACGGCGTTGTGCTCAGCGAATGGGAGGACACCCCTGAGGGTTTCGGGCGAATCGCGGCCACTACCGCACGGCAGGTGATGCTGCAGCGACTTCGCGACGCCGAGAACGAGCGCACCTTCGGTGAGTTCTCGACCCACGAGGGCGAGATCGTCGCCGGTGTGGTGCAACGAGATAGCCGGGCCAATGCGCGCGGTTTCGTCGTCGTCCGAATGGGCAGCGAGGCCAAGGGCTCTGAGGGTGTGATCCCGGCGGCCGAGCAGGTTCCCGGTGAGGTCTATGAGCACGGTGAGCGGTTGCGCTGCTACGTGGTGGGAGTCAGTCGCGGTGCTCGCGAACCGGTGATCACCTTGTCCCGCACCCACCCCAACTTGGTGCGCAAACTGTTCTCGCTGGAAGTCCCCGAGATCGCCGAAGGGTCGGTGGAGATCGTCGCGGTGGCACGCGAAGCCGGCCACCGTTCGAAGATCGCGGTAGCTTCTCGGGTTCCCGGCCTGAACGCCAAGGGCGCTTGCATCGGCCCCATGGGTCAGCGGGTGCGCAACGTGATGAGTGAGCTGTCCGGGGAGAAGATCGACATCATCGACTACGACGAGGACCCGGCCCGGTTCGTCGCCAACGCGCTGTCGCCGGCCAAGGTGGTTTCGGTGGCCGTGATCGACCAGAACGCCCGGGCGGCCCGGGTGGTGGTGCCCGACTTCCAGTTGTCGTTGGCCATCGGCAAGGAGGGCCAGAACGCCCGACTGGCGGCTCGGCTCACCGGATGGCGGATCGACATCCGCGGCGATTCGCCCGACCAGCCGGAGGACCACCCCGAGCACGGTGCCGCCCACGGGATGGCGCACGACCGCTAGCCCGGCGACACTTGTGACCGACCTCCGTTCGCTGGCCCGATTGAGCAGCGCCCAGTCCCGCTCGATCAACTTCCGCGTCGATCTGCGAGTCGACATCCAGGCCCTCGGTTGGATGTCGGGGCGCCGCTACCGGCCGCTGCACGACGACATTGCCTCTACCGCGATCTTCTACCTGGACCGCCCATCGGCGCGCCCACCGTTGCCCGACGCCGACGATCTCGAGGTGGGCGCGGAGGCGATGGAACCGCCCAGCTGACCTGCCCGGTCGTACCTGCCTGGCCGACATTGCGGGTGGTTCTGACCACTAGTTGGGTGAAGGTAAACTAAGCCGTGATCCAGCGCGAGACTTCGGCCTCCGCACATCGACGCATCGATGGACCGGTGCGGACGTGTGTCGGTTGCCGAAAGCGAGAGTTGGCCGTCGAACTGCTTCGAGTGGTAGCTGTGTCAGCGGGAAACGGTAGTTACACCGTGACCGTTGATGCAGCGGGTAGTCTTCCGGGGCGGGGTGCATGGCTGCATCCCATTCCGAAGTGCGCACAGCAAGCGGTCCGGCGGCGAGCGTTCGCGCGAGCGTTACGGATCGCCGGAACACCGGATGTATCAGCGGTGATCGAGTACGTCGAGTCTCTCGACGCACCCGACCCACCCGCCAACAGAACAGGTAGCAAAGAACATGAGCACACCGTGAAGTCCCGATGACCATGCGTCATAGCTAAACCGCGAGGCGCGGCCTACCACCGCTGTCGCCTCATAGACAGGAGATGTAGTGGCAGGCAAGGCCCGCGTACACGAGTTAGCGAAGGAACTCGGTGTTACCAGCAAGGAAGTTCTCGCCCGGCTCAGCGAACAGGGCGAATTCGTCAAATCCGCATCGTCGACGGTAGAAGCGCCGGTCGCGCGTCGGCTGCGTGAGTCATTCGGCGGCGGCAAGCCCGCGCAGGACAAGACCGCCGGCAACGGCGCGACGGCGGCTAAAGCCGCCGTCAAAGATGTGGCCCCTCCGGCGCAGAAACCCGCGGCCCCCAAACCGGCCGCCCCGCCGGCGCCCGAGCCGCCCGCACCGCCGGCCCCGGCTGCTGAACAGCCGCAGGCGGCCCCGGCGCCGACCCCGACACGCCCCGGACCTGTGCCCGGCCCGCGCCCGGCCCCGAGGCCAGCGGCTCGCGCGCCGCGCGTCGGCAACAACCCGTTCTCGACGGCGCAGCCGGTCGAACGGCCAATTCCGCGTCCAGCGGCGCCCCGTCCCGGTGCCCCCCGTCCCGGCGCCCCGCGCCCGGGCGCATCGCCCGGCAGCATGCCGCCCCGTCCTGGCGGCGCCAGTGGTGGGCAAGGTCGACCTCCGCGTCCCGGCGGGCCGCGCCCCGGTTTCGGCGCCCGGCCAGGAGGCGGCCCGGCCGGTGGCCGGCCCGGCGGTGGTGGTGGCGGCGGTGGTGGCAACTACCGCGGCGGTGGTGGTGGCGGCGGTGTCGGTGCCCCGCCCGGTGGCGGCGGCGGTGGTGGTTACCGCGGCCGTCCAGGTGGAGGAGGCGGCGGTGGCCGTCCCGGACAGCGCGGTGGTGCTGCCGGTGCGTTCGGCCGTCCCGGCGGCGCGCCGCGGCGCGGTCGCAAGTCCAAGCGGGCGAAACGTGCCGAGTACGAGAACATGCAGGCGCCGGTCGTCGGTGGCGTGCGGTTGCCGCACGGCAATGGCGAGACGATCCGGCTGGCCCGCGGCGCGTCGCTGAGCGATTTCGCTGAGAAGATCGACGCCAATCCGGCCGCGCTGGTGCAGGCGCTGTTCAACCTCGGTGAGATGGTGACGGCGACCCAGTCGGTCGGCGACGAGACGCTCGAACTGCTGGGCGGCGAGATGAACTACGTCGTCCAGGTCGTCAGCCCCGAGGACGAAGACCGCGAGCTGCTGGAGTCTTTTGACCTCTCCTACGGCGAAGACGAAGGCAGCGAAGAGGACCTGCAGACCCGTCCACCGGTGGTGACCGTGATGGGTCACGTCGACCACGGTAAGACCCGACTGCTGGACACCATCCGGAACGCCAGCGTCCGCGAGGCCGAGGCCGGCGGCATCACCCAGCACATCGGCGCTTACCAGGTGTCCGTCGAGCTCGACGGCGAAGAGCGGCTGATCACCTTCATCGACACCCCGGGTCACGAGGCGTTCACCGCCATGCGTGCCCGCGGTGCGAAGGCCACCGACATCGCGATCCTGGTGGTCGCCGCCGACGACGGCGTCATGCCACAGACGGTGGAGGCCATCAACCACGCGCAGGCCGCCGACGTGCCGATCGTGGTGGCGGTGAACAAGATTGACAAGGAGGGCGCCGACCCGGCCAAGATCCGGTCTCAGCTCACCGAATACGGTTTGGTGGCAGAGGATTTCGGCGGCGACACGATGTTCGTCGACATCTCCGCTAAGCAGGGGACCAACATCGAGGCGCTGGAGGAGGCGGTGCTGCTGACCGCCGACGCCGCGCTGGATCTACGGGCCAACCCCGACATGGAAGCCCAGGGTGTGGCGATCGAGGCGCACCTGGACCGCGGCCGCGGTCCGGTGGCCACCGTGCTGGTGCAGCGCGGCACGCTGCACGTCGGCGACTCGGTGGTGGCCGGCGACGCCTATGGCCGGGTCCGCCGAATGGTCGACGAATACGGCGACGACATCGAAGAGGCGCTGCCGTCACGTCCTGTCCAGGTCATCGGCTTCACGTCGGTGCCCGGCGCGGGCGACAACTTCCTGGTCGTCGATGAGGACCGGATTGCCCGCCAAATCGCCGACCGGCGCAGCGCCCGCAAGCGCAACGCCCTGGCGGCGCGGTCGCGCAAGCGGATCAGCCTCGAGGACCTGGACTCGGCGCTAAAGGAAACCAGCCAGCTGAACCTGATCCTCAAGGGCGACAACGCCGGTACGGTCGAGGCGCTGGAAGAGGCCTTGCTGGGGATTCAGATCGACGACGAGGTGGAACTGCGCGTCATCGACCGCGGCGTCGGTGGCATCACCGAGACCAACGTCAACCTGGCGTCGGCGTCGGACGCGGTGATCATCGGCTTCAACGTGCGCGCCGAGGGCAAGGCCACCGAGCTGGCCAACCGCGAAGGTGTGGACATCCGGTACTACTCGGTGATCTACCAGGCGATCGACGAGATCGAGAAGGCTCTCCGCGGCATGCTCAAGCCGATTTACGAGGAGAACCAGCTGGGCCGCGCCGAGATTCGCGCGCTGTTCCGCTCGTCGAAGGTCGGCGTGATCGCCGGTTGCCTGGTGACTTCCGGTGTTGTGCGTCGCAACTCCAAGGCCCGGCTGCTGCGCGACAACATCGTGGTCGCCGAGAACCTGACCGTACAGTCGTTGCGACGGGAGAAGGATGATGTCACCGAGGTCCGCGACGGATACGAATGTGGTCTGACGCTGACGTACAACGACATCAAAGAAGGCGACGTCATCGAAACCTACGAACTGGTTCAGAAGGAACGCGCCTGACGATGAGTCCCGACAACCTGAACGCGTGGCATGGCTGACCCGGCCCGGGCCCGCCGGCTGTCCAAGCGAATCTCCGAAATCGTCGCCTCGGCGATCGAATACGAGATCAAAGACCCCGGACTGGCCGGGGTCACCATCGTCGACTCCAAGATGTCTGGCGATCTGCACGACGCGACGCTGTACTACACGGTGATGGGATCGACGCTGGATGACGAGGCCGATTACGAAGGCGCCGCGGCGGCGCTGGAACGCGCCAAGGGTGTGCTGCGCACCAAGGTCGGAGCCGGCACTGGCGTGCGGTTCACTCCTACGCTGACGTTCACCCGGGACACGGTGTCCGACTCCGTGCAACGGATGGAAGAGTTACTGGCCCGAGCGCGCGCCGCCGATGCCGATGTGGCTCGGGTTCGCGAAGGTGCCAAGCCGGCCGGTGAGGCCGACCCGTACCGGACTCCGCCCGCTGACGATGCGGGCTGGGCGCCAGCCCGAGAAGAAAGCGGGCAATCTGACAGTGCAGCGGAGGATGCCGGTGACGACGATCAACTCGAAGACTGAGTCCACCGCGCGACGCGTGGACGCCGTCGAAGCCGCCGAGGTGGTGTCCGCCGCCGCCACGGTCGCAGTGGTCTGCCATGTCTATCCCGACGCCGACACGATCGGCGCCGGGCTGGCGCTGGGTCTGGTGCTGGACCGGTGCGGCAAGACGGTCCAGGTCAGCTTCGCGGCCCCGGCAGCACTTCCGGAGTCGCTGCGGTCGCTGCCCGGCGGCCAGCTGCTCGTCGACCCTGCGGCCATGAGTCGTGACGTCGATCTGGTTGTGACGGTGGACATTCCGAGCATCAACCGGCTCGGTGACCTGCGCGAAATGGCCGATAGCGGGCAGGAGCTGCTGGTGATCGACCACCACGCGTCGAATCAGCTGTTCGGCACCGCCAACTTCGTCGACCCGTCGGCCGATTCCACCACCATGCTGGTGGCCGAGCTGCTCGACGCATGGGGCAAGCCGATCGACACCGACGTGGCGCACTGCCTTTACGCGGGACTGACCACTGATACCGGGTCCTTCCGGTGGGCCAGCGCGCGGGCATATCGGTTGGCGGCGCGGCTGGTCGACCTCGGTGTCGACAACGCGGCGGTCAGCCGGTCACTGATGGACACGCATCCCTTCCGCTGGCTGACGATGCTGTCGCGGGTGTTGGGTTCGGCGCAGCTGTTGGCGGACGACGTCGACGGCCGCGGCCTGGTGTACGCCGTTGTCGGACACCAGGAATGGATCAGCGCACGCCCGGAAGAAGTCGAGAGCATCGTCGACATCGTCCGCACCACGCAGCAGGCCGAGGTGGCGGCGGTGTTCAAAGAGATCGAGCCGCAGCAGTGGTCGGTGTCGATGCGCGCGAAGGCCGCAGTGGATCTCTCTACCGTCGCCTCGACATTCGGCGGCGGCGGTCACAAGCTGGCCGCGGGCTACTCGACCACCGGTTCGATCGATGATGTGGTGACCTCGCTGCGCGCCGCCCTAGGGTGACCGCGCCGGGCCAGCCGCACGCGGGTGGCCGACAGATAGCGCAGCTGGCCCTGCCGGCGTTGGGTGTACTCGCGGCCGAGCCGCTCTATTTACTGTTCGACACCGCGGTGGTCGGCCGACTCGGTGCGTTGAGCCTGGCCGGGCTGGCCATCGGCGGATTGATCCTCGGCATGGTCGGCTCCCAGCTGACCTTCCTGTCGTACGGCACCACAGCGCGCTCGGCCCGCTACTTCGGCGCCGACGACCGGGCGTCGGCGGTGGCGGAAGGCGTGCAGGCGACCTGGTTGGGCCTGGGCTTGGGCGTGCTGATCGTCGTCGTGGTGCAGGCCGCGGCGGTGCCGCTGGTGGCAGCGATCGCCGGCTCGGCCGACATCGCGCACGCAGCTCTGCCGTGGTTGCGCATCGCGATCCTGGGCGCGCCCGCAATTCTGGTGTCGCTGGCCGGCAACGGATGGCTACGCGGCGTCCAAGACACTGTGCGCCCGCTGCGCTATGTGGTCACCGGCTTCGGGCTGTCCGCGCTGCTGTGCCCGTTGCTGGTGTACGGCTGGCTGGGGCTACCTCGCTTGGAGCTGGCCGGGTCGGCCGTGGCCAACCTGGCGGGCCAATGGCTGGCCGCGCTGCTGTTCGGGCGCGCGTTGCTGGCCGAACGAGTTCCGCTGCGCCCCAACCGTGCTGTGCTACGAGCCCAAGCCGTGATGGGCCGCGACCTGGTGGTGCGCACGTTGGCTTTTCAGGCCTGCTTCGTCTCGGCCGCCGCGGTCGCTGCCCGGTTCGGAGCCGCGGCGTTGGCCGCCCACCAGGTGGTGCTGCAGTTGTGGAGTTTCCTTGCGCTGGTTCTTGATTCGCTGGCCATCGCCGCGCAGGCATTGGTTGGTGCGGCGTTGGGCGCCGGTGATGCGCCGCGTGCCAGAGCGGTGGCCCGGCGCGTCACGGCGTGGTCGGCGGTCGCGGCGGGCGCGCTGTCTGCGTTGTTCGCCGCCGGATCCTCCGTGCTGCCCGAACTCTTCACCGATGACAGTTCGGTGCTGGCCGCGATCGGAATTCCGTGGTGGTTCCTGGTAGCCCAATTGCCTTTTGCAGGCATTGTTTTCGCCCTCGACGGGGTGTTGTTGGGCGCCGGGGACGCCGCGTTCATGCGTACCGCGACCGTGGTCAGCGCGCTGGTCGGCTTTCTACCGTTGACCTGGCTGTCGCTGGTGTTCGGCTGGGGGCTGGCCGGCATCTGGTCGGGACTGAGCATGTTCATTGTGTTGCGACTGATTTTCGTCGGGTGGCGGGCGGTGTCGGGCCGCTGGGCAGTGACCGGGACTTGAATTAGCGTGGCGATCTTTGCCGTCGGCGCGCGCCGCGCCGTTGAAGTGAGTGCATATCATGTCCGGGTGTGTAATTGACGCTCGCTCGGGATTTCGCGCCGTCGCCTGGCGGGGTGATGCACGGAGCGCCTGCTGGAGCGTGACGGCGAGCAGCTGAGCGCTTTGTCGCGACGCCTGGGGCGCTGCAACATCGCGCGGCAGGCAATCAAGGTCACAATGGTGAGCTGACGCCCAAGTCGACCCGAAAGGCTGCCGCGCGATGTGGAACGCAGGTCTCCAATTCGGTGTTCTGGGACCGTTGCAGCTGATCGCGGACGGCAACCCGGTGCCGTTGGGCGCCCCGAAGCAGCGGGCGGTGTTGGCCATGCTGGTGATGAACCGCAACCGGCCGGTGTCGGTCGACTCGCTGATCAACGCGGTCTGGGACCAGTCGCCTGTGCCCGCAGCACGGACAAGTATCCATTCCTACGTGTCCAATCTGCGCCGACTGCTCGGCAGCGCAGGGTACGACTCGAACAAGGTGCTCGCAAGCGCCCCGCCTGGCTATCATCTCAGCGTCGATGACACCAACTGCGATCTTGGGCGTTTCATCACCGAGAAGAACGCGGGCGTTCACGCCGCCGCCGCAGGACGCTTCGAAGATGCCAGCAGCTTCCTGGCGGCTGCGCTGGCCGAGTGGCGCGGGCCCGTCCTCGATGACCTACGCGAATTCGCCTTCGTCGATACGTTTGCCACCGCTTTGTCCGAGGTCAAAGTCGTGGCCCAGATTGGCCTCGCCGAAGCCGAGATCGCCTGCGGGCGTGCCGACGCCGTGATCGTCCGCCTCGAGGCGCTTGCCGCCGAACATCCGTTCCGGGAACCGCTGTGGGCCCAGATGATCACCGCCTATTACGTCGCCGAGCGCCAATCCGACGCCCTCGACGCTTACCGGCGACTGAAAGCGAATCTGGCCGAAAACCTCGGGATCGACCCCGGTCCCAAGGTGCGGGCGTTGCATGAGCGGATCCTGCGCCAGGAGCCGCTTGACACCAAACGCACCGCCCGAACCACCGCCATGAACAGCGTCGTCGATCTCAGCCCGCACACCGGCACGGTCGCCGGTCGATCGGCCGTCGCCGAGCTGCGAGGGAGGGATGGCAAGCGGTATCGGCTGCAAGCGTCGACCCGGATCGGCCGCCGGACCGACAACGACATCGTTCTCGACGACGATGACGTCAGTCGCTACCACGCCGTCGTCATCGACACCGGAAGCAGTTTCGTGATCAGCGATCTGCGCTCAACCAACGGAGTCCAGGTCCAAGGCCGGCGCATCCGCAGCACCGCCACCTTGACGGATGGTGACCATATCCGCATCGGCGACCACGAATTCACGTTTGAAATCAGCCAGCGCTGAGCTGCGCAGCAAGCGCAAGAATTCCGCAAGAATTCCGCAAGCCACCTGCTGCACGCTAGTGATGTCGGGAAAGCAACCGACCCTAGCGGTAAGGAGTCGTAACCATGAAGTCGAAGAAAGTTTCCAAGATGCGCGTCGGAGCAGCCGGCCTGCTGGCCGCGGTCGGTCTGTCTGTCCTCGGGTCGCTGGCGCCGGCCGTCGCGTCGGCTGACCCGTGGGTGCCGGGCACCGGACCGTTGCACCCGATCCGCCACTACGCGGCGGATGTCCTGCACCCCATTTGGACTGTCCGACACCCCGTCCGCGCCCTCATCCCCTGATCAAGCGGACCAGGCGCCGACGCATTCTGCCCCGTTTCTGCCTCCTCCGGAAGCGGGGCAGATTGCTGTCTACCGCACCTGCGCCCGGCCGCGCTGCAAGACCGCTTCCCGGTTGGCGGCGATGTCGTCGCCGGAGGTTCGGAATTGCTTGGCCGCCATCGCTTCGAGCCACAGCCCCTCGCTGGTGTGCGATTCGTCGATCCGGTGATAGGACGCCAGCAGAGCCCGGACCGCGCTCTGGTTATTGCCGACGATGCTCGCCGCCACCTCCCGCGCGGCGGTCAGCAGCCGCTCGTGTGGCACCACCTCGGTGACCAGACCGGCCCGCAGCGCATTCTCGGCGGACAGGTAGTCACCGGTCAGGCTCATGCGACGCGCCACCCCGATACCCACTTTCTGCGGCAACCGCACGCTGAGCCCCCACGTCGGCAGCAGGCCTACCCGCGCGTGGGTGTCGGCGAATCGCGCGTGCTCCGACGCGATCAGGATGTCGCAGTACAGCGTCAGCTCCAGCCCGCCGGTGACGGCGGCGCCGTTGATCGCGCCGATCACCGGCTTGGTCAACGGTGGCCAGCGCGGCGAAATGTCCGGCAGCGCCGACTGCCCGCCCAGCTCTTTGAGATCGAGCCCGGCGCAGAACACCGGATCGGTGCCGGTCAGGATGACGACGTCGACGGCGTCGTCGGTTTCGGCGTCGGCCAGGGCCGTGAAAAACTGGTCCCGCAGCGCGGCCGACAACGCGTTGCGCGATTGCGGTCGGTTCAGGGTCAGGGTGCGCACCCGATCGTCGGTGTGGATCAACAGGATGTCGTCAGTCATAAGCGCCACCGTAGTCAGTCCGACCTGCCGCGCCTCGACCGGCTTATCGTTGAGGAATGTGCCGAAACATCACCGAATTGCGCGGCCTCGAGCCTGCGGCGACGAGCGAGGAGATCGCCGCGGCGGCGCGGCAGTATGTGCGCAAGGTCAGCGGCATCACCCACCCGTCCTCGGCCAATGCCGAGGCCTTCGAAGTCGCGGTGGCCGAAGTCGCGGCGACGACGGCACGGCTGTTAGATGCACTGCCGCCACGCCGCCAGCCGCCGAAGACCTCCCCGCCGTTGCGTCGGCTGGCGATGAAATGACGGAAACCACCACCGCGCTCAAGGAGTGGAGCGCGGTGGTGCACGCATTGCTCGACGGCCGGCAGTCGGTGCTGTTGCGTAAAGGCGGGATCGGCGAGAAGCGTTTCGAGGTGGCCGCTCGCGAGTTCATGCTGTTCCCGACGGTCGCGCACAGTCATGCCGAGCGGGTCCGGCCCGAATTCCGGGACTTCCTCACGGCTGCGGCGGCCGACAGCGCCGATGACCGTGTCGTGCTGCGGGCAGCAGCGAAAGTTGTTGCGGCGCTGGCGGTCAACCGGCCCGACAACATCGAGGCGATCGAGGATCTACATATCTGGACCGCCCAGTCGGTGCGCGAAGACCGGCTGGATTTTCGCCCCAAACATCGGTTGGCGGTGCTGGTCGTGCAGGCCATACCGTTAGTCGAGCCGGTGCAATTGCCCCGCACTCCGGACTACGCCGGCTGCACCAGCTGGGTGGAATTGCCGGTTACGCCGTCGCTGGGCGTTCCGGTGCACGATGAACTGGTACTAAGACGAGTCGCTGACCGCGTCCGCGATGCCGTCGGGTGACCCTGAGCTTCAAGGGGTCTGATCGACCAGCACCGCACCGTCAGGTCGGCCGCCGAGGGTGCACAGCGCAGTCGTCTCTCCAGCTGCGGTGAGTCGCACCAGCTGCGCCAGTTGCGCTGGCGCATCGCATTGCAGGTAGTGGTCGGCGGTCGGGAGTATCCAGTAGCGGTTTCGTCCGGGCTTGTCATGCAAGAACTTCTGCCACACGAAGTTGGCGACCCGGATAGGGGAGACGTTGTCGTGCAACCCCCACACCAGGCTGGTGTTGATCTCGTTTTCGGAAAGCGCAGCGAGCCAACTGGTTTCGTCGGCAGCGCGCTCATTCAGGTACTGAATCGTGTCCGGTAGCACCCCGATCCCGTCGTTGTGCGCGAAGCACTTTGTCAGAGCGGTGATCTCGGGATCGGTGGGTGTTCGTCGTGGCATGAACGTGGTCGCTCCCATGCCGGCGGCAAGCATTTCCGGCGTCGTCGCGCCCGCCGTGCTCCGTGCCGTGGCGGGGTTGAGAAGCGCAGTCTGAAACGCGGTGAGGTTGGCCAACGGGAGATAGATGTTGGCGTTCGTCAAGATGACTTCGGCAGGCGCGTTTCCCTGATCCTGCGTCGCGAACATGGACAGCGCGATCATGCCGACGCTGGTGCCTCGGTCATGGGTCAGCATGGTGTATCGCTGCAGTTGCCACACGTTCGTGATCGCGTGGATCAGCAGCCGCGCATCGTCGTACAGCGAGTACACATACGGTGCGGGTGGCTTATCCGAGAGTCCGTAGCCGGGGAAGTCGAGCAGGAAGATGTCGAACTCGGCGGCCAGCTCGCGGGTCACCGCGAAGTAGTCGATGCTGGCGGTCGGGAAACCGTGCACGCACACCAATGCCGGTGCACGGGGTGTACCGCAGCGACGGGTGAAGACGGTGACTTCGGCTGCATCGTTCGCCGCGGTCGATGACCGCCAGCGGATCTGGGTTCCGCCACTTCGCCAGTCATCGAAGATGTCCATTGGTTAAGTGTTCTCGACCGGAAGCACGACCCGGGAAGTGCCGAAGTGCACCTCGTGGGTAGCGGGCTCGAGCCGGCTGCCGGTCGCCGTCTTCTCACCGGTCCCGAGGTTACGGGTGTAGCGGGGATGGCTGCCGCCGGCGATCAACACGCGGATGCGTGACCCGGCGGGGAACCGGTAAGCGATCGCGTCGAGCTCAACGCTGACCGAGTCCGTAGCCTCGGCCAGCCGCCGATAGCCGTCGCTGACATTTCGGGAGCGGCCCCTGGCGTCGACCTCGCTGAGACGGACGAACACGTCGACATGGGGATTGTCGGAGGTATGCGCCAATTTGACCACCGGGTTGCCCTGAACGCACAGATCTTGGGTGAGCGCGTCGGTGGTGAAGCTGAGCACGTCGCTGCGGGCGGCCAGCAGGGTGTCGTCCCGGTAACCGCCGTCCGGCGACAGCAGCCGACCCCCGATGGTCGGCGTCGGATCGGTCGGGTCATAGCGAAAGCTCACCGACGACACCGAAGCCGACGACGGCGGCGTGTCGGCCAGGCCGCCGCAGGGCTGCAGGTAGAGCGCGTGCTCGCCGGTGCTCGGCGGCCAGTCGGCCACCTCGCGCCAGCCCTCGTCGGCGACGAAGACGCGAACTCTGCTGCGTCGCGATGTGCCCGGGCGACCGCCGAGGTGGGTGTCCAGCCAGTCCTGTGTTTCCTGGGCGATGGTGCGCAGGCCCTGGATGAGCAACTGGGTGTGTGTCCACGGCCCGAGGGTCAGCGCCACGTCGACACCGCGATCGCGAAGATGCCGATACTGTTCGAGCGACTGCTGCAGGTATAGGTCTTGCCAGCCGCCGATCAGCAGCACCGGCACCTGCACCCGGTCGAGTGCAGCGCCGAATCGCATTGACTCCCAGAACGGCTCGTTGTCATCGGGATGGTCCAGCCACGACTCCCACCACGGCGCGCCTTCACCCAGCAGCGCCCGGCCGGCCGCACCCAGCGGCAACTCACCGGCGGCGCGTACCACCGTTTTCTGCGCGCGCAGCTGGCGGATGCGGGCGCGGATTCGTCCGGGATCTTCTTGGTGGGCAACCAGATGGCTCCAGCCCAGGAAGTCGTTGACGGTGAACGAGCCGGTGCCCCAGGCCGAAGTGCTGAAATCGTGAGGACCTGCGGTGATGACGGCCGCGGCCAATTCCGGTGGCGGATCCTGCAGTAACGCCCACTGAGTGAACCCCAGATAGGAAATTCCGATGGTGGCGAAGCGACCGTTGAACCACGGCTGCTCCCGCAGCCACGCGACCGTGTCGGCGCCGTCGGCTGCTTCGTGAACGATCGGCTGGAAGATCCCGCCCGAGCCGAATGTCCCCCGCACACTCTGCAGCAGCACGCGGTAGCCACGGGCGGCGTACAGCGCACCGAACATCAGCGAGAACGGAAACCCGCGGCCATAGGGTCCGCGGAGGAGCACGGTGCCGACCGGTTCGGTGTCTCCGGTGGGCACGTAGTGGTCGGCCACCAGTTCGACGCCGTCGCGCATCGGGATCGCGACCCGGCTGACCGTATAGCCGGTGGTCGGCCCGGCCAGGCGCAATGCCCGGCCGAGGGCACGGCCGGCGAATCGTGTGGTCAGTGAGCTCAGCGCCGACCCCGTGGTGCGGGTGGATGTGGTGGTCACGAGACCAGGTTATGGCCGCACCACAGTATGTGGGCTAGAACTTGTAGTACGGAGAAAGATCGTTTGCCCGCTGCAGGTTGGTGGACGGGCAGTCGACCTCGGGGCTGGAGTAGACCGTCGAGTAGTACAGCGACTGCTGGATGACCCCATAGCTGGTCTTGAAGATCACCATGCAGGACATGTACCAGTAGCTGTTGTGGTACGTGGGCTTGAGGTTCCAGTACTGGGCGGCGCGGTGGCCGTTGACCGTCGTCTCGACGGCGTCCGCCGGTACTGACTGGTCGTAATTGCGCCAGATGATCGGCTCGACCGCCAACTGATAGTTGCCCGCGTCGTAGTGGCAGCGCAGCCCTTCCTCGTGCGCCGGCGGCGTGAAGGACAGGCCCAGCCGGGAAATGACGTCGAACGGAATGTCCTGACAAGGGTCGAAAGGACTCGGGTCGGTGGTCGCCACGATCGGGCTCTTCATTGTCGTTGGCGGATCCATCGGTGCGGCGGTGGACCGTAGTTGCACCTTCGGAATACCGACTTTGGCGGGCGGTGCACTCTGCCACACCACCACCAGCGCAGTGACCAGGGCACCTAACGCCGCGAGTAGACGCAGCTTGGTGACCATGACACCCCCTCGAGTCGGTCTGCCTTTGCGGGGAGTGGACAAGTCGCGACGAGCCCGTCACATCCGAAACGAGAACCTGTTCTAGTACTGCGGCGAACCATCCCGCGGCGGCATCGCTAGGCTTGGGAGTCGTGGCTGGGCAAGAACACGGGCAGGAGCCGACGACGGCGCGGCAGCCGACGCTGTGGGCGGTCTCGGACCTGCACGTCGGTCACCTCGGCAACAAGCCCGTCACCGAATCGCTGTACCCGTCATCGCCGGACGACTGGTTGATCGTCGCGGGTGACGTCGCCGAGCGCACCGACGACATTCGGTGGTCGCTGGGTCTGCTGCGGCGACGGTTCGCCAAGGTGATCTGGGTGCCCGGGAACCATGAGCTGTGGACCACCAATAAGGACCCGAATCAGATTTTCGGGCGGGCGCGCTACGACTATCTGGTCAACATGTGCGATGAGATGGGCATCGTGACACCGGAGCACCCGTTTCCGGTGTGGACCGAGCGCGGCGGCCCGGCCACCATAGTGCCGCTGTTTCTGCTGTACGACTACACGTTCTTGCCGGCGGGCGCGACCACCAAAGCCGAGGGGCTGGCGATCGCGCGAGAACGCAACGTCGTGGCCACTGACGAGTTCCTGCTCTCATCCGAGCCGTATCCCACTCGCGACGCGTGGTGCCGTGATCGCCTGGTCGCCACCCGCAAGCGGCTCGAAGACCTCGACTGGATGACGCCGACGGTGCTCGTCAACCATTTCCCGATGGTGCGTGAACCCTGCGATTCGCTGTTCTACCCGGAGTTTTCGCTGTGGTGCGGAACCACCGAGACCGCCGACTGGCACACCCGCTACAACGCGATCTGTTCGGTCTACGGCCACCTGCACATTCCCCGCACCACCTGGTACGACGGGGTCCGCTTCGAAGAGGTCTCGGTGGGTTATCCGCGCGAGTGGCGCCGGCGCAAACCCTTCAGCTGGCTTCGCCAAGTGTTGCCCGATCCGCAGTATGCGCCCGGCTACCTCAACGACTTCGGTGGTCATTTCGTCATCACTCCGGAGATGCGGGCGCAGGCGCAGCAGTTCCGAGAGCGGCTCCGCCAGCGGCAGCCGCGATGACGTTGAGCAAACTGATGTCGTCGGTCCTGCCCGGCACCGGCGAGTCCGTCGACAACCTGGCGTCTGCTGAGCTGTACTCCGACCCACCGGGGCTGGCGCCGATGCCCGAAGAAGAGCCGTTGATCGCGCGGTCAGTGGCCAAGCGGCGCAACGAGTTCATCACCGTCCGCTACTGCGCTCGTCTCGCGCTGGGCGAACTCGGGTTTCCGCCGGCACCAATTCTCAAGGGGGACAAGGGCGAACCATGCTGGCCCGACGGAGTGGTGGGCAGCCTTACCCACTGTGCGGGCTACCGTGGTGCGGTGGTCGGCCGCGGCGCCGTGGTGCGCTCGGTGGGAGTCGACGCCGAGCCGCATGACGTGTTGCCCAACGGCGTGCTCGACGCGATCAGTTTGCCGGCCGAACGCAATGAGATGGCTTCCCTGCCGGCCGGTGTGCATTGGGACCGAGTCCTGTTCTGCGCCAAGGAAGCAACGTACAAGGCGTGGTTTCCGCTGACCAAGCGCTGGCTTGGTTTCGAAGACGCGCACATCACATTCGACATCGACGAGTCGGGCTCCGGCGGCACTTTCGAGTCGATGATCCTGATCGACGGTGCCACGCTGTCGGGCCCGCCGCTGACATCGCTGGCCGGAAGATGGTCGGTCGAACAGGAATTGGTGCTGACGGCGATCGTGCTATGAACGCAGGC
Source organism: Mycobacterium sp. (assembly GCA_035314925.1). Classification (GTDB taxonomy): domain Bacteria; phylum Actinomycetota; class Actinomycetes; order Mycobacteriales; family Mycobacteriaceae; genus Mycobacterium. Next base: position 32,304 of record DATFYT010000041.1, on the reverse strand, counting down.
CTCGTCATCGTCGACAAGCCTTCCGGAATGACGAGCCACGACGTGGTCGGAAAGTGCCGGCGCATCTTCGGTACCCGGCGGGTGGGTCATGCCGGCACCTTGGACCCGATGGCAACCGGTGTGCTGGTCGTCGGGATCGAGCGTGCCACCAAGATCCTGGGGTTGCTGACCGGCAGCTCGAAGTCGTATGCGGCCACCATCCGACTGGGTCAGACTACCTCCACTGAAGACGCTGAAGGCCAACGCCTGCAGGAGATTTCGGCCGAGCATCTGACCGAGGCGACCATTGCCGCCGCGATCACCGGGTTGCGCGGCGACATCATGCAGGTGCCGTCGGCGGTCAGTGCCGTGAAAGTCGGCGGTCAGCGGGCCTACAAGCTCGCCCGTGAGGGCAAGGTCGTTGAACTGGCCGCCCGGCCGGTGCGCATCGACCGGTTCGAGATGCTGGCGCTGCCCCGGGGGAGCGATGGCTGCGTCGATCTCGACGTCGTGGTGGACTGCTCCTCGGGGACCTACGTCCGTGCCCTTGCCCGCGATCTCGGCGACGCGCTGGCGGTCGGTGGTCACCTGACCGCGCTGCGGCGCACCCGCGTCGGCCGGTTCGGTTTGGACCAGGCACGCTCGCTCGACGAGCTGGCCGAGCGACCACAGCTGAGCTTCACCCTCGACGAGGCCTGCCTGCAAGTGTTTCCGCGCCGCGACCTCGCCGCCGAGGAGGCCGACGCGGCCGCCAATGGCCGCGCACTCACGGCGGCCGGCATCGACGGTGTCTACGCCGCGCAGGACGCCGACGGCCGGGTGATCGCGCTGCTCCGCGACGACGGCCCGAGGACGAAGTCGGTGGTCGTCATCCGGCCGGCCACGCTGTAAGGAGCGTCGACCTGGAAATCTCCGCTAATATAACCTTCAGGCCAGAATGTTAGTATCCCGGAGTGGGGGTCGGAATGGCGGCGGAAGTCAACGGACAGCGCGTTCGGCGAACGCAGGCAGAACGCACTGCCGCCATGCGGACGCGGCTGCTGGACGCCACCATCGAGTGTCTGGTGACTTACGGCTACGCGGGCACCACCACGCCGCGGGTAGCCGAGCTCGCCGGCGTCACCCGTGGCGCGCAGATCCACCACTTCCGGTCGAAGGAAGATCTCGTGGTCGCGGCCATCGAGCATCTCGCTCAGCAGCGCGCACAGGGCGCCATCCGCGAACTCGGTCGCGTGCAGGAGAGTCCCGACCCGGTGTCGATGGTGCTGGACTTCTTATGGGAGGCGCACCAAGGCCCGATGTTTGTTGCTACGCTTGAACTTTGGGTGGCAGCACGCACAGATCCCGTGCTGGCCCGCCAGATCGAACGGGTAGAACCGGTCGTCAACAGCACGCTGATCGCCGCGATCTCACAGCTGGTACCAGACCACGCCGCGCAACGAGAGATTCGCAACGTCGTCTACACGGCGATGGACGCCCTGCGAGGAATCCTGGTGGCCAGTTTCGTCGATCGGGACGCCGAACGTGCGCGCCGCCGCTGGGACCGGGCCTGCGAGCACCTGCGGGTGCTGCTCGCCGATGTGTTGCCCACGCAGGCGTTGGGCTAGCCGTAGACGATGACCTGTCCCGGAGGATTAGTAAAGATACAATCAGCTATGTATGTTATGACGGAAGCGGTTCGCCGCTTGTCTCAACCTCGTCCAAAGGAGTGCGATGTCTAACAAGGTCTACGTGGTCGGTGTCGGGATGACGAAGTTCGAGAAGCCGGGCCGTCGCGAGGGCTGGGATTACCCCGACATGGCCCGCGAGTCCGGCACCAAGGCACTCGAGGACGCCGGCATCGACTACACCGCGGTCGAGCAGGGCTACGTCGGATACGTCTACGGTGAGTCGACATCGGGCCAGCGGGCTCTCTACGAGCTGGGTATGACGGGGATCCCGATCGTCAACGTCAACAACAACTGCTCGACCGGGTCGACCGCGTTGTACCTTGCCGCCCAGGCGATTCGCGGTGGGCTCGCCGACTGCACCATCGCCCTGGGGTTCGAGAAGATGAAGCCCGGTTCGCTGGCATCGACGTACGACGACCGCACCCAGCCGATGGACAAGCACATCATGGCGATGGCCGAAATCTCCGAGGTGCTCTTTCCGCCGGCGCCGTGGATGTTCGGGGCCGCCGGTCGCGAGCACATGAAGCAATACGGCACCACCGCGGAGCATTTCGCCAAGATCGGTTACAAGAACCACAAGCATTCGGTGAATAACCCGTACGCGCAGTTCCAGGAGTCCTACACGCTCGACGACATCCTGGCGTCGCGGATGATCTACGACCCGCTGACCAAGCTGCAGTGTTCGCCGACGTCTGACGGATCGGGCGCGGCGATCCTGGCCTCCGAGGCATTCGTCGACAAGCACGGCCTGGCCGGGCAGGCGGTGGAGATCGTCGGGCAGGCCATGACCACCGACTTCGCCAGCAGCTTCGACGGCACCTGCAAGGGGCTGATCGGCTACGACATGAATGTGCAAGCCGCCCAACGGGTTTACGACCAGTCCGGCCTGGGCCCGGAGGAGTTCCAGGTGATCGAGTTGCATGACTGCTTCTCGGCCAACGAGCTGCTGCTCTACGAGGCGTTGGGGCTGTGCGGCGAGGGCGAGGCGGCCAAGCTGATCGACAACGGCGACACCACCTACGGCGGACGCTGGGTGGTCAACCCGTCCGGCGGGCTGATCTCCAAGGGACACCCGCTGGGGGCCACCGGCCTGGCGCAATGCGCCGAGCTCAACTGGCAGCTGCGCGGCGCCGCCGACAAGCGGCAGGTCGACAACGTCACCGCCGCGCTGCAGCACAACATCGGACTCGGCGGCGCTGCCGTCATCACCGCGTATCAGCGGGCCGAACGCTGAACCCAACCAACGACTTACGAGAGGATCACCCGTGGGACACATCGAAGCCGCCCGAGAACTGTCCGCCAGCCCGGAGGCGCTGTGGGGAACTGTCAGCGACCTTGCCAACTGGGACAAGTGGTTCACGGTGCACGAGAAGTGGCTGGAGGAGCCGCCCGCCACGCTCAGCGAAGGGTCGAAGCTGACCGCCAAGATCGTCATGCTCGGGATGGCCAACAAAATCGAGTGGACGATCGAATCGGTGGACTCGCCGCGCAGCCTGGTGCTGTCGGGCACCGGGATGGCCGGCGTGAAAGCGCAATTCACGTTCACGATTGACCCGGCCGAAAGCGGTTCCAAATTCACGGTGTTCGGTGATTTCGAGGGCGCGCTGATCAAAGGCGCGTTGGGCAAGGCCGTGGAGAAGGACGGCGTCAAGCAGCTCAACAAGACGCTCGATCAGCTCGACGCGCTGGCCTCGGCGTCGGCTTGAGCATGACTGAGCAGATGGAGTTCGACGACACCGGGCTGAACCGCTGGACCGACGACGAGCGGTTCGAGGTCACCAGGGAGCGGCTGGCAGAGTACGCGGCGGCCACCAACGACCCGATCGAGGCGCACCGCAGCGGGGACATCGCACCGCCGGTGTTCGCGATCGTCCCCGTTTTCGAGGCGTTGCTCATGCCCGCCGTCGATGTGATGCCGATCGAGGCGATCCCACGAGTCGTGCACGGGGAGCAAGACTTCCACTTCCACCGGCCGATCCGCCCCGGAGACAAACTCGTCTCGCGCGGCAAGATGATCGGATACCAGGGGCTGGAAAAGGGCACCCGCGCCGCAATCGTGCTCGAATGCCGTACCGAGGACGGTGAGCTGGTCAACGAACAGTATGTGACGACCTTCGTCCGCGGCTTCAACGTCGGCAAGGCGGTCGGCGAACTGAGTCCCGACCACAAGTTCGACGAGAAGTTGCGCGAGCGGGCGCCGGTGGCGAAGGTCGTGCAGCACATCGACAGCGACCAGACCTTCCGCTACGCGCCGGCCGCCGGCGATCCGATGCCGATCCATCTCGACGAGGAGGTGGCCAAAGACGCTGGGCTGCCCGGAATCATCGCGCACGGGTTGTGCACGATGGCATTTACCTCGTGGGCGGTGCTCACCGAGCTGGCCGGCGCGGATGTCAACCGGCTCAAGCGGTTCGCGGTCCGATTCTCCAAGCCGGTGCTGCCCGGCGACGACTTGGAAACCCGGGTCTGGGACGTCAGCAGCGCCAACGGAACCACCAGCTATGCGTTCGAGACGGCAAGAGGCCACGACGGTGGCCACGACTTCGTGATCACCGACGGGCTCGCGGTAATAGCCGACTGACAACCTGACCAACAACGAGGGAGTCCACATCAATGCGTGCATTAGAAGGCCGGGTTGCGGTGATCACCGGTGCGGGCCGTGGCATCGGGCGCGAACACGCGTTGCTGTTCGCCGGCGAAGGCGCCAAGGTCGTCGTCAACGACCTGGGTGGCGACAACGCCGGCAATGGCGCCGACAGCGGCCCGGCTCGGGACGTGGTGGATGAGATCACTGCCGCCGGTGGCACCGCCGTCGCCAGCGCCGAGAATGTCGCCACCTGGAGCGGCGCGGAAAGCGTTGTGCTACAAGCCATCGCCGAATTCGGCCGACTCGACGTCCTGGTCAACAATGCCGGTATTCTGCGAGATTCGTTCATTGCCGGCATGGAGGAATCGCATTGGGACGCGGTAATCGCCGTGCACTTGAAGGGGCACTTCGCGATGCTGCGGCATGCCGCCGCCTACTGGAAGGCGCAATCGAAGGCCGGCGATCAGCCCAACGCCGCGGTGATCAACACCGCGTCGGGCTCCGGGGTGACGCTGCCGAATGCCGGGCAAGCGAACTACGGCTCGGCCAAAGCCGGAATCGCGGCGATGACGTTGATCGCCGCCGAGGAATTGGAGCGTTACGGCGTGCGGGTGAATGCGATCGCGCCGATCGCCCGCACCCGGCTCACGCTGGCCACTCCCGGCATGGGTTCGCTGATGGCCGAACCCGAGGAGGGCGAACTCGACCTGTTCAGTCCGGCCAACATCTCGCCCCTGGTGGCCTACCTGGCGACGGAGAAGTGCCCGATCACCGGCAGGGTGTACGCGGTTCAGGGCGGGGCGATTTCGGCGCTGTCCGGTTGGCACGATACCGAAACCATCGAGACCGACGGTCGCTGGCAGATCGACGACATCTCCGCCCGGCTGCCTCAGTGATCAGGAGCAAATGATGTTCGAATGGTCTGACACCGACCTGATCATGCGGGATACGGTGCGGGAGTTCATCGACAAGGAGATCCGGCCGCACCTGGACGTGTTGGAGACCGGCGAGCTGTCGCCGTATCCGATTGCGCGCAAGCTGTTCAGCGAATTCGGTCTGGACGTGCTGGCCGCCGAAGCGGTCAAGACGATGCTGGACAAAGAGCGGGCGAAGCAAGGAACGGAGACCGAGAAGCCGTCATCCGGCGGGCTTGGCGGCCTGGGCGCGCAGGCGTCGATGGCCGCGGTGCTGGTCTCCGAACTCGCCGGTGTGAGTCTCGGATTGCTCGGCACCATCGGGGTCAGCCTCGGCTTGGGTGCGGCGACGATCATGAGTCGTGGCACGCTCGCCCAAAAGGAGCGCTGGCTGCCGGAACTGATGACGCTCGAGAAGATCGCGGCGTGGGCGATCACCGAGCCCGACTCCGGCTCGGATGCCTTCGGCGGGATGAAGACCACGGTTCGGCGCTCCGGCGACGAAGATGGGGCCTACCTGCTCAACGGGCAGAAGACGTTCATCACCAACGGCCCGTACGCCGATGTGGTGATCGTCTACGCCAAGCTCGACGAGGGCTCCACCGACCGGCGCAATCGACCGGTGCTGCCGTTCGTGCTCGATTCCGGCATGCCCGGGCTCACTCAGGGCAAGCCGTTCAAGAAGATGGGCATGATGTCGTCGCCGACCGGCGAACTGTTCTTCGACGACGTCCGGCTGACACCCGACCGGCTGCTCGGCGAGACAGAGCAGCACAGCAGCGGGGACGGTCGTGAGAGCGCGCGGGCGAACTTCTCCGCCGAGCGGCTCGGCGTCGCCCTGATGGCGTTGGGAATCATCAACGAATGTCACCGGCTCTGCGTCGATTACGCCAAAACCCGCACCCTGTGGGGCAAGAACATCGGTCAGTTCCAGCTCATTCAGCTCAAGCTGGCCAAGATGGAAGTCGCCCGGATCAACGTGCAGAGCATGGTGTTTCAGACGCTGGAGAAAGCACAAGCCGGCCGGATCCCCTCGCTGGCCGAGGCGTCGGCGATCAAGCTGTACTCATCCGAGGCCGCTACCGATGTCGCGATGGAGGCCGTGCAGCTCTTCGGTGGCAATGGTTACATGGCCGAGTATCGGGTCGAACAGTTGGCCCGCGACGCCAAGTCGTTGATGATCTACGCCGGCAGCAATGAGGTCCAGGTCACCCACATCGCCAAGGGCTTGCTCGCCGGATGAGCGTCCGGGCGACCGCAAAAACCCTGCGGCGCAGCTCGATCGCCGCACTTGACCGGCTGCCCTATGTTCCGATCTCGCGGCTGACCTTCAACATCATGCTCAACGTGCTGATCTCGCAGCGATGGCTGTTCGCGGGGGTCCGCCCGGCGGCCGACTATGTCATCGCCCGCACCACGCCGGTGGTTCCCGGTATTCGCGTCAGACCGGTTTCCGCGCCGGTGCGCGGCGAGTGGGTGTGGGCGCCGGAAGCGGACGACGGCGTTGGGGCGGTCTTGGTGTTGCACGGCAGCGGCTATCTGATCTGCTCGTCGCGCACCCATCGCGGGTTCGCTTCGCACCTGTCGAAATACTCTGGGATGCCGACCTTCGCCATCGATTACCGGCTCGCGCCCGAACATCCGTTTCCCGCAGCTGAGGACGACGCCTTCACCGCATATCGTTGGCTCCTTGCGCAAGGACACGATCCGGCAAAGATCGTCGTCGCAGGGGACTCGGCCGGCGGCCACCTCGCCGTCGGGCTCGCGCTGCGGCTGCGCAACGAAGGGCTGCCCGCACCGGCAGCGCTCGCCCTGTTCGGGCCGCTGATCGATCCGGCATACCGGGCCTGCATTGCCGACGCACGCACCCGGCAGCAACCGCTTGACCCGCGTGCCGCCGCTCGCGCTATCGCGCTGTATGTCGGGGACTTCGATCCCGCAGACCCGCGGCTGTGTCTGCTGAACGCCGATCTGTCCAGCCTGCCGCCGATTCAGATCCATTACGGCACACGGGAAGTCATGCGCGCCGACGCTGAGGCCTTCGCCGAGCTGGTGCGAGCGGCGGGCGGTCGTTGCGAAGAACAGGTGTGGCCGGGTCTGATGCATGGCTACTGGCTCTGGCCGCGTGACCAAGGCCGGACCAGTCTCGAGACGGCCGGATTGTTTCTGCGCACCGCGGTTGCCGAAGCCGACACCGCGTCGTGATCCCGTCGATGAACGCTCTCGGCCAGCTGCGCGATCGGCTGTCCGCGGCCGCAGTACTGGCCCGCCGCGGCATGGTCGACCCAGTTCGCCCGGACCAAGCGCTGCGCGCATTTGTGGCGATGCGCCGCTACGGCGCTTTCGGCGGACTCATCGCCTACACCGCAGCGCGGTACGGCGACGCGCCGGCCATCACCGACGAAGACGGCACGATCACCTTCCGCGAGCTCGACCAGACCTCCAACGCATTGGCACGCGGGCTGCAGGCCAACGGAGTTCGGCCCGGCGGGGTGATCGGTCTACTGAACCGCAATCACCGATCCGTCCTGCTCACGCTGAGTGCGGCGAACAAAATCGGCGTTCGAGCGGTGTTGATGAATACGGGGTTCGCCGGGCCGCAGCTGGCGGACGTCTCCGCCCGGGAACGGGTCCGCTGCGTGATCGCCGACGACGAATTCGCCGACCTGCTCGACGTGCTGCCTGACGAAACGATGCGGATCGGCAGCCGCGAACAGCACGAGTTGATCGAGGGTCAGTCGCGGTCCTCGCTACCCGCTCCGTCCCGGCCGGGCGGCATGGTGCTGTTGACCAGCGGAACCACCGGCACGCCAAAAGGAGCGCCGCGCAACCGGATTGATCCACTGCAGTCGGCGCAGCTGCTTGACCGGATCCCCTGGCCACGCGATGGCGCTTATTGCGTCGCGGCGCCGCTGTTCCACGCCACCGGCCTGGCGACGTGTGCGCTGGGTCTGGCGCTGGGTAACCGCGTCGTGTTGGCGCGGCGCTTCGATCCCGAGTCGACGCTGAGTTCCATCGCGCAGCATCGCGCCGACGCCCTCGTCCTGGTCCCGACGATGCTGCAGCGCATTCTCGACCTGCCACCGGAAACGCTTGGCCGGTATGATATTTCGTCGCTGGATATCGTTTTCGCCGCGGGCTCGGCGCTTTATCCCGACGTGTGCCGTCGCACCGCCGAGGTGTTTGGCGACGTGCTGTACAACCTATACGGCTCGACCGAGGTGGCCGCCGCCGCCGTTGCGACGCCGCAAGAACTCCGCGCCGCGCCGGGGACCGTCGGCCGCCCGCCCGTCGGCTGCAAACTGGCCTGCTATGACGAGCAGCGCCGCAAGATCATCGAACCCGGCCGGACGGGGACCTTGTTCGTGTCGAGCGGTCTGAGCTTCGCCGGGTACACCGACGGCAAAAACAAGGAAATCGTTGACGGGCTGTTATCCACCGGCGACACCGGGCATTTCGACGAAACCGGGCTGTGGTTCGTCGACGGCCGCGATGACGACATGATCGTCTCCGGTGGCGAGAACGTTTTCCCGCTCGAAGTCGAGAACCTTCTCATCGACCATCCCGACATCGTCGAGACCGCTGTGGTCGGCGTCGACGACACCGATTTCGGAAAGCGGCTCGCCGCCTACGTTGTCAAGCACTCCATGTCAGACCTCGACGGCGAGGACATCAAAGGCTACGTCCGCTCGCATCTGGCGCGGCACAAGGTGCCGCGAGATGTCGTGTTCATCGCGCAGCTGCCTCGCAACGAAACCGGCAAGGTGCTGAAGTCCAAGCTGAAGGATCACCAATGACACGTCGCCACAACAATATCCGAGGCAAAGGCGTCGCGATCACCGGAGGCGCCCGGGGCATCGGCAAGGCGACCGGTGAGGCGTTTCTGCGTGCTGGTGCCCGAGTGGCGCTCGGCGATATCGACGTCGAGCTGGTCGAGAAAACCGCGGTCGAGTTGGCCGAGGTGACCGGCGGCGAAGTCTGCGGCCTGGCGCTGGACGTCACCAGCCGCAAAGCATTCGCGGCGTTTCTCGACAATGCCGAGACCCGCCTCGGCCCACTCGATGTCCTGGTGAACAACGCCGGCATCATGCCGACCGGCTGGTTCGTCGACGAAGACGACGCGATGACCGACCGGATGCTCGGCATCAACCTGTGTGGAGTCCTGAACGGGTCGAAGCTGGCCGCGCAGCGGCTGGGCGGCCGGGGTGGTCACATCGTCAACATCGCGTCGGTCGCGGGGGTGGCCGGCTTTCCGGGGGTGGCAACGTATTGCGCGACCAAGCACGCGATCGTCGGCTTCTCCGAGACGCTGCACCTGGAGCTGGCCGACGCAGGGATCGGCGTCACCGCGGTGCTGCCGGGATTGGTGCACACCGAACTGTCCGCGGGAAGCCGGGCGCCGCGGTGGGTACGCCCGATGACCGACGTGGAGCCCGAGGGCGTCGCGGCCACGGTGGTGGCGGTGGTCGGCAGTCGCCGCACCAAGGCGGTAGTTCCGGCCCGGCTCGGCGTGATGCTGAAGACCATGGGCCTGCTGCCGGATGGTATCCGGCACCGGATCGGACGGGCTGCGCATTTCCACGCCGCCTTCACCGACCTGGATCCGCAGGCCCGGGCGGCCTACCACCGCCGGATCGCCTCGAGCTAGCCGGCCACCATCCAAATAGCCTGCGCGGCAGGGCTTCCCAGGTCAACGGTGGTGGGCCCGCCGTCAGCCGATTCGACCGCGACCGAGATCATCCCGGCGAATTCGCGGCGGGTCAGCACCCGCAGCCGTGAGTCAAGGCTGATACCGATGCTGTCGAAATAGCGCAGCATCTCCGGGTCTTTGTCGGATATCCGCGCCACCGTGCCGGTGTCCCCGTCGGCGCATGACCACAGCTGGCGGGCCGGCGGCGTAGGTACCTGCCCGTCGGAGCCCGGGATCGGGTCACCGTGCGGGTCGCGCTGCGGGAAACCAAGCTTGGCGTCGATGCGCGCCACCAGCAGGTCGGACACCGCGTGCTCGAGCACCTCGGCTTCGTCGTGCACTTCGTCCCAGCTGTAACCCAGCTCCTTGACCAGGAAGGCTTCCAGTAGCCGGTGGCGGCGCACCATCGCCAGCGCCGCCCGACGCCCGGACTCGGTCAGCGTCACCGCGCCGTACTTCTCATGGTCGACCAGACCCTGCTCGGCGAGTTTGCGGATGGATTCCGAGGCGGTGCTGGCCGACACCCCGATCTTCTCGGCCAGCATTTTCGTGCTGACTTTCTCCAGCGACCACTCCTGGGCGTTCCAGATGACTTTCAGATAGTCCTGGGCAACCGCAGTGAGCTCGTTGGGCTCATCACCAGGAGAGTCAGGGCGCACAACGGAAGTTTAAGCAATCCTCACCTGATCTGGGGCTCTCGCACGATTAGCCGCTACCTTGCGCCGTAGGCTAGCTGTTGTGCAACGGTGGCGCGGCCAGGACGAGATACCCACGGACTGGGGCAGATGCGTGCTCACTATCGGAGTGTTCGACGGTCTGCACCGTGGGCACGCCGAGCTGATCGAACATGCGGTGAAATCGGGTCGCGCACGCGGAGTGCCGACCGTGCTGATGACGTTCGACCCACATCCGATGGAAGTGGTCCACCCCGGCAGTCACCCGGCCCAGTTGACGACGCTCACCCGACGTGCCGAACTGGCCGAGGAGTTCGGCATCGACGTGTTTCTGGTGATGCCGTTCACCACGACTTTCATGAAGCTCACGCCCGAGCGTTACGTCCACGAATTGCTCGTGGAAAACCTGCACGTGGTCGAAGTCGTGGTGGGGGAGAACTTCACCTTCGGCAAAAAAGCCGCCGGCACCGTCGACACGCTGCGCCGCGCCGGTGAGCGGTTCGGGTTCGCGGTCGAATCGATGTCATTGGTCTCCGAGCACCACAACACCGAAACCGTGACGTTCTCGTCGACCTACATCCGCTCGTGCGTCGACGCCGGAGATGTGGTTGCGGCCGCCGAGGCGCTGGGCCGCCCGCATCGGGTCGAGGGCGTGGTGGTGCGCGGCGACGGCCGCGGCACCGAGATGGGTTTCCCCACCGCCAACGTGGCACCGCCGATGTACTCGGCCATCCCGGCCGACGGCGTCTATGCCGCCTGGTTCACCGTCCTCGGGCACGGGCCGGTGACCGGCACGGTCGTCCCGGGCGAGCGCTACCAGGCCGCGGTTTCGGTGGGCACCAACCCGACCTTTTCCGGACGCACCCGCACCGTCGAGGCGTTCGTGCTTGACACCGCCGCCGACTTGTACGGGCAGCATGTGGCCCTGGACTTCGTCGCGCGTATCCGCGGACAGAAGAAGTTCGGCTCAGTCAAGGATCTGGTCGCCGCGATGGACAAGGACACCGACAAGGCCCGTGCCCTGCTTTCCGCGGGCTGACCTGCGGATTCAGGTCCACAGGGGGACCGCTGTTAGACTTCCCGACGACATGGCGCGTGCTGCAGTTCGCGGCGGCCGCAGCCTGGATCGATGATCGCGGACCGATTGATGGAGATATTTCGTGGCGCTGACTGCCGACCAGAAAAAGGAAATCCTGGGCTCTTACGGCCTGCATGAGACCGACACCGGATCCCCTGAGGCGCAGGTCGCACTGCTGACCAGGCGGATCGCCGACCTCACCGAGCACCTCAAGGTGCACAAGCACGACCACCACTCGCGGCGCGGTCTGCTGCTGTTGGTCGGACGGCGGCGCCGGTTGCTGAAGTACGTGGCCCAGATCGATGTGGAGCGCTACCGCTCGCTGATCGACCGGCTGGGTCTGCGCCGCTGACCCCCGCCCGCTGAGGCTGCCCCGCGGGCTGGTGCTGATTGCCCGACTCTCCCCCGCAAGCGGGAGGTGCCCCCACCTCGGGCAGCTGCGCGGCCCGCATCGTCGCCGGGCTAGGAATCGCCAGGTCGGCGTGTAGAGTAAGGGCGTTCTGGGCTGTATCGGCCCGAGCAGGTGCGGCGCGCGCGATCCGTGCGCACCGTCCCAGCGAGTCACAGGGGACCTGTATCGCGCGGTCTTCGGTAGTGGCTGCCGGGCTCCCAATTCGGGGCAGGTCGGCAGCTTCGATCGACGGCCGTCGCCGCATCCAGGCCCTGGAGCCTTCGGGTTTAGCGTGATCACGCGAAACAGCTGAATAAATCCAGAGAGGCCATACGGACACCTATGTCTGTAGCTGAAATTGACCAAGGCGTGTTCGAGTCGACCGCCGTCATCGACAACGGGAGCTTCGGCACCCGCACCATCCGTTTTGAAACCGGCCGGTTGGCCCAGCAAGCCGCCGGCGCCGTCGCCGCCTACCTCGACGACGAGACCATGCTGCTGTCGGCGACCACCGCCAGCAAGAACCCCAAAGAGCAATTCGACTTCTTTCCGCTGACCGTCGACGTCGAGGAGCGGATGTATGCCGCGGGCCGCATCCCCGGCTCCTTCTTCCGTCGCGAAGGCCGGCCTTCCACCGACGCGATCCTGACTTGCCGGCTCATCGACCGCCCACTGCGCCCGTCGTTCGTTGACGGGTTGCGCAACGAGATCCAGGTCGTGGTGACGATCCTGAGCCTGGATCCCAACGAGCTCTACGACGTGGTGGCGATCAACGCCGCGTCGGCGTCCACCCAGCTCGCGGGCCTGCCGTTCTCCGGCCCGGTGGGCGGTGTGCGGGTGGCGCTGATCGACGGCACCTGGGTGGCATTCCCTACGGTCGAGCAGACCGAGCGTGCGGTGTTCGACATGGTGGTGGCCGGACGCGTGGTGTCCGGTAGCGGCGACAACGCCGACGTGGCCATCATGATGGTCGAAGCCGAGGCCACCGACAAAGTCATCGAACTCATCGCGGGCGGTGCCCAAGCGCCGACCGAAGCCGTTGTGGCGCAAGGCCTGGAGGCCGCCAAGCCATTCATCGCGGCGTTGTGTGTCGCCCAGCAGGAACTTGCCGACGCGGCCGCCAAGCCGACCGGCGAATACCCAGTGTTCCCCGACTACGGCGACGACGTCTACTACTCGGTGTCTTCGGTAGCCACCGAGCAGTTGTCCGCCGCGCTGACCATCGGCGGCAAGGCCGAGCGCGACCAGCGCACCAATGAGCTCAAGGCCGAAGTTCTCGAGCGGCTCGCCGACACCTACGCCGGCCGCGAGAAGGAGATCGGGGCGGCCTTCCGTGCGCTGACCAAGAAGCTTGTGCGGCAGCGCATTCTGTCCGACCACTTCCGCATCGACGGCCGCGGCATCACCGACATCCGCGCGCTCTCGGCAGAAGTCGCGGTTGTCCCGCGGGCGCACGGCAGCGCGCTGTTCGAGCGTGGCGAAACCCAGATCCTGGGTGTGACCACTCTGGACATGGTCAAGATGGCCCAGCAGATCGACTCGCTGGGGCCCGAGACCTCCAAGCGCTACATGCACCACTACAACTTCCCGCCGTTCTCGACCGGCGAAACCGGTCGGGTCGGCTCGCCCAAACGGCGTGAGATCGGACACGGCGCCCTGGCCGAGCGGGCGCTGATGCCGGTGCTGCCCAGCGTCGAAGAGTTCCCCTACGCGATCCGCCAGGTCTCGGAAGCCTTGAGCTCCAACGGTTCCACGTCGATGGGCTCGGTGTGCGCGTCGACGCTGTCGCTGCTCAACGCCGGGGTTCCGCTCAAGGCGCCGGTCGCCGGCATCGCCATGGGTCTGGTGTCCGACGATGTTGAGGTCGACGGTGGCGGCACCGAGCGCCGCTTCGTGACGCTCACCGACATCCTGGGCGCCGAAGACGCATTCGGTGACATGGACTTCAAGTGCGCCGGCACCAAGGACTTCGTCACCGCGCTGCAGCTGGACACCAAGCTCGACGGGATTCCGTCGCAGGTGCTGGCGGGCGCGTTAGACCAGGCCAAAGATGCGCGCCTGACGATTCTCGAGGTAATGGCCGAGGCCATCGACGGTCCCGACGAGATGAGCCCGTACGCGCCGCGAGTCACCACGATCAAGGTGCCGGTGGACAAGATCGGCGAGGTGATCGGTCCCAAGGGCAAGATCATCAACGCCATCACCGAGGAAACCGGCGCGCAGATCTCCATCGAGGACGACGGCACCGTGTTCGTCGGCGCCACCGACGGACCTTCGGCGCAGGCTGCGATCGACCGCATCAACGCGATCGCCAACCCGCAGCTGCCCAAGACCGGCGAGCGATTCCTCGGAACAGTGGTCAAGACCACCGACTTCGGCGCGTTCGTGTCGCTGCTGCCCGGCCGCGACGGGCTGGTACACATCTCCAAACTCGGTAGGGGCAAGCGCATCGCGAAGGTCGAGGACGTCGTGACCGTCGGCGACAAGTTGCGCGTGGAGATCGCCGACATCGACAAGCGTGGCAAGATCTCGCTGGTGCTCGTCGACGAAGAAGCCGGCGAATCCGGCAACGGTGACGCAGCCGCGACCACTTCGGAGACCGCGCCGGCCGATGCCGCTACGGCCAGCAGTTAGCCCGGGGACGCAGCCGCTGCGACGCGGCCGGCACAGCGCCGAGCCGTCTTCGGCGTTCCGCCGCACCACCCTTCCCGGGGGACTGCGGGTCGTCACCGAATACCTGCCGGCGGTGCACTCCGCGTCGGTCGGGGTTTGGGTGGGCGTCGGATCGCGCGACGAGGGTGCGACCGTGGCCGGCGCCGCGCACTTCCTCGAGCATCTCCTGTTCAAGTCGACGCCAACGCGTACCGCTGTCGACATCGCCCAGGCGGTGGATGCGGTCGGCGGTGAGCTGAACGCGTTCACCGCCAAGGAGCACACCTGCTTCTACGCGCACGTGCTCGACAGCGATCTGGAGCTGGCCGTCGACTTGGTCGGTGACGTGGTGCTCAACGGACGCTGCGCCACCGACGATGTCGAGCTCGAGCGCGACGTGGTGCTCGAGGAGATCGCGATGCGCGACGACGACCCCGAGGACGCACTGGGCGACATGTTCCTGACGGCGCTGTTCGGTGATCATCCGGTGGGCCGTCCGGTCATCGGCAGCGTGGAATCGGTGTCGGCGATGACGCGCGGTCAACTGCACTCGTTTCACATGCGGCGCTACACGCCCGAGCGGATGGTCGTCGCGGTGGCCGGCAATGTCGACCACGCTGACGTGGTGGCGTTGGTCCGCGCGCACTTCGGGCCGCGCCTGGTCCGGGATCGGCGGCCGGTGCCGCCGCGCAAGGGCGCCGGCCGCATCACCGGTCGCCCGCGGTTGATGTTGGCCAACCGCACTGCCGAGCAGACCCACGTCTGCCTGGGGGTGCGCACGCCGGGCCGGCACTGGCAGCATCGCTGGGCGCTCTCGGTGCTCAACACCGCGCTCGGTGGTGGCTTGAGTTCACGCTTGTTCCAACAGGTTCGGGAGTCCCGCGGGTTGGCGTACTCGGTCTATTCGTCGTTGGACATGTTCTCCGACAGCGGTGCGCTGTCGGTGTACGCGGCGTGCCTGCCCGAGCGTTTCGGCGAAGTGGCGCGGGTGACCACCGAGGTGCTCGAGACGGTGGCACGCGACGGCATCAACGAGGCGGAGTGCCGGATCGCGAAGGGTTCGCTGCGCGGCGGGCTGGTGCTCGGCCTGGAGGACTCCAATTCGCGGATGAACCGTATCGGCCGCAGCGAACTCAACTACGCTGAGCATCGAAGTATCGACCGCACGCTGCAGGAGCTCGACGAGGTCACCGTGGAAGAGGTTAATGCGACGGCCCGCCGGCTGCTGGGCAATCCGTACGCCGTGGCAGTTCTTGGCCCGCATCAGTCGAAAAGGTCGCTGCCTCAACAGCTTCGGGCGATAGCAAGGTAGCGCGATGGTACTGGGGTTCTGGGATCTCGAGGTGCCAATCGTGGGAGCGCCGATGGCAGGCGGCCCCGGAACGCCGGCGCTGGCGGCGGCGGTGTCGAACGCAGGCGGCTTTGGCTTCCTGGCCAGTGGCTACGTGAGTGCGGAGCGCCTCGCTGACGACATCGCAGCCACCCGCGCCGCGACCACCGGCCCGCTCGGCGTCAACCTGTTTGTGCCGCAACCGAGCGTCGCCGACGTCTATGCGTTGGACCACTACGCGGAGGCGCTCGACGAGCTCGCCGAGCACTACGGGGTCGAGATCGGTTACCCCAAGTTCGGCGACGACGACGGCTTTCAGCAAAAGCTCGAGGTGGTGGCCGACCTACGGCCCGAGATGGTGTCGTTCACCTTCGGTGCCCCGTCCCCGGATGTGATGCGGTGGTTCGGCGCACTGGGGATGCTGCTCTTCGTCACGGTGACGTCGGCCTACGAGGCCGGAGTGGCGCTCGCCGCCGGTGCCGACGGCCTGGTCGTCCAGGGCCCGAATGCCGGTGGGCACCGCGGCACGTTCGCGCCGGACATGGACCCTGGTAGAGAATCGTTGCACGCGTTGCTTGCCCGGATCCGCAGCGCCCACGACGTCCCGCTCATCGCAGCGGGCGGACTCGGCACTCCCGAAGATGTGGCCGCGGTGATGAACAGGGGAGCGGTGGCCGCCCAGATCGGCACCGGGCTACTGCTGTCCGACGAAGCCGGCACGAACGCCGCACACCGCGCCGCGTTGCAGCATCCGGAGTTCGTCAAAACCGTTGTCACTCGGGCTTTCTCGGGTCGTTATGCGCGCGGTCTGGAGAACGACTTCACCCGGCTGTTCGACGAGATAGCACCGTTGGGCTACCCCGAGGTCAACCAGATGACCTCGCCGATCCGGAAGGCCTCGGTCGCGTTGGAGGACCCGCACGGCACCAATCTTTGGGCAGGAACGGCATATCGGGAGGCGCGCTCCGGGCCGGCGAAGGACATCGTCAAGACGCTCGGCGACGTCTAACGCGTCACACGTTGGGCTTGCGCTGTGCCCACGGCTTAGCCAATTCCAGTTGGCTGGCCACGCGTAGCAGGACGTCCTCGCGGCCATAAGCAGCCGCCACTTGCACCCCGACCGGCAGCCCACCATCGGTCCACTCGACGGGCACATTGATCGCCGGCTGGCCGCTCATGTTGAACGGCGGGGTGAACGGAATGAACCGGCCCGAGCGTTCCATGGCATCCATCGGGTGATCGGGGTTGTTGGCGATGGTGCCCAGCGGCAGCGGAAGCTCGGCCACTGTCGGGGTGAGCAACAGATCCCAGCCATCGGCCCACCAGGACTGCAGCGCGCGGCGGAAGTGGGTGGTGGCCGCCAGCGCAAGCGCATAGTCGATGGCGGTGATATGCGCGGCGAACTCGGCCTGGACGCGGTTCATCGGTTCGAATTCGTCCTCGGCGAGTGGCCGTCCGAGTTGCTCCTCGAATCGCCGCAGGGTGACGCCCATGTTGGTGCTCCACATGACCCCGAAGCGCGAACTCAACGTGGCGTCCTCGAGCGCTGCGGGCCATGCTGGTTCGACCGTATGGCCGAGGGATTCGAGCAACGTGGCAGCCGACCGCGCGGCCGCGGTGCAGTCGGGCGCGACGGGTCCACCTTGCGGATGGTGGTCGAGCAGACCGATGCGCAACCGGCCCGGGTCGGCACCAACCTCGTCGATGTACGGGCGCGCAGGGGCAGGTGCGATCACGGTGTCGCCGATGGCGGGTCCGCGAACGGCGTCGAGCAGTGTCGCGGTGTCGCGCACCGTGCGGCTCACGCAAAGCTCGACCGACAGCGCGGTTTCGTCGCGGATCGGGCCAAGCGAGATCCTGCCCTGGCTGGGCTTCAGTCCAACCAGCCCACAACACGAAGCGGGAATTCGTATGGAGCCGCCGCCGTCGCTGGCATGCGCGAACGGGACCATGCCGCTGGCGACGGCGGCGGCCGAGCCACCGCTGGAGCCGCCGGGCGAGCGACTGACGTCCCAGGGGTTGTGCGTAGCGCCCCAGGCCAGCGGTTCGGTGGTCGGCACGCTGCCGAGTTCGGGGCTGTTGGTCCGGCCGGCGATCACCAAACCGGCGCTGCGGTAGCGACTGACCAACGTGGTGTCGGCCTCGGAGATCGCCTTCTCGTTTTTGAGCGCGCGATTGCCGTTGCTGATGCGCTGACCGGCATAACCGGCGAACAGGTCCTTGATGAGGAACGGCACGCCACGGAATGGCCCGTCGGGCAGCTCTGCCCGGGCGGTGTCGCGGGCATGATCGAACCAGCGGATGACCACCGCGTTGAGGACGGGATCGATGCGCTCGATGCGCTCGATGGCCGCTTCGAGCAACTCGAGCGGCGTCACCTCACCTTTTTTGACCAACGCGGCCTGGTCGATCGCATCCATCCAGCGAGTGTCATCGGCAATTGAGCTCACGCGGCTTGTGTAGCACGCGACGTGCGGGTCAGGCCAGCACGTCCGCGAGTTCGGTGAACGGCAGCGCCAGGTCGGCGGCTACCCGCTCGGACAGCAGCGCTCCCTCATGCGTCGAAAGGCCTTTGGCAAGGGCAGCGTTCGACCGGCAGGCGCCTTGCCATCCGCGGTCAGCGAGCTCGATCACGTAGGGCATGGTGGAGTTGGTCAACGCGAACGTCGACGTTTTCGGCACCGCAGCGGGCATGTTCGCCACGCAGTAGAACAGCGTGTCGCAGACGGCGAACGTCGGCTCGTCGTGCGTGGTCGGGTGTGAGTCCTCAAAGCAGCCACCCTGGTCGATGGCGATGTCGACCAGCACCGCACCTGGCTTCATATGCGCGACAAGAGAATTCGACACCAATTTGGGAGCCTTGGCACCCGGCAACAGCACAGCGCCGATGACCAGGTCGGCACGTTTCACGGCCTCCTCGAGCTCCAAGGCGGCCGAGTAGCGGGTCTGCACCCTGCCGTCGAACGCGGTGTCGAGCTCGCGCAATTTGTTGATGTTGACGTCGAGCACGGTGACCGTTGCGCCCATCCCAACGGCCACGCGGGCGGCGTTGTAGCCGGCGGTGCCGCCACCGATTACGGCGACGTTGGCCGGTTCGACACCCGGCACACCGCCCATCAGTACGCCGCGTCCGCCGTGAGTGCGCATCAGATGATAGGCGCCGACCTGGGCCGACAGCCGGCCGGCGACCTCGCTCATCGGGGCCAGCAGCGGCAACGCGCCGTCGGCGGTCTGGACGGTCTCGTAGGCGATCGATGTGGTGCCCGACGCCAACAGCGCCTCGGTGCAGGCACGGGAGGCGGCCAAGTGCAGGTAGGTGAACAGGGTTTGCCCGCGGCGCATCCGGACGTACTCGATCGGCATCGGCTCCTTGACCTTGAGCACAAGGTCGGCCTCGACCCACACTTCGTCTGCGGTGGCGACCAGTTGCGCGCCCGCCGCCTTGAAATCGCTGTCGGCGATTGCCGAGCCCTCTCCGGCGCCCGCCTGGATCACAACGTCATGACCACGGCGGGTCAGCTCCGTAACGCCGGAGGGGGTGATGGCCACTCGGAACTCGTTGTTCTTAGTCTCGGTGGGGATTCCGACGTACATCACTCAATTGTGAAGAAAGTTCGAAGAACATTCAAAGAGCCTGAAGACACAGCTGTAGAATCGGATAATGCCCGTAGAAATAACGGAAGTGACGGCAGCCGCCCAGGCTGCGTCGAAGGATCTTCAGCCTGCGGGTCTCGATCATCTCGACCGCAGAATTTTGAGCCTGCTACACGCGGACGCTCGCATCACAAACAGCGCACTGGCCGCAGAACTCGACATCGCCGCGTCGACCTGTCACGGCCGGGTCCGGAGGTTGCTGGATATGGGCGTCATTCGCGGCTTCTACGCCGACATCGACCCGGTCGCGGTCGGATTGCCACTGCAGGCGATGATCTCGGTCAGCCTGCAGTCGCACGCCCGCGGCAAGATCCGTGACTTCATCCAGCAGATCCGTCGCAGACCCCAGGTGATGGATGTCTACTTCCTGGCCGGGGCCGACGACTTCATCCTGCACGTGGCCGCTCGCGACACCGAAGACCTGCGCTCATTCGTCGTCGAAAACCTCAATGCGGACGCCGACGTCGCGGGCACCCAGACGTCGCTGATCTTCGAGCACCTCCGGGGAGCGGCGCCGATCTAGTCACACGGGGATTCCCGATACCGGGGGTACCGGGTATGCTGCTGCGATGTTCACGGTCAACGACAACGCTGTCGGTCCGCATCAATCCCGCCGAGGGGCTCGGCCTCATCAAGAGGGGCTCGACCACGAACGACTGGTCCTCGAAGCCCGCGATGTCGACTTCGACTGGGCGAAGCTCGCGCTGCACTACGTACCGGGCGAGCCGTTCACCACCCACGTCCTCAATGTCCTGCACCTGCTGCTGCCCGCCGGCGAAGAGTTCTTCGTCGACGTGTTCAAGAAGACCTTGCCGCTGATCAAGGACGACCAACTGCGGCTTGATGTGCAGGGATTCATCGGCCAGGAGGCGATGCACTCCCAGGCGCATTCCGGCGTGCAGGACTACTTCGCGGCCAACGATGTCGACCTGACGCCCTACACCGAGCAGATCGACTGGCTCTTCGGAAAGCTGATGGGCGAGCGGCCCCGGTGGAGTCTGCGACGACGGCACAGCTGGTTGCTCGAGCAGGTGGCGCTCGTCGCGGCCGTCGAGCATTACACCGCGATCCTGGGGGAATGGATTCTGGACACGCCCCAGCACGACGCGATCGGCACCGACCCGGTGATGCTGGACATGCTTCGCTGGCACGGCGCCGAGGAAGTCGAGCACAAGGCCGTCGCCTTTGACGTGATGAAGCATCTACGGGCCGGCTACTGGCGGCAGGTGCGCACCCAGCTGGTGGTCACACCGATGATGCTGCTGCTGTGGATACGTGGGGTGCGCTTCATGTACTCGGTGGACCCGCAAGTGCCGCCCGGCGCGAAAGCGCGCTGGCGGGATTACTTCAAGGCGGCCAGACGTGGTTTGGTGCCCGGGCCGCTGCGATTCCTACGGGTGATCGGCGCGTACTACAAGCCGAAGTTCCATCCGTCACAGCTCGGCGGGGTCGAGCGTGCGGTCGACTACCTCGCCGTCTCGCCCGCCGCCCGCGCCTCCCACTGAGCCGAGAGGAATCGATGACCCGCACCACCGTGACGGCGTCGGACGGCATCACGCTGGCCGTGCACGCCTACACCGAGATCGACCCGCAGCGGCCGACCGTCCTGGCGATCCACGGTTATCCAGACAACCATCATCTGTGGGACGGGGTGGCCGGGCAGCTAAAAGACCACCACAACGGCAAATACAACGTTGTGGCGTACGACGTGCGTGGAGCCGGCGACTCGGAGCGTCCACCGGGCCGGTCGGGTTACCGCTTCCCCCAACTGATCTCCGATGTCGGCGCGGTTATCGACAACCTGGGTGTCGGCCAGGTGCACCTGCTGGCCCACGACTGGGGGTCCATTCAGGGCTGGGCCGCCGTCACTGACGACGCGGTGATGAGCAAGGTCGCATCGTTCACGTCGATCTCGGGGCCGCATTTGAACTATGCGGGCAAGTTCTTGCGGTCAGCGCGTACTCCACGCGGCCTCTTTGACGTCGTCCGGCAGTTCATGGCGTCGGGATACATCTGGTTCTTTCTGTGCCCCGGACTACCGGAGTTGATGATCCGGTCCGGATTGGGCGTGAAAGTGATTGACGCCTTTGGGCGTATCGGCAACTCGAGCACCCGGACCCAGACTCTCGCGCCACCACGGTCGAGGGGCGACTACGTCAACGGCCTCAACCTGTACCGGGCCAACATGCCTGCGCCGTTCCTGGCGCCTGGCACGCAGGTGCCGCACACTAACGTTCCAGTCCAAGTGTTGGTGCCGCGAATGGATATCTTCGTCACACCCGCGCTGCAGCAGTTCACCGGCTCAATCCCGTTGGGCAGCAGGGTTATTCCGATCGAAGGCGGCCACTGGGTGGTGACCTCGCGTCCCGACGTCGTCGCCAGGCTGGGCGCCGAATGGATCGACCGAGTCGTCAGCGGTGCGGCGGCGACGAGTGCATCCGTCGTGGGAAGCGGGCGGCGTGACGTGCGGGGCAAGCTTGCGTTGATCACCGGAGCGGGCGCCGGGATCGGCCGGGCCACCGCGCTGGAACTGGCCCGCAAAGGTGCCCGCACCGTCGTGATCGTCGACCGGGATCTCGTCGCGGCGGAGGAGACTGCGGCAGATGTCCGGGGCATCGGTGTCAATGCCGCGGTCTATCAGGCCGACGTCGGTGACGAGATGGGTATGAATAAGCTTGCCGCACAAGTCAACGACGAGCACGGGGTGGTAGACATCCTGGTGAACAACGCCGGCATCGGGATGGCGGGTCGATTCCTGGAGACCACGCCGGAGCATTGGGACAACATTTTGTCAGTGAACCTGCGCGGCGTGCTCAACGGAAGCCGGGTGTTCGCTACGCAGATGGTCGACCGCGGCCAAGGAGGCACCATCATCAATGTGTCGTCGGCCGCGGCGTTTCTCCCGTCGAAGTCGATGATCGCCTACGGCACAACGAAGGCCGCGGTGCTGGCGTTCAGCGAGTCACTGCGCGCCGATCTGGCCGACGAGGGCATCACCGTCACGGCGGTGTGTCCGGGATTCGTCAACACGAATATCGCCAAAAGCACCGTGTACGCCGGTATGTCGGCCGACCAGCAGGAGCGCGCCCGGCAAAAGGCTGACGCTGTATATCGGCGTCGTAACTACACACCGGAAGCCACCGCTAAGGCGATCGTCAAGGCCGTCAAGAAGGGCCCGCCTGTGCTGCCGATCGCGGCCGAATCCAAGGTCGGTTATGCGATGCGCCGCATCAGTCCCTCGCTGGTGCGGCTGCTCGCGCGTTACGACATCAGGAAGAACTAAGAACACTGGGTAACGCAGTGACGGAATCGATTTGGGCCAGCAGGCCCGCCGACATCTACGGTCGCCGTAAGCGAGACCGTCTCTACACGGCGTTGTGGGGCATCAGCGTAGTGCTCAGATGGTTCTCCGCGGCGACACGCTGGAAGCCGTCACGGGTCGTGCCGGTGCGGCGGACACACACCGCCGTCGTGACCAAACGCGAGCTCGTCGCCCCGGATGTCGTGGCGTTGACGTTGGCCGACGTGGGCGGCGGATTACTTCCATCGTGGACGCCCGGCGGGCACATCGACGTCCAGCTGCCGTCCGGGTGTCGCCGACAGTACTCGCTGTGCGGTCCGCCCGGTCGGCGCACCGACTACCGCATTGCGGTGCGCCGGATCGCCGACGGCGGTGGCGGTTCGATCGAGATGCACGATGCATTCGACGTCGGCGACTCGCTGGTCTTCGAAGGTCCACGCAACGCGTTCTATCTCGGCGCCGGCGAGCGGGACGTGCTGTTTGTGATCGGCGGCATCGGAGTGACCCCCATCCTGCCGATGCTGCATGCTGCGCGGCAGCGTGGAATCAACTGGCGCGCAGTCTATGCCGGCAGCAGCCGGGAATACATGCCGCTGCTGGATGAGGTGGTGTCGGTAGCTCCCGACCGAGTCACCGTGTGGGCCGACGACGAGCATGGCCGATTCGCTACTGCCGACGATTTGCTCGTCGATGCCGGGCCGGCGACTGCGGTGTACGTCTGCGGGCCGACGCCGATGCTGGAATCGGTGCGCATCGCCCGCGACGAATACGCCAATGCGCCTTTGCACTACGAGCGGTTCAGCCCACCCCCTGTCGTCGATGGCGTCCCGTTCGAGCTGGAACTGGCCCGGTCCCGCCGGGTCCTCACCGTTCCCGCCAACCGCTCCGCGCTCGACGCCATGCTCGACGACGGCATATTCGTGCCGACAAGGATTCTGCGGGACCTGCAAGGTCAAGGTCGTTGGCGGACAGGTCGATCGCCGCGGTCGCACCGCGGAAGGCGACGGCGAGATGCTGGTCTGCGTGTCGCGCGCTACAGGCGGTCGCGTGGTGGTCGACGCTTGACCCGCTGATCGCCGAAGAAGCGTTCTGGATTGTGATAGTCGTTGGTCCTGGCCTGCCCGTGTTCGAGGTGCGGCGGTGGGATCCACTGGGTTTGATCGTTAGCGAGTCTGATTGTTCGCCAGCCTTTATCGGCCATCTTGTGGTCGGGCTTGCAGGCCAGGGTCAACTTGTCGATGTCGGTCCGGCCGCCGCGGGCCCAGTCGTCGACGTGGTGAACTTCCGTCCAGTATCCGGGGACGTCGCAGCCGGGGGCCGTACAGCCGCGGTCCTTGGCGTAGAGCACCACACGCTGATCTGCCGAGGCGATGCGGCGAGCGCGGCCTAAATACAAGGGACGGCTTTGGTGTTCGTCGAACACCGCCAGATAGTGGTAGGCATGGCTGGCCATGCGAATCAGGTCACGCGTGGGCAACAGTGTCCCGCCGCCGGTCATCGCCCGCCCCGCCCCTGCGGCAAGCTCCTGCAGCGTGGTTGACACGATGACCGTCACCGGCAATCCGTTGTGCACCCCGAGTTTCGGGTCACCTAACTGGCCGCGGACCAATGCATTGAGCGCGTCGTGTTGACGCTGGGCATGGCTACGCGAATCCTTGCTCGCGACTTCCCGATCGGGTTCGCCCGTCACGCAGGGACTTTCGTCATCGGGGTTACACATGCCCGGGGCCGCGAACCGGGCCAGCCAGGCGTCAAGGTTTGCGCGCAGCTCCGGGGAAGCGACCAGCTTGCCGATGCTCATGCCGTCGGACCGCTGCGCCGACCAGATGAAGCCACGTTGACGGGCACGATCGCCGTCGGAGAACTTGCCGTCGGGGTTGATCAGCACTGCGCACCGGTTCGCCACCTTCTCCAACTGGTCGGGCCGCAGCTCGGCCGACTGCTCGGCCAGGAAGCGCTCCGCGCACTCGACGGTGTCGACCGGAGTGTCCGCCGGCAGGTCACGAACGAATGTCTGGATCACTCGCAAGTGCTGCTGGTCCAGCACACCGTCTCGCCAGGCCTGGGCAGTCGCCGGCAACTCTGGTGGCAACGTCTCGCCGGTGATCGTCACCCGCGGTGCGAGCTGTTCGGCATCGCGCGTGCGGCGGCGCGCCTCGGCGCAGGTGATCCGCAGCCAGTCGGCGATCACCTTATGCACCGGGCCACCGATGTCGGCCGGATCCTCTTTGACCAGGCCCACGATGAGGTCATGGCTGGGCACCATCTGCTGGCGTCGGGCAGTCTCGAGCCGCTCGAGTGCGTGCAGCCGCACTCTAGCCCCGTAGTTGTCGAGGTTCATCTCACCGATCGTCGCCACCGCTGCATCAAGCGCATCGAGGGCAGCGGCCACCTCGGGCGGCACCGCGATACAAATCGAACCCATGTTCGAAACGCTACCCGCGCAGACCGGGCGCGACCGCCGCCGAAGCGTCAATTGTGGATAAAGGCGCAACTGTGGACAACTTCGACACGCTCTAGGGTGAAGGCATGCGGGTAGGAGTGCTCGGATCGAAGGGCAAAGTCGGCGCAACGATGGTGCAGGCGGTGCAGGCCGCCGAGGATCTCACGCTGTCCGGCGAGGTCGACGCTGGTGACTCGCTGAGCCTGCTGACCGACAACCAAACCGAGGTCGTCATCGACTTCACCCATCCCGATGTCGTGATGCACAACCTGAAGTTCCTGATCGACAACGGAATTCACGCCGTCGTCGGAACCACCGGCTTCACCGACGAACGGCTGCAACAGGTGCGGGCGTGGCTGACCGCCAAACCGGACGTCTCGGTGCTCATCGCGCCCAACTTCGCGATCGGGGCGGTGTTGTCCATGCATTTCGCCAAGCAGGCGGCACCGTTCTACGAGTCGGTCGAGGTCATCGAACTGCACCACCCGCACAAGGCCGATGCCCCGTCCGGAACCGCGGCTCGAACCGCCGCGCTGATCGCTGAGGCGCGAAAAGAGTTGCCGCCCAACCCGGATGCCACCACGACGGGCTTGCCGGGCGCTCGCGGCGCCGACGTCGACGGTGTCCCCGTGCACTCGGTGCGGTTGGCCGGCCTGGTGGCCCATCAGGAAGTGTTGTTCGGCACCGCGGGAGAGACCCTGACCATCCGCCACGACAGCATGGACCGCACGTCGTTCGTGCCCGGTGTGCTTTTGGCGGTCCGCCGGGTCGCCGAACATCCGGGCCTGACGGTAGGGATTGAAGCGCTGCTCAACCTGCAATGACCGGGAACGGAACACCTGAGCGCAATGTGCGCATCCAGCTGACGATCGCGTTCATGTGCGCGGCGCTGCTGGCGTACATCGCGTTGCTCGGCCGGTCGGCCGTGCTGATGATCGGCTCGGGGCGCCTCGTCGCGGTGGCCTTGGGTGTGGCGGTGTTGATCCTGCCCGCGATCGGGCTGTGGGCGATGATCGCCACGTTGCGGGCCGGCTTCGCCCATCAGAAGCTGGCCCGGCTCGTCGCCCAGGACGGGATGGAGCTCGATGTCAGCGCGCTGCCGCGGCGGCCGTCGGGTCGCATCGACCGGGACGCGGCCGATGCCCTGTTCGACACGGTCCGTGCTGAACTGGACAGTGACCCGCACGACTGGCGGCGCTGGTACCGGTTGGCACGCGCCTACGACTACGCCGGAGATCGCGGCCGCGCGCGGGAAGCCATGAGGAACGCCGTCGAACTGCAACGTCGCGAATGAGCAAAACACTCTTGGTAATTCACCAGACCCCGTCGCCGTATATGCAGGAGATGTTCGAGGCAGTGGCGGCCGGTGCGACCGACGCCGCGATTGAGGGCGCGGCGGTCGACATGCTTGAGGCTGACGGCTACCTGCTAAGCAGCCCACCCCGTCTGGGTGTTGATGGTCAGCGGCTTGCTGTTGGCTCGCGCAGGGCTGTCGAGGAACTGAGGACTAGCGGGGATGACCGACGGAGCCTCCCCGATGAACACCGAAGCAACAGTGGTCGCCTGGTCGAATGGCCGCCGACGAAATGGTCCAGGGGGCGTAGTGTTCGGCACGGATGCATAGACGGGAGTCCGAGGATGCCGACGAGCGATCACGATTGGAGCAAGCCAGCGGCGAAGGCGATTCCTAAGGAAGGGTACTTCGAGCTCGAGCGGGGCAGATACGGTCCGGTCTATCCGAGAACTCCTGCCTGCTATGGCTTTTCGATCATCGCGAAGGTCAAGGAGGGGCGCGAAGAGGCCGTCCGCGCGTACGGCAAGCAGATCGAGGAAGCGATTGCCGGGAGTCCCGACGTGCTGGCGCCGCTGCGGCTGCATTACTTGCGGTGGGTACTGTTCGACGTCGGCTCGGGGCTGCATTTTCAGTACCAGGGCATCTTCGACACCGACTTCGACAAGTACACCGAGGACGCGGTTCAGCTGTTCAGCCAGACAGGCATCACGACCGTCTTCACCAACCTGGAGGGCTTCCCAGAAGACTGGAAAGAGAACCCTGACGCCTTCGTGCAGTTCGTTCGTGAGCACCAGTGCCCCAGTTTCTTGGAGTACGGTGCGTACCCGTACGTTACGGCCGACGAGATCAAAAAAGCCCTGCGGCTCAAAGCGGCGTTTTCCGACATGCTTGATCAGATGCAGTGATCCGCACCAGGCGGTGCGCGGATGCTTGAGTTCGACGATATCCAGCACATTCTGCTGACCCGTACACCGGCGATGACCGGGCGCTATGAGTTCCTGACGTTCAGCAACCCGGCCGGGGGTCGGGCGTGGCTGTCCGAGCTGATCCCCGTGGTCGAATCTGCTGCCGCGGCGCAAGCCTCGATGGATAGCACCAAGCGGTGGGTCACGCTGGCATTCACGTGGAATGGCTTGCGGGCGCTCGGGGTTCCCGAGGAATCCCTCGAAACTTTCCCGGAGGAGTTTCGCCAGGGCATGGCCGCCCGGGCCGACATCTTGGGCGATACCGGGGCCGCCCGCCCAGAAAATTGGGTGGGTGGACTGGCGGGTGCAGACTTGCACGCGATCGCGATCCTGTTTGCTCGCGACGACGCCGAACATGCGCGGGCAACCGGGGTGCATGACGAGCTGGTGGCCCGGTGCGACGGTGTGCGCAGTCTGTCAGTGTTGGATCTGAACGCGACGCCGCCGTTCAATTTTGCCCATGATCACTTCGGGTTCCGGGACAGGTTGTCGCAGCCGGTGATCGAGGGATCGGGCGAAGAGCCGACGCCGGGTTCGGGCGCGGCGCTCAAGCCCGGCGAGTTCATCCTGGGTTACCCCGACGAGAAGGGGCCGCCGGTCAACCTGCCGCAGCCAGAAGTCCTGGCCCGCAATGGAAGCTACATGGCCTACCGGCGGTTGCAGGAGCACGTTGGACTGTTCCGCGACTATATCCGGGAGAAGGCCGAGACGCCGGACGATGAGGAGCTACTCGCGGCAAAGTTCATGGGACGCTGGCGCAGCGGCGCACCACTTGTGTTGGCACCGGACAAGGATGACCCTGAGCTCGGCGCGGATCCCATGCGCAACAACGACTTCAACTACAAGGAGATGGATCCACTCGGGTATGCCTGCCCGCTCGGATCGCACGCGCGACGCCTCAACCCACGCGACACCGCGCATTACATGAACCGGCGCAGGATGATTCGCCGGGGTGCCACCTACGGTCCTGCCCTGCCCGAGGGCGCGCCTGACGGCGGGGTCGATCGTGGCATCGCCGCGTTCATCATTTGCGCCAGCCTGGTTCGGCAATTCGAGTTCGCCCAGAACGTCTGGATCAACGACCGCACCTTCCACGAGCTCGGCAACGAGCACGACCCGATATGCGGTACCCAGGACGGCACACTGGAGTTCACGATTCCCAAGCGGCCGATCCGCAAAGTCCACGAAGGCTTGCCGGCATTCACCACCCTCAGGGGTGGGGCGTACTTCTTCCTGCCCGGCATCAACGCCATGCGATACCTCGCGGCGCTCGACTGATCACACTAAGGAACCACCATGGGCGCACTTCCACCGGCGCGGACCTACAACCAAAGCCACATCCCGCGCAAGCACACTCCAGGTCAGCGGCGCATCAGCATCTACTGGACTTGGAGCTACCCGTGGGAAGCCCAACGCGACCCGGCCGCGATGTACAACCGCTTCTCCACCATGACCGAAGTCCGCAACGCCTTATGGCCGGGCTACGAGACACCGGAATACGATGAGGCACACTTCCTCCAAGGGATCGCCGGCACCCTGGAACTTTTCCACCGCTCGGCGCTGGCTTTCCAGGATCTGGCTGGCGAAGCCACCGGCCATCCGGTCGCCGTCTTCCAGCGCATCGACCAGGCTGGCTACAAACTCCCGATCGACGAGCGGATCCTTGCCGACACCGACACCCTGATGGTGTTCGGGCTGGACCACATCTTGTCGGAACAAGAAGCTGCACCGGAAGAGATCAGCGCCATGCGGGAATGGCTGCAGCGCGAGGGCACCTGCTTGTTATTGGCCCCGCATCACGACGTGGGCTTTACCGACGATTTCGCTCAGCGTCAGGTTGAATACCAGCACCACGGCGACCCGCTAGTGCCTCGCCAACAGCGATTCGGGCAGTACACCCGCTCCCTGATGACGGCCCTCGAGGTCCCGGTGCACAACACCTGGGGGCTGCGTCCCGCTGTTGTCGAGGGCACCAAGCAGATCGCACCCCTGACCGCGGTCCGCGATCTGGACGCCGCGAGGCTGCTCGACAACGTCACCACGTTCAACTTCCATCCCCACCTGCCGCACTACGAACTCACCGCTCCGGAGAGCGACTCGGTGCGGGTGTTGGGTCGTCAACGGATCGATCCCTCGAGGCCCCATCCCTTCACCGCGGCGGGCAACACCGAATTCAACGCGCTGATCTGGATGCCGGCGTCGGGCTGGCGTGCCGGCGACATCGTCCTCGTCGACTCCACGAACTTCACCACGCTTTTCGGCGGTACCGACAGCCTCAAGAATTTTTGGCACAACCTTGCCATCATGAAGTGATGTTCCGGCGGTTTGGCCGCCGGTAGCCAACCCGACCCCACCGGCATTGAAACGAAACGCTGATCGCAACGTCACCGTGGGGTCGATGCAAAGGATTGCGGAGCGAGAGGAAGGTGGAGGTCACAATGCCCGGTATGGCGGCGATGGCGATGGGCGCAGCTCCCGTCCTCGGTGGTGCGCTGCTCGGCGTTGCGGTGGGGCAACTCAGGGGTCCCGGCTTGCGGGAGGGGATCAAACAAGACCTGGAGCTGCTCGAGCAGCTGCCTGAAGTCGAGGTGGCCCGGCGGGAGGCGCTGCGGCGCAGCATCAACGAACGCATCGATGAATTGGTCGCGGCGAACGACAAGGCACGCCGGCTGCGCGCCGCCGCCAGTTCCTATGAAGGAAACTGGCGTGACATCGTCCTATTTCTCTGCACGGTGCTCTTCTCGATTGTCTGGTGGTCTGTCGACCACGACCGGGACAGCTGGCTGCCCGTGTTCATTACCACGATTGCGGCGTCGGTCGTGGCGGCCGGCTACGCATTCCGGGGTGTGCGCCGCGTGGTCACGGTGCGTCGTCGCGCCGATCGTGGTCAGCAGTCGTAAGCGGCGTCCGCCCGGTCGCACGCGGGTGGCAGCGCAGATTGCGAGCATCGTTGGTGTCTTCGCCACACGCGGCTCGGCTGGCCCGTCGGGCAACCGGGGTGTTCATCGACCATGCCCCGTAGCGGTGCAGCGCAATGCGGTGTTTACATCATCGGTGGTCGTGCTCATTGGTCAGTTGGAGTAGAAGACCGGAGGTTGTCAATGCCGCGCTTGCTGATCGTCCACCACACGCCGTCTCCGCATACACAGGAGATGTTCGAGGCGGTAGTGGCCGGGGCGACCGACCCCGAGATCGAGAGCGTTGAGGTCGTGCGGCGACCGGCGCTCACCGTGTCACCCGTCGAGATGCTTGAGGCCGACGGCTACCTGCTGGGCAGTCCGGCCAACCTCGGCTACATTTCGGGTGCTCTCAAGCACGCGTTCGACTGCGCCTATTACCAGCTGCTCGATTCGACACGCGGCCGACCGTTCGGCCTGTACCTCCACGGCAACGAGGGCACTGAGGGGGCCGAGCGCGCGGTCGACACCATCACGACCGGGCTGGGCTGGGTCAAAGCCGCAGAGACCGTGGTGGTTTCAGGTAAACCGAGCAAGAGCGATGTCGAGGCGTGTTGGAACCTTGGCGCGACGGTCGCTGCCCAGTTGATGGAGGGGTGATTGTTGGGTGAGGTAGCGAAGCTGCATCACTGCGGCGACGAACCATTTCTTCGACACCGTGTACTACCCGAGTTTGGACCACGTGGCGGGCCGCCCCTACGGCCTCTGGGTGCACGGCAACAACGACACTGTCGGTGCGACGACGGCAGTGGAGAAAGTGGCCACCGGATTATCGTTGGCCAAAGCCGCCGACGTGTTGGAGATCACCGGCGCAATCGATGCCGGAGTCCGCGAGCGTGCCTACGAGCTGGGCGGCACGCTCGCCGCGACGCTGATGGGGTGATTAGTGCGATCGCAGGATGGTGACCGCGCTGTCGAACTTCTTGAACGAGTTGAACGTCTCTGCGGGAGCGCCGAAGACAGCGGACAACACTTGGGGCGGAAGCTTACTGACGGACTCGCCGATGCCGATGTTGTCTTTGTCTTCAGGTGCACTGACGTTCTGGATGATCAGCACGTCCAGGTCTTCCGTGCCGCGGTTCTCGAAGTAGTGGAAGGAACCCTGGGGTGCGAACACGAGGTCGTCGACGTGGGCGTCGAAACTTTCGTGGTTGCCGTTCCCGTCGACAAGGACCCAGCTCGCGACTCCTTTGGTGACCAGGTTGATCTCCCACGCGCTGGGATGCCAGTGCGGCTCGCGAATAGCGCCGGGCTGCAACGTGATCAGCTGGATGCTGGCCTCTTGACCTTTAAGTATCGGGAAATTGTCTTCATGTGCCTGCTGCTGTGTACCCCCGTCATACGTTATGGGGGGCACGGCGGTGAGATGGAACAGGTGCGATTGCGAGGTGATCGTTTCCGCGGGTAGGCGGGGATCGCCGAAGCGTGCCGCGTCATCGGTCATTGACTCGTCCTTAGTGGGATCGCAGGATGACGATCGCGTTGTCGAACTTTTTGAAGGGCTTGAATGTCTCTGCGGGAACGCCGAAGACGGCGGACAACACCCGGGGCGGAAGCATGCTGAGGGACTCACCTATGCCGATATTGTCTTTGGATTCGGGCGTACTCGTGTTCTGGATGATCACTATCTTCATGTCGGCCGGCCCGCGGTTCTCGAAGTAGTGGAAGGAACCCTGGGGTGCGAACACGACGTCGCCGACATGTTGGTCGAAGCTCTCGTGGTTG
>DATFYT010000040.1:0-10249 GCA_035314925.1 Mycobacterium sp. | reverse complement strand
CGTCGGGGTCGGGCCGCAGAGCCGCAACACCGGCAAGGACGACAAGCCCTGCCGCGGCGACACGCCGGGCCAGCAGGGTTCGTGACCAGTCGGGGCGCAACCACTGCGAGATCCGGGTCGCCAGCGACGGATTCAGCGATTTCAGGGAATCCCCCACGCCGCAACGGTAAGTGGCGCTGGGTGGTATGCGCGGCCGCCGGGCAGTCGCTTGTGGATAACCGGCTAGCTGGCGGCGGCCGCCGCGGACTGCGAGGCCTTCGAGCTCGCCGAATCCGACGATTTGTCGCCGGAGCCACTCGACTTTTCCGATGCGCCGGACTTCTCGCTGCTGCTCGACCCTTCGGTGCCCGAAGACGAGCTCGACGTCGCCGACCCGTTGCTTGGACTCTTCGTCGACTCGCGGCTGTCGGTGCGGTAGAAACCGCTGCCCTTGAACACCACGCCGACGGAGTTGAACAGCTTGCGCAGCCGACCGGAGCATTTGTCACACGTGGTCAGGGAGTCGTCGGTGAAGGCCTGAACCACATCGAACCGGTTATCGCATTCGGTGCACGCGTAGCTGTATGTCGGCACACAAACCTCCGTGATGGTCTAAACGGTTAGCACTCTACAGTCTCAAGTGCTAGAACCGCTATGTGGCGCGTGTCATTCCCGCCCGGCGTGGCCGGTGGAGGGACGGGCTGGCCCTGGTGATCATCCTGGTGATCGCCGCCGGTGTCGGGTGGATCTACGTCCGCGACTTCCGGGGCCGGGAACCCGAGCCGCAGGAGTTCCCCGCGAGCCCGGCCTACAACGTTGCCCGTCACGAGCTTGACGCACTGCCGGTCAAGGGCTGGGACCGTTTCCAGGATTTCAACCGCGCCAGCTTCGGTGAGCCCTGGAGTGACGACGTCAACGTGGAGTTCGGCCACAACGGCTGCAATACCCGCGACGACATCCTGCGTCGCGATCTGACCGACCTGCAGGTGCGGCCCGGGACCTGCTTCGCGCAGAGCGGCATCCTGCACGATCCCTACACCGGAGCGACCATCGCCTTCGTTCGCGGTCCCGATACGTCTCCCGCCGTGCAGATCGACCACGTGGTTTCGCTGTCGGACGCCTGGTACAAGGGCGCACGGTTCTGGGACGAGCAACGCCGCCGCGACTTCGCCAACGACCCGCGCAATCTGCTGGCCGTCGTCGGTCAGGCCAACTTCGACAAGGCGTTCCGCGACGCGGCTTCGTGGTTGCCGCCGAATGTGGCCTTTCGGTGCGCGTTTGTCGCCCGTCAGGTCGAGGTCAAGACGGACTATCAGCTGTGGGTGTCGGGCAGGGAGAAAGACGCTATGCGGCAGGTGCTGCGCGGCTGCTAAGCGCCGCCGCCGAGTTCGATCAGGCCGCGTCGGGGGGTCAGCGCGTGCGTCATCGGCACGTCGTGCGGCTCGTGCGGCAACTCGTCGAGCAGCTCCTCGTCGCGGATCACCGCGATCAGGCGCGCCCGCGGATCCCGGTGCACCAGCGTGCGGTCGTAGAAACCGCGGCCTCGTCCCAGCCGCACGCCCGCGCGGTCGACGGCGAGCGCGGGAACAAACACGACGCTCGCCTCGGCCAGCGTCGTCGCCGGCAGCCACGGTTCGGCCGGTTCGAGCAGTCCGAACCGGGCGGCCACCAGTTGCCCGGGCCGGTATTCGCCCCATTGCAGCGCGACCGGTGAGTCGTCGGTAGTGGTACGCGCGACCGGCAGCAGCACCCGGCGGGTCCGTCGCAGCAACAGATCCAGCATCTCGGTCGATCCCGGCTCGCCGCCCACGGGCACGTAGGCGCACACCGTGCTGTCGCTGCTCACCACCGCATCGAGGTGTTCGGTCAGTGATCGCGCCTCGCCGGCCCGGACATCGTCGGCGATCGAACGGCGGGCTGCCAGCAGCTGCTCCCGCAATTCGGACTTGCCCGCGGTCGCCACACGGTCAACGATATGGTTTCAACGATGCCAAGCTCACAGGTTCCGGTTCCGCGCACAGCGATTGTTCCCGCGGCCGGTTTGGGCACGCGTTTTCTCCCCGCGACCAAGACGGTGCCCAAGGAGCTGTTGCCGGTCGTCGACACGCCCGGCATCGAGTTGGTGGCCGCCGAAGCGGCCGAGGCCGGGGCCGAGCGGCTGGTGATCATCACCTCCGAGGGCAAGGACAGTGTCGTCGCGCACTTCGTCGAAGACTTGGTACTCGAGGGCACGCTGGAGGCGCGGGGCAAGAGTGCCATGCTGGCGAAGGTCCGTCGCGCGCCGGGGTTGATCAAAGTCGAGTCCGTCGTGCAGGCCGAGCCACTCGGTCTGGGACACGCCATCAGCTGTGTGGAGCCGGTGCTGGCCGACGACGAGGACGCGGTATCGGTGTTGCTGCCCGACGACCTGGTGTTGCCGACCGGCGTGCTGGAGACGATGTCGAAGGTGCGCGCCGCCCACGGCGGCACGGTGTTGTGTGCGATCGAGGTTTCTCCCGAAGAGATAAGCGCCTACGGGGTTTTCGACATCGAGCCGGTGCCCGGCGCCGACAAAGACGTGCTGAAGGTCAACGGCATGGTGGAAAAGCCGAATCCGGAGGACGCTCCGTCGTTGTATGCCGCCGCCGGCCGCTACGTCCTCGACCGCGCCATCTTCGACGCGCTACGGCGCATCGAGCGGGGCACAGGCGGCGAAATGCAACTCACCGATGCCATCGCGTTGATGATCCGCGAAGGGCACCCGGTACACGTTGTCGTGCATCGTGGCTCCCGACACGACTTGGGAAATCCCGGCGGCTACCTCAAGGCTGCGGTTGACTTTGCACTGGACCGTGACGATTACGGCCCGGAATTACGGCGGTGGCTGGTGACCCGATTGGGTCTGGCCGGAGACTAGCGGCGCCCGACGACGATGCGGGCGGCCCAGCGGCCCGCGGAGGAGGCGGGCAGTCAGATCGGCCTCACTGGCGCGGTTTGTGCCCGCACCGCTGTGACGGCAGAAAGGCGCGCTGTGCGTTCGGTGGAGGAGCAACAAACCCGGGTGTCGGCCGCTGCGGTGGCGCCGAGGCCGGTTCGCGTTGCGATCGCCGAGGCGCAGGGGCTGATGTGCGCCGAAGAAGTCGTGACCGAGCGTCCGCTGCCCGGCTTCGACCAGGCCGCGATCGACGGCTACGCAGTCCGCAGTGTCGACGTGCTCGGCGTCGGTGAGTCCGGGCCGTCCATCGATCAAAACGGCGAGGACCATCTGCGCGCCGTCCCGGGCGAGACGGACGAATCGCCTTCTGCGCCTGGCGGAGTGACGCTGCCGGTGATGGGCCACGTCGACGCCGGCACGCGTACCCCGAGCAGGCTGCAGCCGGGTCAGGCGGTGCGAGTGCAGACCGGTGCCCCGCTGCCGACGCTGGCCGATGCGGTCCTGCCGCTGCGATGGACCGACGGCGGACAGTCGCGGGTGCGGGTGCTGCGCGGCGTGCGATCGGGTGCCTACGTGCGGCGCACCGGCGACGACGTCCAGCCCGGCGATGTCGCGGTGCGGGCCGGAACGATCATCGGTGCCGCCCAGGTCGGGTTGCTGGCCGCGGTGGGCCGTGACCGGGTTTTGGTCCACCCGCGCCCACGGCTGTCCGTGCTGGCGGTCGGCGGCGAGCTCGTCGATATCTCGCGCACTCCGGGCAATGGACAGGTCTACGACGTCAACTCCTACGCCCTGGCGGCCGCCGGCCGGGACGCGGGCGCGGAGGTGAATCGGGTCGGCATCGTCAGCAACGACCCTGAACAGCTCGGCGAAGTCGTCGAGGGGCAGATCAACCGTGCCGAGATCGTGGTGATCGCCGGCGCGGTAGGCGGCGCGGCGGCGGAGGCCGTGCGCTCGGTGCTGTCCGAGCTCGGCGAGATGGAAGTCACCAGGGTCGCAATGCATCCCGGCTCCGTCCAGGGTTTCGGGCAGCTGGGCCGCGAGGGTGTCCCGACCTTTCTGTTGCCGGCGAACCCGGTCAGCGCGTTGGTGGTTTTCGAGGTGATGGTTCGACCGCTGATCCGGTTGTCGTTGGGTAAGCGGCAGCCGATGCGCCGGGTAGTGCAGGCCCGCACGCTGTCGCCGATCACGTCGGTCGCCGGCCGCAAAGGCTTTCTCCGCGGACAGCTGATGCGTGATCAGGACACCGGCGAATATCTGGTGCAGGCGCTGGGCGGTGCGCCCGGCGCCTCGTCGCATTTGCTGGCAACGCTCGCTGAGGCAAACTGTCTGGTCGTGATTCCCCGTGAGGCCGAGCAGATCCGCATCGGCGAGATCGTCGACGTCGCGTTTCTGGCTCAGCGTGGCTGAGCGACACGGTGGCCCCCACTCGTGAACCCGTGGCGCTCCAGCTCCCAGCATCCCGGCTGGCCGATGGCCGTGGGACCGCTGCGCGTCTCCGCCGGTGTGATCCGGCTGCGGCCGGTGCGCATGCGCGACGCCGCTCAGTGGAGCCGCGCCCGGCTGGCCGACCGTGCCCATCTGGAACCGTGGGAGCCCAGCACCGAGGCTGATTGGGCTGCGCGGCATACGATTTCGTCGTGGCCGGCGGTGTGTTCGAGTCTGCGGTCGGAAGCCCGCAGGGGCCGCATGCTGCCGTATGTGATCGAACTGGAAGGCCAGTTCTGTGGTCAGCTGACGATCGGCAACGTCACGCACGGGGCGTTGCGGTCGGCATGGATCGGCTACTGGGTGGCCAGCTCGGTCACCGGTGGCGGAGTCGCCACCGGCGCGTTGGCGCTGGGCCTCGATCATTGCTTCGGCCCGGTCATGTTGCATCGCGTGGAAGCCACCGTGCGACCGGAGAATGCGGCGAGCAGGGCAGTGCTGGCAAAGGTCGGGTTCCGCGAGGAGGGGCTGCTGCGCCGTTACCTCCAAGTCGAGGGGGACTGGCGGGATCACCTGTTGGTGGGGCTGACCGCCGAAGAGGTTTACGGGTCGGTGACGTCGGCTTTGGTGCGCGACGGGCACGCCTCCTGGGCGTGATCGTGTTGCAAATGTGACATTTGTTACTGATGGTGCTTGTAAGCTGCAAATTACAGGTGTGTAATTGTCCTGGGCGCGCCTCGACCGGATGCGCCGATTACCGGCCTAGCCTGGCGGGGAAAGGAGCAGGTCATGCCAAGCATCCCGCAATCATTGTTATGGATATCGCTCGTGGTGCTCTGGCTGTTCGTGCTGGTGCCAATGTTGGTCAGCAAGCGGGATGCGGTGCGGCGCACCAGCGACGTCGCCTTGGCGACCCGCGTGCTCAACAGCGGTGCGGCCGGTCGGCTGCTCAAGCGGGGCGGACCTGCAGCAGGGCATCGTAGTAACCCCGACTGGCAGCCCGACCAGGACGAACACCACGACCTCGACTCGGACGACACCGAGGAAATGCCGCTATCGCGCGGCCCAGCCGTCACCGTCGCAGCCGCAGTGTCTGTCGAGGAGACGCAGCCCGAGGATCTGGATGACGAGGTAGACGACACGGACTCCGCTCCACAGCCCGCGGCCGACGAGCAGCCTCAGCCGGTGGCCGAGATCGAGACCGAAGACGAGGACACCGACGCGGAATTCGAGACCGAGGACGCCGACGACGAGGACGAAGCCGTCGAGGACGAAGCCGTCGAGGACGAGGACGACGATCAATACGAATACGTCGACGACACCTCCGGGATACCGGTCGCTGAGGAACCGCCGGCGACCGTCACACACGCATTCGCGCGGCGGCATCGATACGACGAGAACACCGCCGCTGCGGTCAGCGCGCGAAAATACGCCTTCCGCAGGAAGGTGCTGTTGGTCATGGCGCTGACGTTGATCGGATCGGCGGCGACAGCGTTCCTGCTGACGTCGACGGCCTGGTGGTTCTGCGGCAGCGCCGCCGCGGTGACGGTACTCTACCTGGGATATCTGCGCAGGCAGACCCGGATCGAGGAGCGAGTGCAGCGTCGCCGGATGCAGCGGATGGCCCGGTCGCGGCTGGGCGTGGAGAACGCCTATGACCGCGAGTTCGACGTGGTCCCGGCCCGGCTGAGACGCCCGGGGGCCGTGGTTCTCGACATCGACGACGAGGACCCGATCTTCGAGCATCTCGACCGCGCGCCGTATGCGCGGGAATACGGCTGGCACAGCGACTTGCCACGCGCCGCCGGGCAGTAACCGGTTCGGCGGCTGACCTCGCGACTGGTAGCCTGCTAGCGATCAGGGGCTATGGCGCAGTTGGTAGCGCGACTCGTTCGCATCGAGTAGGTCAGGGGTTCGAATCCCCTTAGCTCCACCAGAAAATAGCAGCTAAGAGGCGCTTTCTGAAGTTTCGTCGGCAACGACGTAACAGCTCACGTAACATCAAGGGTTGTGGCAAGCATCCACACCCAGAAAAACCGCACCGGGAACACCTACCGGGTCTTGTGGCGTCAGGACGGCCGCCAACGCTCGCTGACCTTCGAAAACCTCCCGGCCGCAGAACGTTTCAAGACGCTGCTGGAGGACCACGGCCCCGATGAGGCACTGCGCATCATCGAGCTCGACGAGATAGGGCATCACGTCCCGACGGTCACCGAGTGGCTGTACACCCACATCGACAACCTGACCGGCGTCCAGCCGGCGACCCTCGGGCGTTACCGCACCTACGTCGCGCGAGACATCGACCCGGTGTTTGGCTCCACGCCGGTGACGGCGGTGACCGAGACGACGATCGCGCGCTGGGTCAAGCAGCTCGCTGGGAGCGGAAAGACCATCGCGAATAAGCACGGGTTTCTGTCGGGCGCCTTGAACGCCGCAGTAAGGGCTGGAGTGCTCGCTTCCAACCCGTGCCAGGGTCGCCGCCTGCCGCATACCCGGGTCGAGGAGACGGTTTTTCTCACACCGGAAGACTTCCGCCTGCTGCGTGATCACATCGTGCGCGACCGCTGGAAGAATCTAGCCACCTGGCTGGTGACCACGGGCATGCGCTTCTCGGAGGCGACGGCACTCACTGCCGCGGACATCAATGCGGCAGCGAAGACCTGTCGAATCAATAAGGCGTGGAAGTACTCCGGTGACTACCGGCCGGAGATCGGCCCGCCGAAGACGAAGAAATCCGTCCGCACGATCAGCCTACCGGCCGCCGCCCTTGAGGCCGCAGACCTCGCCGCACGAGGTTTTTTGTTCACAAACGGTGCGGGCAACCCCGTTCGCGCACAGGAGTTCTTTAACGGCGGCTGGAAGCCGGCCCGCGAAGCGGCGATCAAGGCGGGTCTAACGAAGTCGCCACGAGTGCACGACCTTCGACACACCTGTGCGTCGTGGATGATCCAGGCCGGCGTTCCCTTGCCGGTCATCCAGCAGCATCTAGGCCACGAGTCCATCCAGACCACCATCGGTGTCTACGGACACCTTGATCGGCGCAGCGCGGAAGCGGCCGCTGAGGCTATTGGGTTGGCGCTGAGCTAAGGCGCCGCAGGAATACCGTTGACCCCCGTCGCAGAACTCCTACAACGGGAACCTGTCAGGCGCCGCGTTGCGTACGCAGTCGACGGCCATATCGACTATGCCTCGACAATCCAGAGGGCGAAGGCGGATCGGCTGGCCTCGCATCGATACACATCGACTCGATCGCCGCTTCGATCTGGGCTTCGGTCATCGCCCATCTGCCCGCTCGTTTCATCCCGGCGAAGGTTCGATCGCGAAGTTTCGCTCGAAGATAGGACTCGGAGAATCCGAGGATGCGCGCCGCCTCTGCAAGGTCATAAATGATGGGGATCATCGCACATTCCCAACGCTGTCGTCGTTTGCGTCTCGAGAGGCGGTAGGCGCGACCTGTTCGAACTCCTGGTGGTGGATTGCCGCAGCGCGGTGTGTGGCCTCACGTAGGTCGTCGATCCTCGCAGATTCCCAGTCGACGACGTCGCTGAGGCGATATCGGACGTGCCGACCCATCCGTGCGTAAAGCGGACCGGTCCCTTTCGAAGCCCACTGCGCGATCGTCTTGACTGGCAGCCCGTAGCGATCAGCAAGTTCCTGGCGGCTTAGCCACCTTTCGTCGACGTCGTTGCCCATGGTGGTCCGATCCTTCCCGCTTACGATCAACGCGGTATTACATGAGCGTAAGCCTCCCGGATACTGCTTCATGCAAAAGTTTTCGGCACTGACGATGATCGCGCGCCCGCCCGCGCGCGGGGGATCGGCCGACTCGATTCACGGCAACTCACCCTCGATTCTCATCGAAGCATCTCAATCGTTCTCAACTCACCACCATCCACACTCAACGCAATTCATCTATACTCAACCCATATCAAAGCCATTGCAGGACAGCTAGTTCCACCAACGCTGTCTCGAAATTTCTGCACGGCACATTTGCACAATGTGCGAGAATGGTTGTGGCACAGTAAGTGCCACAACCACGGCCACCACATCGCGGTGCGCCGCAGTCACTGTGGGTGGGTGGGTCAGGTGTTGACGATTTCCAAGCTCAAGCGGTGGTCGATCAACTACTACATCGGCACCGCCCGGGCCGCCGAGACCGCGAGCCGTGATTTGGCGCGTGCGGGTGGCGGGTTGGGGGAGTACTACTCAGAACACGAAACCCGCACCCCGACATGGTTGCTGGCCGGCGACACCCACACCGTCGCCGCGCTGGTGGGCCTCACCGACGCCCAGCGGGTGGGGGGTGAGGCCGATGCCGAGCTGGTGGCCCGCTGGCTCGACGACGGCATCGCTCCCAACGGTGCGCAGGGGCGGGCTTTCGGGCTGCGCGGTGTGCACGGGTTCGATCTGACGTTCTGCGCGCCCAAGAGTGTGTCGCTGGTTCGGGCACTGCGCGCTGATGGCGTGGTCGCCAAGGCGATCGCCGACGCCCACACCGCCGCGCTGTCCGAGGCGATGGAGTATCTGGCCGCGCATGCCGGCTACACCCGGGTGCACAACGCGCGCACCGGCGAGAAGGATCTCGTGCGCCTGCCCGGCTTGGCGGCGATCGCCGATCAGCACGAGACCTCGCGGTGCGGGGACCCGCACCTGCACACCCA
The DNA here is from genome assembly GCA_035314925.1 of Mycobacterium sp. Taxonomy (GTDB): domain Bacteria; phylum Actinomycetota; class Actinomycetes; order Mycobacteriales; family Mycobacteriaceae; genus Mycobacterium. The sequence goes on along the minus strand of DATFYT010000040.1, from coordinate 1,267 downwards.
CGTCATCGTGCCCAACCGCCAGGCCCGCGCCGACGGACGAATGGTGTCCATCGACGGGACCTCGCTGTATCACGAGGCCCGCGCGGCGGGGGTGATCTATCAGGCCACCCTGCGCCGCGCACTGCGCCAATCCCTGGGCCTCGAGTGGTCGCCGGTCGACCCGTCCACGGGGATGGCCGAATTGGCGGGCGTCGACCGGGAGACGATCACCGCCTGGTCGCGGCGCTCCACTCAGCTACGGGAATGGGCTGCCCACAACCTGCACGTCATCGACAAACCCTTGACAGCAGCGCAGCTGGCGGCCGCGCAGAAAGCCACCCGCCCCGCCAAACCCGAAGAACTCGCGTGGGCGCAGTTGGTGCAGCAGTGGCGTGCCGATGCGCGCGGTCTGCACTTGGACCGCGCGGCCTTCGGCGCGGCGCGCGCGGCGCGGCGCACAGCAGCGCGCACCCCGGTCGATCGGGCGCGCCTCGCGGGCGCGGCGGAGAAGATCGACAAGGCCGCGTTCGCCCGCGCCGACCTCGTCGAGATCCTCGGCGCGCAACTGCCCGTCGACACCGAGCGCACCCCACGGGAGCTGGTCGAAACCGCCGTCGACGAGATCGCGGTGCGGCTCACCGCGCCACGCGCCGCACATCAGCGCGAGGGCCACGAGCGCTTCACCCTCGATGCCATCCTGGAAGAAGAAGCCGCGGTGCTCGATCTCGTCGACGCGCGCAACGACCGCGCACTGCTGTGGATCACAGACGATGACACGGCAGCGCTGTCGGCGGATCAAAAGCGCGCCGTCGAGAACATCGGGCGCTCACCCTGGCTGATCCAGCCGCTGTCCGCGCCGGCGGGCGCGGGTAAGACCACCTCGATGCGCGCCCTGTGCGCCGCCGCGCACCGCCGGATCAACGGGACGGTGCTGGTGCTCGCGCCGACCGGCAAGGCCGTCGACATCGCGATCCGCGAAGGCGCCGGAGACCACGGCCACACGATCGCCAAAGCTCTGCAACTGGTGCGTGACAAGAAATTAGAGCTCGGCCCGCACACCCTGGTCGTCGTTGACGAAGCCGCCATGGTCGGCACCGGTGACCTGCGCCAACTGCTGACCGCCACCACCGCAGCCGGCGCCAAGACCGTCCTGGTCGGAGATGAGCATCAGCTGGCTCCGGTCAAGGCCCGCGGCGGCACATTCGCCCAACTGTGCACCGATCTGCCCTGGACGCAACACCTCTCGGAGGTGTGGCGGCTGCGCGATCCCGGCGAACGCCGCGCCTCC
>DATFYT010000039.1:0-18657 GCA_035314925.1 Mycobacterium sp. | reverse complement strand
GTGATGACCCGGATGCCCCGCCGGTGCGCAGCGTCGAGGAGCTCGACGAAGTCATCGACGGTGCCGAACTCCGGCAGCACCTTGTAGAAGTCGCGGATGTCATAACCGCCGTCGCGCAGCGGCGAATCGTAAAACGGTGGCAGCCAAATGCAGTCGACGCCCAGCCATTGCAGGTAGTCGATCCGTTCGGTCAGCCCGCGCAGATCACCGAATCCGTCAGCGTTGGAGTCGTAGAACGCCCGGACCAACACTTCGTAGAAAACCGCGTGCTTGAACCAGGTTGAATCGGCGGGCAACTCCCTGGCGTCGGCGAAGTCATCCGCACTGGGATGCTCGACTACGCCGGCTTCGACGTGACTTCCCTCTGCCGGATCGTGCTCGACGGTGTCGTCTCTGTCGCTCGTCAAGTCCACGATTTTACACGTACCCGAGGGCTGGCATCGCAAACCATATGCCCGCCAAACGAATTGAGCACAGCGGGTGAGCTGCGGTTGTGCAGGTCAGCCCGGTGGGCCATCCGCCAACGTCACGCTGGCAGACCGGCCCGCCACCCCCACCTGGACGTTGTCCCCGGGATGGTGCTGGTCGAGAATCGCGGTCAGGGCGGTGGCCGAGTTGACCGGTTGGCCGTTGATCGAATTGATCACGTCACCCGGGGCGAACCCCGCCCCGGCGGCAGGACCGTTCGGAATCACCTGCCTGATCACGGCGCCCGCACCGCCGGCGGCGTCGTTGACACCGACACCGATGAATGCCGTCGGACCGATATGCACCGTCGGGGACCCGCCGCCCTGAATCTGGCCGGCGATGGCCATCGCCTCGTTGATCGGGATCGCGAAACCTTGCCCGCGCCCGAGGTGGAAGTTCTCGGATGCCGCGGTGTTCATGCCGATCACCTGGTTGGCGGCATTGACGGTGGGCCCACCGGAGTCACCGGGACGTATCCCCGCGTCGACCTGGATCAACCCGTTCAGCGTCTCGGTGCTGCCGGTCAGGGCGTCGGACGCCGACACCGTCTGGTTCAACGCGGCAACGCGTCCGTCCACCGCGCTGGGCGCTCCGCCCGCACCACCGGCATTGCCCAGCGAGACGATCGGCTCGCCGACGGTCACCGTGTCGGAGTTACCGATATTGGCCGGCTGCAGTCCGCCTCCGCCAAGTGCCAGTACCGCGATGTCGTGGCTGCGGTCATAGCCGATGACTGTGGCCGGGAAGGTCTGACCATTGCCGATCGACCTCACGGTCAGGTCGGTGGCGCCGGCGACCACGTGGTTATTCGTCAGCACGGTGCTGGGACCGATCACGATGCCGGTTCCGGCGCCGACGGCGCTCTGGTATCCGAGCTTGGCGTCGATGTCGACGATCGTCGGGCCCACCTGTCCCACGGCGGCCAGCGCGTCCAGCGGTGCCGGAGGCCGCAATGGCGACGCCTGCGCGGGCGCCGTGGCCAGACCCAGGCCCGCCACCGTTATCAGACTGAGCAACCACGACGACCACCGCGGTCTACGGCGGTGCGATTCGCTCATCCTGTTACCTCCTGTTTGGGTCCAAGCTGCATAGGTTCCAGCCCGATCAAGCTCGGATTGTCGCAGCGTCGGGGTTCCCACGCGCGATTTTATTCACTACACCGTAACCGGGGTTTGCCCGTTGGGCATCCTCGCCCCGAAGGTGCTGGAAGAACGGCCGCCGCGTTGGGAGTCCGCCTTTAGGCCGACGTGCGGCCAAACGGTAGCTTCACTGGCTAGACGGCAACTCGACAACAAAGGTGTCTTTTGCATGAGCGTGCTTGATTCATTCCGGCTCGACGACAAAGTCGTGATCGTGACCGGCGCGTCGTCGGGGCTCGGTGTGGCGTTCGCCCAGGCCTTCGCCGAGGCCGGCGCCGACGTCGTGTTGGGTGCACGCCGCGCCGACAGATTGTCCGAGACTGCCGCGCTGGTCGAGGCCGCCGGCCGCACGTCGCTGGCGGTGGCCACCGACGTCAGCGTGCCCGGGCAATGCCAGGCGCTGGTCGACTCCGCGATGCAGACCTTCGGCCGCGTCGATATCCTGATCAACAACGCCGGGGTAGGGAGCGCTCACCCGGCGACCCGGGAGACACCCGAGCAGTTTCGCTCGGTGATCGATGTCAATCTCAACGGCGCGTACTGGGTGGCACAGGCCTGCGGGCGGGTGATGCAACCGGGCAGTTCGATCGTCAATATCGCCAGCATCCTGGGGATCACCACCGCCGATCTGCCGCAGGCCGCCTACAGCGCGAGCAAGGCCGCGATCATCGGGCTCACCCGAGATCTCGCCCAGCAGTGGGGCTCCCGAAAGGGAATTCGCGTCAACGCGCTGGCGCCGGGGTTCTTCCGGACCGAGATGACCGACGAGTATGAGCCCGGGTACCTGGAGAGCCAGGCGCATCGCCTGGTCCTGGGCCGCTTGGGAGACCCGCGCGAACTCGCCGCCACCGCCGTGTGGCTGGCATCGGCGGCCGGCGGCTACGTCACCGGGCAGACGATCATCGTCGACGGCGGCCTGACGATCACCTAAGTGCGTCGGGGCCTCTGAACTTTCTGGTGACGGCCCGCTGCGCCCGGCTTGGCCGCGCTTGCGACCGTCACTAGGCTCGGCATTGTGGTCGACTTCGACCCCAAAGAAAGCTTCGCTCGTGCGCCGGTTGCCCGGTTGGCCACCGTCGGCGCCGACGGCACACCGCACCTGGTGCCGGTGGTTTTCGCCCTGCGCGACGACGTCATCTACACCTCCGTGGACGCGAAGCCCAAGACCACCCAACGGCTGCGCCGGCTGGCTAATATCGAACGGCAGCCATTGGTGAGCCTGCTGGTCGACCACTACGTCGACGACTGGACGCAATTGTGGTGGGTCCGGATCGACGGCCTCGCGGCGATACATCACGACGGCAATGCCCTGCACGCGGGACATGACCTTCTGCGTGCGAAATATGCCCAGTACCAATCGGTTCCGTTGAATGGCCCGGTGATCGCGGTTGCGGTCCGGCACTGGAGCAGCTGGCACGGCTGAGCGATGTCGCTGCGCAGAGATGGGTTCACCGCCCGTTCACTCTTGTGCTGCGCGGGCGCTAGGGGAAAAGTGACATACATCACGATCCGCGCGGGCACGAGGAGAGACACGTCATGGCAGACAAGTCCAATAGTTCCCAGAGCGCAGGAGCCGCCCCTGCCGTAGATGATCCGACCGCCGTCCGGAACGTGGTGCTGGTAGGCCCGTCCGGCGGCGGGAAGACCACATTGGTCGAGGCCCTTCTGGTCGCCTCCGGCGTGTTGTCCAGACCCGGCTGCATCGCCGACGGCACCACGGTCTGCGACCACGACGAGGCCGAGATCCGTCAGCAGCGGTCGGTCAGTCTTGCCCTCGCGTCGCTGTTGCACGACGGCGTCAAGGTCAACCTCGTCGACACTCCCGGTTACGCCGATTTCGTCGGCGAACTGCGGGCCGGGCTGCGCGCCGCGGACTGCGCCCTTTTCGTGATCGCGGCGAACGAAGACGTCGACGAACCGACCAAGTCCCTGTGGCAGGAGTGCAGCCAGGTCGGAATGCCACGGGCAGTGGTGATCACCAAACTCGACCACGCCAGGGCCAACTACGACAATGCTCTGGTGACAGCCCAGAATGCGTTCGGCGACAAGGTTTTACCGCTCTATCTGCCCGCCGGCAATGGCCTGATCGGGCTGCTGTCGCAGACGCACTACGAGTACCAGGGCGGCAAGCGCAGCACGCACTCGCCGGATCCGTCGTACGCCGACCAGATCGAAGAAGCGCGCGGCACGCTGATCGAGGGAATTATCGAAGAGTCCGAAGACGAATCGCTGATGGAGCGTTATCTCGGCGGCGAAAAGATCGACGAGTCGGTGTTGATCGACGATCTGGAGAAAGCGGTCGCCCGTGGCTCCTTCTTCCCGGTGATTCCGGTCTGCAGCAGCACCGGGGTCGGCACCCTGGAACTACTGGAGGTCGCCACCCGCGGATTCCCATCCCCGGCGGAACACCCACTGCCCGAGGTGTTTACGGCGCAAGGCGCGGCGTTCACCAAAGTGACCTGCGGCTCGGATTCGCCACTGCTGGCCGAGGTGGTGAAGACGACGTCAGACCCCTATGTCGGCAGGCTAAGCCTGGTCCGGGTGTTCTCCGGCACCATCAGGCCCGACACGACGGTTCATGTGTCGGGCCATTTCTCGTCCTTCTTCGGTTCATCAAACGGCGGCGGCTCCACCCTTTCCAGCCACGTCGACCACGACGAGGACGAACGCATCGGCGCGCTGTCCTTCCCTTTGGGCAAGCAGCAGCGGCCCGCGTCATTGGTGCTGCCCGGTGACCTGTGCGCGATCGGCCGGCTGAGCCGCGCGGAAACCGGAGACACGCTCTCGGACAAGGCCGAACCGCTGGTGCTCAAACCGTGGAGCATGCCGGAATCGTTGCTGCCGGTGGCGATCCAGGCACACGCCAAGACCGACGAGGACAAACTCTCGGTCGGGTTGGGCCGGTTGGCCGCCGAGGATCCGACGCTGCGCATCGAGCAGAATCCGGAGACGCACCAGGTGGTGTTGTGGTGCATGGGTGAGGCACACGCCGGGGTAGTACTCGATGCGCTGGCGAACCGGTACGGCGTCGCCGTGGACACCGTCGAGTTGCGGGTGCCCCTGCGGGAGACGTTCGGCGGCAAGGCAAAAGGCCATGGCCGACATGTCAAGCAGTCCGGCGGACACGGCCAGTACGCGGTCTGCGACATCGAAGTTGAACCGTTGCCGGAGGGGTCGGGTTTCGAGTTCGTCGACAAGGTGGTCGGCGGCGCAGTGCCGCGGCAGTTCATCCCGAGCGTGGAGAAGGGGGTGCGCGCTCAGATGGAAAAGGGCGTGCACGCCGGCTACCCCGTGGTCGACATCCGCGTCACGTTGCTCGACGGGAAGGCGCACAGCGTTGACTCGTCGGATTTCGCGTTCCAGATGGCCGGTTCGCACGGGCTGAAGGAGGCCGCGGCGGCGACCAAGGTGAGCCTGCTCGAACCGATCGACGAGATCTCGGTGCTGATACCAGACGATTTGGTCGGCGCGGTGATGGGCGATTTGTCCGGGCGGCGCGGCCGAGTGCTGGGTACCGACACCGCCGGCAACGACCGCGCCTTGGTGAGAGCCGAAGTGCCGCAGGTTGAGTTGACCCGTTACGCCATCGACTTACGCTCGCTCTCGCACGGGGCGGCCTCGTTCACCCGTTCCTTCGCCCGGTACGAGCCCATGCCGGAATCCGCTGCGTCCCGGGTGAAATCCGCCGAGTGACGCGTCGGGTCCTACCCCTGACTCAGCCACACCAGCGTCGCCGACAGGTCTGCGACATCGACGCCTATCGCCCGGCACTCCTTGATGCCTCGATCATCAAGGCCGGACACCGCATCTGAGACCAGCACGGTCCGGAAGTCCCGTTCAGATGCCTCATAGATAGACGTCCGAGGACAGTTCGGGAAGTTACAGCCGGCGAAAACCACTGTGTCGCTGCCGCTATCGCGAAGATGCCGCTCGAGCTTGGTCTGGTAGAAGGCGCCCCACCGCGGCTTGTACATCACGTGTTCGCGCGGACCGACCTGTTGAAGTTCGCCACTGAGCAACAATTCATGGTCCAGCTCAACAGGATTGGGCAACAACTCCGATGCGATCTGCGAGCCTGTGCTGCCCGGGGCGGCAATGCGCGCACCCTGTTCGATCGCAAGCTTGCGCACGATGTCGGCGTTCGACCCGTCCGGGCGGTAGAGCCGGACGACATGCACGATCGGCAGTGCGCGATCGCGAAATTCGGTGGCCAACCGGGCCATAGCCGGGATCGCCGTGGCGGTGCCCTCGATGGGCAGCGGTGCGCCGTCGGCGTAGAAGTCGCGCTGGACGTCGATCAGGACGAGTGCTGCCGAACCAGGTAGCGGCCGAGTGTACGGATCGGTCATAGGGTTCGGTGTAACACAGCGGTCTGCGCTTGCCAACTTGCACGTAACTGGACGAGTTTCAGATCACGTTAGGGTCTCTTTTTGGTTGCCGAACAGGCACGTTAAAGGGTTTTGAGCTCAGCTGATAGCGACTTGCGCGTTTCGCGATCAGTTTGCTGAACACCAGATAGGGTAAATATTAGAGATACGAAATGTAAGCGCTTCGGGCTTGCACCATTTCGGAGGGGTGGACACCGTGCGTACAGCGATTCGAAAAGTGTGGCTCGCGGCGGCAGTCGCCGTGCTGGCCATGGCGGGATCGAGCACCCCGAGTATGGCAGCGATCGCGCCTCCCAACCCGCTGCCTGGTGTGGCCTCGATCCAGCCGGTGAACGGCGCGGTGGTCGGTGTGGCCCACCCGGTGATCGTCACGTTCACCGGACCGGTCAACGACCGGGCAGCGGCCGAACGGGCGATCAAGATCACCGCACCGAACCACATGACCGGGCGGTTCGATTGGGTCGAAAACAACGTCGTGCAATGGATTCCGGACGGCTACTGGCCTGCCCACAGCCACGTCGGGGTTGCGGTGCAGGCGTTGTCGACCGGCTTCGACACCGGCGACGAGGTGGTGGGCGTTGCCAGCATCTCGCAGCACACCTTCACCGTCAGCCAAAACGGCGAGGTGCTACGCACGATGCCGGCGTCGATGGGTAAGCCGACCCGCCCGACGCCGATGGGCAACTACAGCGCTCTGTCCAAGGAGCGCACTGTCCGCATGGATTCGCGGACGATCGGGATCCCGCTGAGCTCGCCGGAGGGATACGACATCGTCGCCTCGTACGCCGTCCGGGTGACCTGGAGCGGTGTCTACGTACATTCGGCGCCCTGGTCGGTGGATTCACAGGGGTATGCCAACGTCAGCCACGGCTGCATCAACCTCAGCCCGGACAACGCCGAGTGGTACTTCAACACCGTTCATGTGGGTGACCCGATCAACGTCGTGGCCTAGCGGGCCCCTCGCCTGACGCCGTGCCGTTGTGGCGACGGTCACACCCGAGCGTGGTAGAGACGGGTGGGCCGTTGAGTTGCCGCCTAGAAGGACGGTTTCGACGGAAGGTGCAGTATGACCGGCGACGCGCGACACGAGAACCGCACCAGCCCGGCTCCGGGAGGCAGTCTCGAAAAGCACGTCGCTCAGCGCCTCGTCCACCTGTGCGCGGACGATGAGCAGATCCGGGCGGCCATCCCGAAGCCCGATGTCGTCGCGGCCGCGCGGCGCCCGGGTCTTCGGTTGCCGCAGGTGCTGCAAACCTACGCCGAGGGTTATGCCGACCGTCCGGCACTCGGGTGGCGCGCACGCACACTGACAACCGATCCGGCGACCGGGCGCACCACTAGCCGGCTGCTGCCGCGGTTCGAGACCATTACCTACCGCGACCTGTGGGACAACGTGCGTGCGGCCGCCGCGGCCTGGCGACACGATCCGGAACATCCCGTAGCGGCCGGGGATTTCGTCGCGACCGTGGGTTTCGCCAGCCCCGACTATCTGACCATCGACCTGGTGTGCGGATACCTCGGCTTGGTCGCAGTGCCGTTGCAGCACAACGCTCCGGTTTCGCGACTGCAGCCGATCATCGACGAAGTCGAACCACGGGTGTTGGCGGTCAGCGCGGCGTACCTGGACCTGGCCGTCGAGTCCGCGTTGGGCAGTCAGTCAGTACGTCGCATCGTCGTCTTCGACTACCTGCCGGAAGTCGACGACCAACGCGAAAGCCTCGATAGGGCAAGGGCACAACTGAAGAACGCCGGTCTGCCCGCGATCGTCGAGACGTTGGAGGACGTCATCGCCCGCGGCCGATCGCTGCCGGCCGAGCCCATCTGCACCGACGGCGACGATCAGCGGCTGGCCATGATCATGTACACGTCGGGCAGCACCGGGCTGCCCAAGGGGGCGATGTACACCGAGAACATGGTGTCGCGCATCTGGACCTCTGACGTGATGCCGACGACTGAGGCGCCGGTGGTCAACGTCAACTTCATGCCGCTGAACCATCTTGGCGGACGAATCCCGTTGGGCACGTCGTTCCAGGCCGGCGGCACCAGTTTCTTTGTCCCGGAAAGCGATTTGTCGACGCTGTTCGAAGACTGGAATCTGGTGCGGCCCACCGAGATGGGCCTGGTACCGCGCGTGGTCGAAATGCTGTTCCAGCGCTACCAGAGCGGAGTTGACCGTCGGCTGGCCGATGGAATCGAGCCGCTAATGGCCGATGCGGAGGCCAAGTCCGAACTGCGCGAGCAGGTGCTCGGCGGCCGGGTACTCACGAGCTTCGTCGGAACGGCGCCGCTCGCTGCCGAGATGAAGGCTTTCATCGCATCGTGTCTGGGCGTGCATCTCCTCGACGGCTACGGTCTCACCGAGGTCGGCATGGTCACCACGGACGGCATCATCAAACGCCCGCCGGTGATCGACTACAAACTCGTCGACGTTCCCGAGCTGGGGTATTTCGCGACCGACAAGCCTTATCCGCGAGGCGAATTGTTGGTGAAGTCCGCGAGCGCGACGCCCGGGTATTACAAACGCCCCGAGATCACCGCAGGAGTTTTCGACGACGACGGTTACTACCGGACCGGTGACGTGATGGCCGAGATCGCGCCGAACCAGGTCGCCTACGTGGACCGCCGCAACAACGTGCTCAAGCTCGCGCAGGGCGAGTTCGTCGCCGTCGCGCACCTGGAGGCGGTGTTCGCCGGCGCGGCGTTGGTACGTCAGGTCTTTGTCTACGGCAACAGTGAACGCCCGTACCTGTTGGCCGTCATAGTTCCCACCGTCGACGCGTTGCAGAAATTTGCCGACGACGACGCGGGACTCAAGGCAGCGCTGAGGGAGTCGCTGCGCGAGACGGCACGGACCGCCGAGCTGCAGTCCTACGAGCTGCCGGTCGACTTTCTGGTCGAGTCTGAGCCGTTCAGCACCGACAACGGGCTGTTGTCCGGGGTTGGAAAAGTGTTGCGGCCGAAGCTCAAAGAGCACTACGGCGAACGGCTCGAGCAGCTCTACGCCGATCTTGCCGCCAATCGGGTCGACGAGTTACGCGCGCTGCGAGCAGCGGCGGCCGACCAGCCGGTACTCGACACGTTGATCGGCGCGGCTCAGGCGCTGCTGCGCACCGGCGGCGCGCCGGAGCCAGAAGCGCATTTCACCGACCTTGGCGGAGACTCGCTGTCGGCGTTGACCTTTTCCAACCTGCTGCAGGAGATCTTCGGAGCCGAGGTGCCGGTCGGGGTGATCATCAACCCGGCGGGCAACCTGCGGCAGCTCGCGGACTACATCGAGGCCGAGCGTGGCGCCGACGTCAAACGTCCGACGTTCACGACCGTGCACGGCGCCGGGGCCACCCAAATCCGGGCTGCTGAGCTGACTTTGGATAAGTTCATCGATGCGCAGACCCTGGCTGAGGCGCCGTCGCTGCCGTCGGCCACCGGTGAGCCACACACCGTTTTGCTCACCGGCGCCAACGGTTACCTCGGCCGGTTCCTCTTACTGGATTGGCTGCAACGGCTCGCCGAGACGGACGGGAAGTTGATCACCATAGTCCGGGGCAGCGATCCGCAGGCCGCCGCGCGACGGCTGGAAGCGGTCTTCGACAGCGGTGATGCGCAACTGCTGTCGCGGTTCCGGGAATTGGCGGCCGATCGGCTCGAAGTTGTTGTCGGCGACATCGGCGAGACGAATCTCGGCCTGGATCAAGCCACTTGGGAGCGGCTCGCGCAGACTGTGGATCTGATCGTCCATCCGGCTGCTCTGGTCAACCACGTCTTGCCCTATGACCAGCTGTTCGGCCCCAACGTCGTTGGCACGGCGGAGCTGATCCGGCTGGCGATCACATCCCGGATCAAACCGGTTACCTACCTGTCGACGGTGGCGGTGGCGTTGTCGGTCGATCCGGGTGACTTCGTCGAAGACGGTGACATCCGCGACGTGAGCCCGGTACGGCCGGTCGACGACTCGTACGCCAACGGATACGCAAACAGCAAATGGGCGGGCGAGGTGCTGCTGCGGGAGGCACACGACCTGTGCCGGCTGCCGGTCGCGGTGTTCCGCTCGGACATGATCCTCGCGCACAGCCGCTATACCGGCCAGCTCAATGTGCCCGACGCATTCACCCGTCTGATATTGAGCTTGCTGGCGACGGGCATTGCGCCGCGCACGTTCTATCAAACCGACGCCGCGGGCAACCGACCCCGGGCGCATTACGACGGTCTGCCCGTCGACTTCGTCGCGGAATCAATCACCACGCTCGGCGAGCAGGGTGCCACAACGCGTTCCTGGGGGTTCCGGTCCTTCGACGTGATGAACCCGCACGACGACGGAGTCTCGCTGGACGTGTTCGTGGACTGGCTCATCGACGCCGGCCACCACATCCAACGCATCGACGACTATGCCGACTGGCTCACGCGTTTCGAGACCACGCTGCGCGCGTTGCCGGAAAAGCAGCGCCAACATTCGGTGCTGCCACTGCTGGACGCATACCGGGAACCGACGCAACCGTCGCTCGGTGCTCCGGCACCCACCGAGGTGTTCCGCGACGCCGTACGCGCGGCGAAAATTGGTGCGGACGAGGATATTCCGCATCTGTCGGCTTCGCTGATCGACAAATACGTCGTCGATCTGAAGCACCTCGGCCTGCTCGCCAACCACGAAAGGAAATCAGCATGACAGCGACACAAGCCCGCGCGGTCCGTTTCGACCAGTACGGCGGGCGGGATGTGTTGTACGTGGCCGACATCGAGGTGCCGGCTCCCGGCGCAGGCGAGGTGCTGGTCGAGGTTCGCGCCGCCGGGATCAACCCCGGTGAGGCGGCTATCCGCAGCGGCGCAATGCGTGAGCAGTTCCCCGCCACGTTTCCCTCGGGCGAGGGCAGCGACCTGGCCGGCGTTGTCGTCGAAGTCGGCGACGGCGTCAGCGATTTCGCTGTCGGAGACGCGGTGCTCGGATTCAGTTTCCAGCGTTCCAGCCACGCCACGCATACCGTTGTCCCGGTCGACCAGCTGATCCACAAACCGGCTCAGCTGAGCTGGGAGGCCGCCGGGTCGCTGTACGTCGTCGGAGCCACGGCATACGCCGCGGTGCACTCCGTAACGCCGCAGCCGGGCGAGACGATCGCGGTGTCCGCCGCGGCCGGCGGAGTGGGCAGCCTGGTCGTGCAACTGCTGGCGCTGCGCGACGTCCGGGTGCTGGGCATCGCGTCGGCCAACAATGCCGAGTGGCTGCGCGCTCATGGCGTCGTCCCCGTCGAATACGGCGACGGGTTGGCCGAACGACTGCGGGAGGCCGCACCGGACGGTATTGATGCCTTCATCGACCTGTTCGGGCCGGATTATGTGCAGCTCGCCGTCGACCTCGGTGTGCCGCCCGAGCGTATCGACACCATCATCTCCTTCGCGAAGGCCGCCGAAGTCGGCGCGAAGACCGAGGGCAGCGCCGAGGCGTCGACGCCGGCGGTGCTGACCGAAATCGCGGACCTGGTCGCCTCCGGCGCGGTCGACTTCGACGTCGCCGCCACCTACCCCCTCGACCGGGTCGCCGACGCTTACGAGGAGCTCGAGCAGCGCCACACCCACGGCAAAATCGTTCTGGTGCCCTGAGATTCTCCTCAGCCGATACCGGCTTGAACGATCTTGACCACCACCATCACGCCCGCGATGACCAGGTAGGTGCGCAGCGTCAACAGGCCGGCCCGACGCAGCGGCGAGATGGCCGGCCGCTCCAGCGTCGCGAGCGCGGGTGTGGTCCAGCGCGCGCGGACCTGATTGCGGAAGGCTTTGAGCTCCTTGCGGGTCAGCTTCGGGAGCTCTTCGAGTTCCGCCACCTGATCGAGGTCCAGCGCACCGAACGGCACGGTGTTCTCCGACTCACGGCGCTGCGCGAGCCAGCCGACGGCGTAGATGACAGCACCGCCCACTAGGCCGAGCCCCCCGGCGATGCCGAGACCGATCACCAGAGTCGTGGTGGACAGGTTGGGAAAGAACGTCACCGCGGTCAGCATCAGTGACAGCACCACCAGCGACCAGACGATCATCCACGCGAGGGCGTTCTGCCGGAAGCTGTTCACCCACGGGCCCATCACCGGACGGTCATTGCACAACAGCACCAAAAACACTGTCGCCGAGGGCAGTAGCACGCCGGCGAGCGCCTGCACACCCTGAGTGATCAGACCGAGAACGTGATCGGGGCTGAACGCGACAGCAGCCGAGACCGCCAGCAGCGCAGCGTAACTGCCGTAGAACAGTGGCGCCTCGGTGACCTTCCAGTGCAACGAATGCGGCTTGCCCATCGCGTCACCCAGCGCGTACGTCGTGGCCAGCCCGACGCAGTTCGCACCGATCAACGACGCGTCCAACAAGACGATCGCGAATAGCACGCCGATCGTGTGGCCGATGTGATCCGACAGGTGGGTAGCGACCGCCCCGGCGTCGGTGAAGTTGCCGACCGCGCTGCTCCCGGCAAGTCCAAATCCGGTGATCGCCATCAGGGCGAACGCCCCAGCCATGACGGTGACGATGCCGATGACCAAATCGGCGCGCCCGTAAGGGATCCACCGCGGAGTGATGCGCTTGTCCACCACGTTGGACTGTTGGAAGAACAACTGCCAGGGCGCCACCGTGGTGCCCACGATCGCCATGATGAGCAGCAACACGGCCGAGCCTTGCCCACCAGGCAACGAGGGAATCAGGCCGTGCATGCTGGCGCCGATGGCGGGGCGTACCGATAGTGCAAGCGGGAAGATCACGATGTTCACCGCGATCAGCACGAACATCAGCTGCTCCCAACGACGGAAGGAGCCGCCGGCGATCACCGCGAACAGCAGCACCGCGGCGGCCGGTATCGCGACCGCCTTGGGGCAGCCCAGGAATCCAAGCGCCAGGGACACCCCGATGAATTCGGTGACGATCGTCAAGGCGTTGAGGATCAACAGATCTCCGACGCTGAACGCGCCCCAGAACTTGCCGAACCGTTCGAAGATCAGCCGCGCATGGCCAACGCGGGTGACTGCACCCAACCGGAGCACCATCTCCTGGTTGACATACAGCACCGGAATCAGCAGCGCCAGCGTCCACAGCAGCTTCATGCCGTAGTTCTGGCCGGCCTGTGTGTAGGTCGCGACGCCGCCGGCGTCGTTGTCACCGACCATCACGATCAGTCCGGGTCCGGTGATGACCATGAGCATCCGAAGCCGTTGCCACCAACTACGACCGGGGCCTGCGGCATCCATCCGGATACGACCGAACGCGCCGACGATGTCGCCGACGTGCGCCGAATCCAGCACCGCCGACCCCGAGGTCGTCGACGGAGCACCGAGGGTGGTCTGAGGGGAGATGGAAGTCATCGGCCTCTCGCTCTCTGCAAAGGAATGAAGCTAATGGTGTGGAGGGTCGTCAGGGCAGGCCGATCCGACGCGCGACGCAGCATGCATACGCGGCGTTATCAGCCGCTCAGCGTGGCGGCGTCGAACATGTCGGCAGTGCGGTGAGTTTCGCTAGGAGGCGGATGCCCGTCTGGCGAAGCCGTGGTCACCGTCAGCCGAATTCAGGACAAACAACGGCTTCTTGCCGATCCGGCTGCGGTAATACGACCAGGGCGGACGCTGCTCTTCCGGAGTGCCCACCATCTGGTCGAGCAAGTTGGTGGCATGCAGCGCAACGGCGACATGGCGTTGGACACTTCCCAAGTCGCTGAAGGCCCTGAACATGTCATCGCAGCCGGCACCGGGGACGGTGCTTTCCGATAGCAGCTCCAGTGCTTCCAGAAGGGCCGCACGGACGTCTCCGCAGGCGCGGTGTATCTGGCGCTCAGGATTAGGCCGTGCCATGACTGCCTCCTCGATCTGCCTGTGAGACAGGGAATTCCATGATCATCTCCTGTCGGGAAGTCCGACCGATTACCACAAGCGATTCCGGCCGCCGAAGAATTTCGCGCACGCTTCGTAGCCCCGCGCGCCAATTAAGCGCAAGCACAACCGAAGTAGCGTCCGAGAAAGGCTCAGGCAGCAGAACGAATGCCGCGACCGGTTCGGGACGAAACGGATTTCGAATACGGATGCGGACTGTCGCTCGGACTCATCTCGCCCGTCACCTCCTCACGGCCAGGACACACGCGGGTGTCACCCAGGTGCACGCACATAGGGGATTTGACGCCAACGGCGCCGCACCCCTCTCGCCGGAGCTTCGGCACTGCACGGCGTATCCGGCTTTTCATCCGGAAGCCACTTGGGCTCAACCCTTAGCCCGGGAAGAGCTGTCCTGACCCGGGGCGTCTCTCGACGTTCGGGGTCAGTGGCCTATATCCATGCAGACGCCTCACCTACCGAGGTGCTTGCCAGTCCATCCTGGCACCGGAAGCGGTGCAGGTCAAACATAATCGGATAAGAATTTGCGGTCAGCCGCGCATCGGTGCAGTTCAGGTCGGTGGTCCATTGCGGGTCGCCGGCAATAGGGAGCCAACACTTTGCGTTCGTGGCGGCCTAGGCTCGACGGTATGTCCACCACATTGCAGGATCAGCGCGTCGCAGCGGCCCTTGACCGGATGTACGCCGAGACGAGGGAGCAAACGCCGAAGCTGCGCGATATGCGCGGTGCGATGTCTAAAGCGAGGACCGCACAAGAGCGCGCCGACGCGATGAGCACTTTCTTCATCCCGGTAACGCCAGAAGCCGGCCGACTGCTGTACTCGTTGGTACGGGCGACTCGTCCCGCGACCGTTGTGGAATTCGGTATGTCCTTTGGTATTTCGGCGCTGCATCTGGCGTCAGCGGTGCGCGACAACGGTAGCGGCCGTGTGGTGACTACCGAGCTCAGCGCCGACAAGATCGCCGCTGCGAAGCAGACATTCGCCGAGACCGGGTTGGACGACCTGATCACCATCCTTGAAGGCGACGCGCTTTCCACGCTCGCCGATCTCGACGGGCCGATTGGTTTCGTGTTGCTTGATGGTTGGAAGGAGCTGTATCTCGCGGTGATCAAGCTGCTCGAACCACGTCTGTCACCAGGAGCCCTCGTCGTCGCCGACAACACGGAGATGGCCGATGCGCTGCCGTACCTCGACCACGTCCGCAACGCCGAGAACGGCTACGTGAGTGTCAATTTCGCCGCCCGCGAGAGCGACAGCATGGAGATCAGCTGCCACGTCGGCACGTAGCTGCACCTATCTCAGCGATCTCTCGAGCCACGGCGTTAGCCACTGCACGCCTTCGGGTGTCAGGTGTACGCCGTCGCTGCGCACCTGGATGCCGTCGACATCGGCGGTATAAACACCGTCCGGGCAGAGCTTTTTGTTGAAGTCCAGAATCCTCACACCTGCGCGGTGTCCGACGGTTCTGCCCAACAACGCGTTCCACTCTTTCACCCGCTCGGGTTGATCCTCTGGATACAAGCTCCCGTCCGGGCGTTCGCCCCGCCGGCTATAGGGCAGGTTGGCAACGGTTAGCGGAGCACCGCTGGCGCTGAGAATGTCGACCGCGCGGCCTAATTCACCGCTGATATAGGAGTCGAACGCCGGGTCACCGATGTGGGTCCACGTTCCCTCGTTGACCCGATCCACGGTTTCCCAACGGCCGACGATCAACAGTATGGCGTCGGGCCGATCGATAGCGATCTCCGATCTCCATGTGCTCGGCCACGACTCGCACTCGCTCTTCTGATCCAACGTCTGGCCCATGTAACGGTACGGGCCGCCGCGCACCAGGCTACAGCCGATGACGGTGTGGTCGACGAACTGGAAGCCCGGCGTGGGCGGTAGATAGTGCATCAGGGTCCAGCCGATCGAGTCGCCGAAGACTGACACGGTGAATGGCCGATGCGGATCGCGTTGCGCGACAGCGCGCGCCGATCGCGGTTCCTTCGGCGGGGACGGCGAAACGACCGCGACCGACGAGACGCCGGGGGGCAAGCTGCCCGCCAGCGGCCCACCGCCGGGCCTGGGACCGACCGGGACGACCAGCATCGTTACCGCGGCGGCCGTCGCGGCGGTGGCCCCGGCCAGCGGCAACAGCGGCACCCACACCGGTCGCCACCTCCGGATTGGCCGCTCGATCACCCACCACGACACGACGGACACTGCGAGTGTGGCGGCGCACCGGACACCGAACAACGAGAGGCCAGACCAGCCGGTCCGCTCGCCGTTGAGCACCAGAAAAATCGGCCAGTGCCAGAGATAGACGCCGTAGGAGATGGCGCCCAGCCACGCCAGCGGACCCCAGGCCAGCGCGGCGGCGACGGGCCCGCGCTGGTCGAGTGCCACCGGGGCGATCACCAGCACCGCCGCGAGTGCCACCGCAGTGAACAGGCCTTCGTGGAATTCGTGAGCGCTGCCGGTGGCGTAATGGGTGGCCAACCCCAACAACGCCAACCCGATCACCGGCAGCACCCGAGCGGTCCATCTGCCCCACCGGGACCGGACCAGCGACCACCCGCGGTTGAGCGCCGACCAGTCGCCTACCAACAGTGCTGACGCCGCGGCGCCCACCAACAACGCCTGCGCTCGGGTATCGGTGCCGAAGTAGACCCGGTCACGCGTGGCGTCGGATGCCAGCAAGATTGCGGCCGCGGCGGATGCCAGTACGCCCAGCACGGCCAGCAGGAACACCGTCAAGCGGACCCCGCCCAGCGTGGCCCACCCCTGCCGACGACGTGCCCGTGCGGCCAGCATCACCGCCACCGCGACCAGCAGCAGGGGCCAGACGATGTAGTACTGCTCCTCGACACCGAGCGACCACGCGTGCTGCAACGGCTGTGGAGCACCCTGCGTGAAATAGTCGGTCTTGTTGGCGACGAACATCCAGTTGGCCATCCAGAAGAAGGCGGCCACGGCGTCATCACGCAAGCCGGCAACTGCTTCGGGCGAGAAGAGCTGCCGCCCAACAGCGACGGTCAACACCATTAACACCAGGGCCGGTAGCAGGCGACGGGCACGCCGAATCCAGAAGTCGCCCAGATCAATACGGCCGCTTCGGCCCAGCTCGTCAAGCAGCAGCGAGGTGATCAGGAAACCGCTGAGTACGAAAAACACATCGACACCGAGGAATCCACCCCCCATGCCGGGAATGCCGCCGTGGTCGGCGAGCACCAGTGCGACGGCCACGGCCCGCACGCCATCCAGAGCGGGAATACCGGGACGGCGCGTTGACAGTCCGTCACCGTCGCTACTCCTGGTGGTGGTCTGACGGCCGACGGGCGGAGCGACCCATCGGGAGCGCCGAGCACAGCGAACCGGCGCGGGGTAGACCCCGGCCGGTCCTTTGCTCGCCTGCGCGGTGCTCCGACCGCTCGCCTGGTCGGTGCCGTAGTTGCCGCCGATGCGTCGATGCCCTCCCTACTGGATCACCCGTGAGTTTAGGTGCGCCAAGACCGCATCAGCGGGAGACACGACGCCGCGACAACCGAAATATGCTGCTACGCAGAGCCGTGGGCGGCTGCTTCTGCGTCGGCGGTTAACCCGAGTTCTTCGAGCACGTCTGCGGTGTTGGCGCCCAGCTCGGGGGCCGGGCCGGCGACTCGGCCGGGCGTCCGGGAAAACCACGTCGGCACACCGGGAAAGCGCACCGGACCGTGCGCTGTGTCGAGCGTCTCGAAGAAGCCGGCGGCGTTCAGATGCGGATCGTCGAACAGCGCGCTCGGCGTCCGCAGTGGCGCGGCGGGTATTTCCAGTTCGCGGAACAGCGCCAACCATTCGTCGGTCGTCCGCTCCTTGAGTGTCTCCGCGAGTAGGGCGTACACCGTGTCGATCTGGCGTGCCCGCCGCTCGAGGGTGGCATACAGATCGCTTGCCCAGGGCGGCTGAACGGCTTTGACGAAAGCCGACCAATGTCTGTCGTTGTAGATCAGGGCGGCGATGTAACCGTCCTTGGTGCGGTACGGCCTGCGGTTGGGTGCCACCGTGCGGGGGTAGATCGCTGGGCCGAGCGGGGGGTCGAACATGGCGCCGTTGGCATGCTCGACCAGCATGAACGATGCCATGGTTTCGAACATGGCGACCTCAACTTCTTGCCCCTCGCCGGTGCGTTCCCGGTGGAACAACGCCATAGTCGTGGCGTAGAGCGCCGTCAGCCCGGCTACCTTGTCCGCCATGATGGTGCCGACGTAGTTGGCCTCACCGGTCAACTGTTGTTGAACGGCGGGCAGTCCGCATTCGGCCTGGATGGTGTCGTCGTAGGCGGGCAGGTCACGATCGGGCCCACGCCGGCCATATCCGTAGCAGTTGGTGTAGACGATCGCCGGGTTGATGGCGGCGACTTCGTCGTAGCTGAATCCGAGCCGGGCGATCGCTTTGGACCGCATTGAGTGGATGAAAACATCCGCGGTCTCGATGAGTGCCCGCAGAGCGACTTTGCCGGCAGCTGAGCGCAGGTCCAACACGACGCTGCGCTTGCCACGGTTCACATTGACGAACACACCGCTCATCCCGGGCACCGGCCCGACCGAAATGTAGCGGGTGTCATCGCCTTCCGGGGGCTCGACCTTGATCACGTCGGCACCCATGTCGGCCATGATCTGCGTGCAGTACGGCCCCATCACCATCGCGGTGAGGTCGACGACCCGCACCCCGGCCAGCGGGCCGGAGTGCCCGTTGCGACCCGAATTACCGGCGCTAGCCACCGCAGGCTCCTTCTCGCTCGGCCACCATGAAGCTATAGCGGAGGTGTTCGGCATGGCCGTCGGGGACA
>DATFYT010000038.1:0-13936 GCA_035314925.1 Mycobacterium sp. | reverse complement strand
GCGGTTGTCGTCGAAGGTTCCCATGCGTAGCCGTTCGGAACGCAGCAGCTCGGTGTCGACGTCGGCCACCGACCGTCGCTCTCCTTTGGGGAATCGCTCGGATTGGGCGAGCAGCACACCGTTTTCCCAGATCATGGTCTGGCCGTCCCAGGCCAGGTCGGTCGTCGACTCACCCTCCCCCGCGGCGGCGTAGACATAGGCGGCCAGGCACCGCAACGAAGCCGACCGGGCCAGCAGGCCGCGGTCTTCGGCGCGGCCGATCGTGATCGGGCTGCCGGACAAGTTGGCCAGCACCGTCGCGCCCGCCAGCGCCGCTTCAGCGCTGGGCGGTACCGGCACGAACATGTCCTCACAGATCTCGACGTGCAACACGAAGCCGGGCAAGTCGCACGCGGCGAACAGCAGGTCCGGGCCGAACGGCGCTTCCATGCCGGCCATTCGGATGGTGCCGCGCTCGTCGTCACCGGGCGCGATCTGGCGGCGCTCGTAGAACTCCCGGTAGGTGGGCAGGTACGACTTGGGCACCACGCCAAGAACGACGCCGCGATGGATGACCACCGCCGTGTTGTAGATGCGGTGCCGGTAACGCAGCGGGGCACCGACCACCAGCACCGGCAGCAGGTCGCTGGAAGCCGTGACGACATCGAGCACGGCATCCTCGACGGCGTCGAGCAACACATCTTGCAGCAGGATGTCCTCGATGGAGTACCCGGACAGCGTCAGCTCCGGGAAAATGGCGAGGGCGACGCCGTCGTCGTGGCACTGGCGGGCCAGCCGCAGCACCGAGGCGGCATTGGTCGCCGGGTCGCCGATCGCGGCATGGTGGGTGCACGCGGCGACGCGGACAAACCCCTGGCTGTAGGCGTTATAAAAGTCCATCGCCCTTCCATTGTCGCCCAGCGGGTGTCACCACGGGACCAGCGGGTATCGCCGTCGCGGCTATTGTCGTTCGAATGCAAAAATAGCGGCAGGAAACTCAGGCGATCGAGGGATGTGAGCACTGTGGGCCGTAACCGTGTCGTCGTAGCCCGACACCGGCGGGCTGTCGGCGTTGTCGGCGCAATCGTGGTCGCAGTCGCCGGCTGCACACCATCGACGATGCCGCCGACTACACGCGCAGTGACCGCCTCAACCGCAGGGACGTTGCCCGCCACACCGCTCTCGACAAGAACGCTGGCCGCGGCGCCGAGCCTGCCCAGGGGTGCACAGCCCCAGCTGGCGTCGGACCCGGCACAGCTGGCCGACGATCTTGTCGCCGACGAGCATGCGCTGCGTAATGGTGGGACGGCGGAGCCGGCGCTGGAGTCCGCGGCGCACCGCGAGCAGGCCGCCTACCGCGCCATCGGGCGCCACCCCGAATGGGACGCGACGATACGTCCGCGCATCCCGGCGGATTTACTCGATGTCTACGACCGCAATGTCGACGCCCGTCGACAACTCCAGGCGATGGCATACGCGCGGGACACACTGCCCGCGTGGCACGTCGACCCTCCGGTTCCGGCCGACGAGCTGATGGGTGACTACCACGCAGCGGAAGCGGAAACCGGCGTCGGCTGGAACTACCTGGCCGCGATCAACCTGGTCGAGACCCAGTTCGGCAGCATCAACGGGGTGAGCACCGCGGGCGCGCAAGGCCCCATGCAGTTCTTGCCTGCGACGTTCGGCGCCTATGGTCACGGTGGCGATATCCACTCACCGCGCGACAGCATCATGGCGGCCGGCCGCTTCCTCGCCGCGAACGGCTTTGCCAACGACCGCGATCACGCGATCTATGTGTACAACCACGCGAACCAATACGTACACGCGGTCGACCAGTACGCGTCGTTGATCGGAGCAGATCCCGCTGCGTTCGCCACGTACTACCGGTGGGACGTGTACTTCGTCACGACCGCCGGCGACGTATTGCTGCCCATCGGTTACGCCGAAGCGTCGCCGATCCCGGTCGGCGACTATCTGGCGACCCACCCCCAGTAACGTCGGCCGATCCGTACTCTCGAATAGGTGACGGCCTGCGCGGAATCTCCGGAGCTGATCGCTCTGTTGGCCGGTCGTCGTGTCGCGGTTTTGACCGGAGCCGGGATTTCCACCGATTCCGGTATCCCCGATTACCGAGGGCCTGATTCGCCGCCGAGCAATCCGATGACGATTCGGCAGTTCACTTCGGATCCGGTGTTCCGGCAACGGTACTGGGCGCGCAATCACGTCGGCTGGCGGCACATGGACGAGACCCTTCCCAACGCCGGACACCGGGCGGTGGCCACGCTGGAGCGCGACGACGTGGTGTCCGGCGTCATCACCCAGAACGTTGACCTGCTGCACACCAAGGCCGGCAGCCGCAACGTGATCAATCTGCACGGCACCTACGCGCAGGTGATCTGCCTGAGTTGCGGTGACTCGATGACCCGCGCGGCGCTGGGCGACAAGCTCGACGCACTCAACCCCGGATTCATCGAGCGCGCCGAAGCACTCGGCGGGCTGGCGGTTGCTCCGGACGCTGATGCCGTCGTCGCCGAAACCGATTCCTTCCGCTACCTCGACTGCCCATCGTGCGCCGGCATGCTCAAGCCAGATATCGTCTATTTCGGCGAGAATGTTTCCAAAGCTGTTGTCGAACAAGCATTTTCGCTGATCGATGCGACTGACGCGCTGCTGGTGGCCGGATCGTCGCTGACGGTGTTCTCCGGCTACCGGTTCGTGCGCCATGCCGCGGCGCAGGGTATCCCGGTCGCTATCGTCAACCGCGGACCCACCCGTGGCGACGACCTGGCCACCGTCAAGGTCGATGGCGGCTGCTCGGAATTGCTGACATTACTGTCCGAGGAGCTCGCCGCGGCGTCGGTCCGCTAGTCGAGTGTGGGCCAGATATCAGAACGTGCAGGGCATGCTGCGAATCCCGTGGATGAAATTGCCAGGCACATATACCGGTTCGCCCGCCTGGATGTCCGGCAGCTGACGCAAGAGCTCGCCGAAGATCGCACGTAGTTGGGCCCTGGCCACGTGCGCGCCCAGGCAGAAGTGCACCCCGCCACCGCCGAAACCGACGTGCGGGTTGGGGCTTCGGCTCAGATCCAACCGCTCCGGGTGCTCGAAGACTTCGGTGTCCCAGTTGCCGGACGGATAGAACATCACCACCTTCTCCCCCGCCCGGATGGTTTGGCCGCCGATTTCGAAATCCGTTGCAGCCGTGCGACGGAAGGTCATCACCGGCGAAGCCCAGCGGATGAATTCCTCGATCGCCCCGCCGATGCGGTTGTCGAAATCTTCCAGCAGCCAGGCGCGCTGATCGGGAAAGTCGGTGAGCGCCTTCAGCGCGTGACTCGTGGTTTGCCGGGTGGTGTCGTTGGCCGCGACAGAGAGCAGCACGAAGAACGCGGCGATGTCGGCGTCGGCGAGCCGGTCACCGTCCACCTCGGCAGTCACCAGGCTGCTGAACAGGTCGTCACCCGGATGCTCGCGACGTTCGGCGGCGAGCGCGAAAGCCACCTGATGCACGGTTATTTGGGCCTCGAACAGCACCTCCATCGGCTCGCGGCCGTCGAGGTAGACCGGGTCGGCCCACGAGACCATGGCATCGGCGGCGTGTTCCACCCGCTGACGGTCCGCCTCCGGAATGCCCACCATGTCCGACAGCGTGCGAATGGGTAGTTCCTTGGCGCAGTGCTCGACGAAGTCGGAGCCGCTGCCCGCCGCTTTGAGCTCCTCGACGATGGCCTTGGCGTTCGCCCGGACCGAGTCCTCGATGCGCCTGACCTGCCGCGGGGTAAACGCGGCACTGACGAGTTTGCGCAAGAAGGTGTGCCGCGGCGGGTCCATCGCCAGGAAGGATTGGGACGCTTCGAGCAACTCCTCGGGAACGTTCTCGAAGATGACCCCCTTGCCGGACAAGAACACCTCGTTGTTGCGGCTGACCGCGACGATGTCATCGCGCCGGGTGAGCGCCCAGTAACCCGGGTCGTCGGGATCGGTCATCAGGGCGTCTTCGACGGGAGGATGCCAGCTCACCGGGCGTTCGGACCGCAGCACCGCAAACGAGCTCTCCCGCTCTTGCGCGGTGGTGGCCCAGAACGCGCGTGACGAAAGATCGATGGGGTCGTAGGCGCGGGCGGTGGCTGCCGTCGCTGTCATGGTTGGGTCCTCCATCGGATATGACGCCGGTCACAAGTCTGAACACCGCCGACCATAAATCTAGACATAGTGTCTAGTCAAGATGTCGGGATCTCGATTACGCTCTGACCAGCCGGGGATGAGGAGGTGCCATGCCGTCGGTCACCCGCAAGCCGCAAGCCAAGCGGCAGGAACGCCGCGAGCAGATCGAACGCAGGCTGCTCGACGCCACTGAACGGCTGATGCGGGACGGTGCCAGCTTCACCGAACTGTCCGTGGACCGGCTGTCCACCGAAGCCGGGATGTCGCGGGCGAGCTTCTACATCTACTTCGAGGACAAAGGCCACCTGCTGCGCCGCCTGGCCGGCCAGGTGTTCGCCGATCTCGCCGAAAGCGCCGAACGCTGGTGGCGCGTGGCGTGGCGACACGATCCCGATGACGTCCGTGCCGGGATGGCCGCCATCATCGCCAGTTACCGGCGACACCAACCGGTACTGGTGGCGCTGAACGAGATGGCCGCCTACGACTCGCTGGTCGGTGCGACCTATAGCAATCTGCTGACCGCCATCACCGGGCGATTGACCCGTGTCATCGAAGATGGCCAGGCCGACGGCTCAATCCGCCGCGAGCTCCCGGCGCCGACCACGGCAAGTGCGCTCACCTGGATGGTCGAGCGGACCTGTCAACAAAACCTGCCGAGCAACCCGCCCACATACGATGCCGAGCTCGCCACCACGCTGACCGAAATCGTCTGGGGTGCTTTGTATCTGAAGCCTAGGACGACCTAGACGGCCACCAGGTCGTCGGCATGCACCGCGGGCCGGCGCAGCTCGGCGGACAGCTCTGAAGTCGACCGGCCGATCATGGTGGCCAGCTCGGCGGCGTCGTAGGCCACCACGCCGCGGGCGACCAGGGTCGCATCGGGCCCATTCAGATCGACCACGTCACCGCCGTGAAAACGCCCGGACAGCCCCGTGATCCCCGCGGGCAGCAGTGAACGGCGTTGGCCCAGTACGGCGCGCACCGCGCCGTCATCGAGGGTCAGCGCACCGGCGGACTCCGCGGCGTAGCGCACCCAGAACCGACGTGCCGACATTCGGTTGGGCCGCGCGGCAAACACCGTGCCGACCGACGCATCCGCCAACGCGGTCGCGGAATCTTCGGCGGCTGCCAGCAGCACCGGCACCCCAGCGTCGGCAGCCAGCAGCGCCGATGACACCTTCGACGCCATCCCGCCGGTGCCCAAGTGGCTGCTTTGTCCGGCGACCACGCCGTCGAGGTCGGCAGGCCCGGAAACCTCGGGGATGAAACGTGATTCGCGGGCTTTACGCGGATCGGAGTCATAGAGCCCGTCGATGTCGCTCAGCAGCACCAGCGCGTCGGCCCCGACCAGATGTGCCACCAACGCCGAGAGCCGGTCGTTGTCGCCGAACCGGATTTCGTTGGTGGCAACCGTGTCGTTCTCGTTGACGATCGCCACCGCGTGCAGCGCCCGCAACCGGTCCAGGGTGCGCTGGGCGTTGGTGTGCTGTACGCGCATCGAAATGTCATGCGCGGTCAGCAAGACCTGCCCGACGCTGCGCTGGTAGCGGGCGAATGCGGCGCTCCACGCATTCACCAGCGCGACCTGCCCGACGCTGGCCGCGGCCTGTTTGGTGGCCAGATCGGTGGGCCGCTTGGCCAGCCCCAGCGGCTCGATGCCGGCGGCGATGGCTCCGGAGGAGACGATGACGACATCGGAGCCGGCTTTCATCCGGGCCTCGATCGCGTCGACAAGCCCCGCCAGCCTGCCGGCGTCGAACATGCCGGTCGATGTGGTCAGCGCGGTGGTGCCGATCTTAACGACGACGCTGCGCGCCGTGCGAATGGCTTCCCGCGCGGTCATGACTCGTCGCCGCGCTCGCGGCGCTGGCGACGGGCCGCTTTGCGTTCGTCAGCGCCGACGCGATCGTTGCCTTCCAGGCGCGCGTCGGTACCTCGCCTCGTCATCACGGTGTCGATGCCGGACGGTGTCTGCGGCTCCCAGTCGAATGTGACCTCGCCGATGGTGACCGCGCACCCGGGCCGTGCGCCCAGCCGCACCAGCTCGTCCTCGACGCCCAGACGGGCCAGCCGGTCGCCGAGATAGCCGACCGCCTCGGCGTTGTCGAAGGCGGTCTGGGCGATCCAGCGTTCCGGCCGCCGGCCACGGACCACGAACCCACCCTGCCCGTCGGACTGCACAGTGAAGCCGGAGTCGTCGACCGGTACCGGACGGAGCACCGGCCGTCTCGGCACCAGCACCGGCTGCGCGGCGTGATATTCCGAAACCATGTCAGCGAGGCCGAATATCAACGGCTGCAGTCCTTCTCGGGCAACCGCAGACACCAGGAACACCGGCCATCCGCGCTCCGCGATCTCATCGCGAACGAACTCGGCCAGCTCGCGGGCGTCCGGCACGTCGATCTTGTTGAGCACCACCGCCCTTGGCCGCTCGACGAGGTCACCCAGGACCGAATCTCCTTGCAGCGTCGGCGTGTACGCGGCCAGTTCCGCTTCCAGCGCCTCAATGTCGGACACTGGGTCGCGGCCCGGTTCGGCGGTGGCGCAGTCGACGACGTGCACCAGCACCGCACACCGCTCGATGTGCCGCAGAAAGTCCAGGCCCAGACCGCGGCCCTGTGAGGCACCCGGGATCAGGCCCGGTACGTCGGCGACGGTGAAGGTGCGCTCCCCCGCCGACACCACGCCCAGGTTGGGAGCGAGTGTGGTGAAGGGGTAGTCGGCGATCTTCGGCTTGGCCGCCGAGATGGTCGACACAAGAGAGGATTTGCCGGCCGACGGGAACCCGATCAATCCGACGTCAGCGACGGTCTTGAGTTCGAGCGTGAGATCGCGGGACTCCCCTTTTTCGCCGAGCAGTGCGAATCCCGGCGCCTTGCGGGCCCGCGAGGCCAGCGCGGCATTGCCCAGCCCGCCACGCCCCCCCGCCGCGGCCTCGAAGCGGGTGCCCGCGCCAACCAGATCCGCGAGCAATCTGCCGTCCTCGTCGACCACCACGGTCCCGTCGGGGACCTTGACTTCAAGATCGACACCGGCGGCGCCGTCGCGGTTGCTGCCCATTCCCTGCTTGCCGGAAGCCGCGACGATGTGCGGCCGGAAGTGGAAGTCGAGCAAGGTATGCACCTGCGGGTCGACGACCAGCACGACGCTGCCGCCCCGGCCGCCGTTGCCGCCGTCGGGACCGCCGAGTGGCTTGAATTTTTCGCGGTGGACCGAGGCGCAGCCGTTGCCGCCGGAGCCTGCCCGCGTGTGGATGACGACGCGGTCGACAAACCGAGGCATCGAAGTTCCTCTTACTCGTCGAGTGTGAAGCCGGTGGGGCTTCGCACTCGCGATGGCTCAGTCGGTCTCAGACAGATTCGTCGGGGCCGAGACGATGCTGATCATCTTGCGGCCACGCTTGACGCCGAACTGGACAGCCCCGGCCGCCTTGGCGAACAGCGTGTCGTCGCCGCCGCGGCCGACGTTGACGCCCGGGTGGAAGTGGGTGCCGCGCTGACGGACGATGATCTCGCCCGCCTTGACGAGCTGACCGCCGAACCGCTTGACGCCCAGCCGCTGGGCGTTGGAATCGCGGCCGTTACGTGAGCTGGAAGCGCCCTTCTTGTGTGCCATGTCTCGTCGCCTTCGCTACTTGATGCCGGTGACCTTCAGGACCGTCAGCTGCTGACGGTGACCCTGACGCTTGTGGTAGCCGGTCTTGTTCTTGAACTTGTGGATACGGATCTTGGGGCCCTTGGTGTGCTCGAGCACCTCACCGGTCACCGCGACCTTGGACAGCGCGGCAGCGTCGGTGGTCACGGTGGCGCCGTCGACGACCAGGGCGACCGGCAGCGACACCTTCGCACCGGGCTCGGACTCGAGCTTCTCAACCTTGACGACGTCTCCCACGGCGACTTTGTACTGCTTGCCGCCGGTCTTGACGATTGCGTAGGTCGCCATGGTTACGTCTACCTTCTCTTCTAGTTCTTCAGGTCCTTGCGGGTCCTTGCGGGCGCCGCGCTACTGCAGGTGCGCGGGCTGGTCTGGGAGTGCCGGCCAAGACCCGGTCAACGGGCCTGGCGACAACTGGTCAAGGGTACGTGACCAGCGGCTAAAGGGTCAAACCGGTCCGCTCAGTCGTCATGGGTCGGCGGGCCGGCCGGCCGGGCCGCGGCCCGGCGCCGGCGGGGTCCCGCGGGCGCGGCGACGGCTGCGACAGCGGATACGTGGTCAGAGTCGTCGGCGTCATCGTCGTCGTCGCTGTCCTCGTCGTCGAGATCGTCGTCGAGGTCGAGATCCTCGTCGTCGTCGTCGTCCTCGATGTCCTCGTCGTCGAGGTCTTCATCGTCGTCGAGGTCGACGTCGTCGTCGTCATCGGTGTTGTCGTCATCGGTGTCGTCGTCATCACTGTCGTCGAAGTCGCCATCGTCCAGGTCTTCTTCGGCGGCCTCGCGCGCGACCTGCTTCTGCAGTTGACCATCGGTTTCCGCGTCGTCGCGGTCGTGCTCGTCGACCGCTTCATCGACATCCTCGATGTGTGCAGACTCGTCGGTTTCGTCGTCATGGCGCCCGTTGGCCGCGGCCATAGCCTTGAACATCGGATGTTCGCCGTGCGTATGCGACGGCACTTTGGCCACCGCCTGCTCCTCGGGCCGGCTCTTCTTGGAGCGCCGGCCCCGCTTGCCGCCCGACTCGGGTTTGCGACTGGTCGCAGACGTGGAGTCGACGGGATCAGCATGCAGCGTTATTCCGCGGCCGCCGCAGTGCGGACACGTCGTGGAGAATGCCTCGATCAGCCCGGTTCCGAGCCGCTTGCGGGTCAGCTGGATCAGCCCCAACGAGGTGACTTCGGACACCTGATGACGAGTCCGGTCACGAGCTAGCGCCTCCGTCAGCCGGCGCAGCACCAAATCACGGTTGGACTCGAGCACCATGTCGATGAAGTCGATGACGACGATGCCGCCGATGTCGCGCAGCCGCAGCTGGCGCACGATCTCCTCGGCCGCTTCCAGGTTGTTCTTGGTAACGGTCTGCTCGAGGTTGCCGCCGGACCCGGTGAACTTGCCGGTGTTTACGTCGACCACCGTCATCGCCTCGGTTCGGTCGATTACCAGCGTGCCACCCGACGGCAGCCACACCTTGCGGTCCATCGCCTTGGCCAATTGCTCGTCGATACGGTGCACCGCGAAGACGTCCGGGCCCGTCTGCCCCTCGGAAAGCTCCGCGACCTCGTATTTGTTCAGCTTCGAAACAAGCTCGGGGGCAACCGAACTCACGTACTCATTGATGGTCGTCCATGCTTCATCGCCGGACACGATCAGGTTGGCGAAGTCCTCGTTGAACAAGTCACGGATCACCTTGACCAAGACGTCGGGCTCTTCGTAAAGCGCCACCGCGGCGCCGGCCGCCTTCTCCTTGGTCTCCGCCGCCTGCGCGGCGATCTGCGTCCAACGTTCCTGTAGCCGGTTGACGTCAGCGCGGATGTCGTCCTCTTTGACGCCCTCGGAGGCGGTACGGATGATCACCCCGGCGTCTGCGGGCACCACCTCGCGCAGGATCTCTTTGAGGCGTTGGCGTTCGGTGTCGGGGAGCTTGCGGCTGATGCCGGTCGACGACGCACCCGGCACGTACACCAGATAGCGGCCGGCCAGCGACACCTGGGTGGTCAGCCGGGCGCCCTTGTGTCCGACCGGATCCTTGCTGACTTGCACCACGACGTAGTCGCCGGGCTTGAGGGCCTGCTCGATTTTGCGGTTGGACCCGCCCAGTCCGGCGGCTTCCCAGTTCACCTCACCGGCATAGAGCACGCCGTTGCGGCCGCGGCCGATGTCGACGAAGGCCGCCTCCATCGACGGCAGCACGTTCTGCACGATGCCCAAGTAGATGTTGCCCACCAAGGAAGCCGAGGCCGCGCTCGTGACGAAGTGCTCGACGACGATGCCGTCCTCGAGGACGGCGATCTGCGTATAGCGGGCGCCCGGCTGCGGCGGTTCGGTGCGGACCTTGTCGCGCACCACCATCACCCGCTCGACCGCTTCGCGGCGGGCCAGGAATTCGGCTTCGGTCAGGACGGGCGGGCGGCGGCGTCCGGCATCGCGACCGTCGCGGCGGCGCTGCCGTTTGGCCTCCAGCCGCGTCGAGCCGTCGATGCCCTGGATCTCGGTGCTGGCGGAGTCGTTCTTGGCTTTGGCCCGTGGCGCCCGCTCGTGCACCACGGTGTTCGGTGGATCGTCCGGTGACGGGCTGTCGTCGTCGTCGCCGGAACCGGACTTGCGGCGACGACGACGTCGACGACGCTTGGTGGCGCCGTCGCCGGAGCCGTTGTCGTCCTCGGCGGTATCGGAGTCGTCCGCGTCGTCGTCGTCGGAGTCGTCGTCGTCGTCCGCGTTGTTGTCCGAGTCGCCGCCGTCGCCAGCCTCACCGCCCCTTTCCGTTCCGTTCTGCTCGCCGCGGCCGCGGCCCCGTCCGCGACGTCCCCGGCGCCGCCGCCGGTTGGCCGGACGATCACTCTGGTCGTCGTCGGCGTCCAAGTCGTCGTCGTCCTCGGAATCCGCGGAGTCGTCCACGCCATCCGAAGCGGCCCTCTCGACCGGCTGGGGCGCGACGAAAAGCGGCATGTATTCGGGACGGTCGACTGCCGTCTCCAGCATCAGCCGTGATTCGGGTTCACCCGCCGCGACGGGCGCCTCGGTCTCGGTCGCAGCGACGGCAGGGACCGGTGCGCTGCCCAGCACGTCGCGTACGCGGACCGCGTCGACCCGATCCACCGTGGAATGCGCGCTACGGACCCGGCCGTCGAGTTCGGCCAGTGCGTCGAGCACCCGTTTGCTGGTCGTCCCGAGCGCTCTGGCCAGCGAATGGACCCTTAGCCGTTCAGGCAGGTCCTCGTGCTGCGCGGAGTCTTCTGGAAGCTCTGAGGATGGGCCACCGTCTATCACGTAATCTCCTCAAGCCCCCGGGCGCGTCCTTGCGACGCGGCCACGCGAGGGCTTCGCTATGGGTCCGGGTCACTTCTCCCAGACTTGTGATGGTCTCGCCCCGAGCGGCTCGTGTCGAACGTGCTCGGTGCCGGTTTGAATGATGGCTGGACAGTCGGCGCCGCATCGCGGTTCGCGGTGGTCGCGCTTGGTCGAAGTCTTCATTCGGGCGTCGGAAGCCGGTCCGGCGACGTTCACCCGCTACTTAGTATCCCATACGGTTGGGGCGCCTCGGAACAAGTGCACCGACCCCGCTTCAGGTCGTAGAGAACCAGAGCCCGATCTCACGCTCAGCCGACTCCGGCGAATCGGAGCCGTGCACCAGGTTGAACTGCGTTTCGAGGCCGAAATCGCCGCGGATAGTGCCGGGCGCGGCCTTCTCCACCGGGTCGGTTGCGCCGGCCAGTTGCCGCACCGCCGCGACCGCCCGTGGGCCCTCCACGATCGCCGCCACCAGCGGTCCCGACGTGATGAACTCGAGCAGGTCCGCGAAGAACGGCTTGCCGTCATGTTCGGCGTAGTGCTGGCGGGCCAGCTCGTCGCTGACAACACGCATTTCCAGCGCCGCGACGGTAAGGCCTTTGCATTCGATCCGGCCGATGATCTCGCCGACCAGGCGTCGCTCTACCCCATCGGGCTTGATCAACAGGAGGGTCCGGTCAGTCATCAGCGCCACTCCTCCTCATCGCTTCGCTCTGCATCGTCGTGGCGCGGGCGTGTCACGGCGCACAGCGTACCTGGCGACTCAATCCTGGGACGGTCCCCCGCCAGGGGGTGGGGGTACCTCCCTCTGGGGGCGTGGACCCAGCTGGCCGGGCAGCATGCCGCGTTGCTGGCGGCGCAGCACCTCGGCGCGCAAGTAGGCGATCAGCGCCCATACACCGGCGAAGAGCAGCCCGATCAATCCCACGCCCGGGTACACCAGGAAACCGGCGATCAGGACCAGCTGCACGCCAAGGTCCACCCAGATGGCCCATGACCGGCCCTGCAGTCCGGTGAGCAGGACCAGGATCGCCGTCAAGCCGATCAAATACCCCACTGCGACGGGGGTCAGACCGCCGCCGACCGCGCCGACCACCGGCAAAGCCAGCAGCACCACGATCGCCTCCAGGATCAGCGTGCCGGCCATCACGCCGCGGAAGCTCTTCCACGGATCGGGCGCGTCAGGCTGGGTCACGCCGGATCACGACCGAACAACGTGCGTGCGCCTCCGGCGGTGACTACCGACCCGGTGATAACAACGCCGGTGCCGGAGAACGCGTCCCCGCCGACGTCGCCTTCCACGAGGGCGTCGTCGACCAACGCGGTCGCGGTTTCGATTGCGGCAGCCAGGTTCTCGGCGGTGATCACCCGGTCGGGTCCGAACCACTGTTGAGCGATCAGCGCCAGCGACTCGACATCCAGGGCACGCGGTGATCCGTTGTGGGTGACCACGATCCGATCGAACACCGGCTCCAGCGGGGCGAGGATGCCACCGACGTCCTTGTCGGCCAGGACGCTGACCACCCCGACCAGGAACCGGAAATCGAACTCCTCAGCCAGCGTCTGCGCCAACGCGGCTGCGCCCGCCGGGTTGTGCGCGGCGTCGATGAATACCGTTGGGGCGCTGCGCATCCGCTCCAGCCGGCCCGGGCTCGTGACGGCGGCGAACCCGGCCCGCACGGCCTCGACGTCGAGCTGACGCTGCGCGCCGGCACCGAAAAACGCCTCGACCGCGGCCAGGGCCACCGCCGCGTTGTGGGCCTGATGTTCCCCGTGCAGCGGCAGGTACACGTCGGAGTAAACCCCGCCGAGGCCCTGCAGCTGCAGCATTTGGCCGCCGATGGCGACCTGGCGGCCCAGCACCGCGAACTCCGAGTCTTCGCGGGCGACCGCGGCGTCGGCGTGCACGGTCTGCGCCAGCAGCACTTCCATCGCCTCGGGTACCTGGCGGCCGATCACAGCCACGGTGTCCGGCGCCCCTTCGTCGGCCCTGGTGATGATGCCGGCCTTCTCACCGGCGATGCCGGCGATGTTGTCGCCGAGGTACTCGACGTGGTCGATGCTGATCGGGGTGATCACCGCGACCGGCGCATTGACCACGTTGGTGGCGTCCCAACGGCCGCCCAGACCCACCTCGATGACCGCGACCTCGATCGGCGCATCGGCGAACGCCGCGAACGCCATCGCGGTGAGGACCTCGAACTTGCTCATCGCCGGGCCGCCGTCGTTCTGCGACTGCTGGTCGACGATCTGCACGAACGGCTCAATTTCGCGGTAGGTGGCCACGTACTGCGCCGGGCTGATCGGCTTTCCGTCGATCGCGATCCGCTCGACCGCTGACTGCAGGTGCGGGCTGGTTGCCCGTCCGGTGCGCCGCTGCAAAGCCGTCAGCAGCCCGTCAACCATCCGCGTGACCGAGGTCTTGCCGTTGGTGCCGGCGACGTGAATCGACGGGTAGCCACGTTGCGGTGAGCCGAGTAGGTCCATCAGCGCGGTAATGCGGGTCAAGCTCGGTTCGATCTTGGTTTCCGGCCAGCGCTGGTCGAGTAGATGCTCGACCTGCAGTAGGGCCGCGATCTCATCGGGCGTCGGAACCACACTGGCGGATCCTTGGTCGGGCGGCTCCAGGGTCACTGCAGCCCGGCCAACCTGGCCGTTATCCGGTCGCTTTCCTCGCGGGCGACTCGTTGACGCTCTCGTTGCTTGTCGACGACCGTAGCCGGCGCTTTGGCCATGAAGTCGGCATTGCCCAACTTCGCGGTGGTGGAAGCCAACTCCTTTTGTGCTGCAGCCAAGTCCTTTTCGAGGCGACGACGTTCGGCTTCCACATCGATGGTGCTCGAGGTGTC
>DATFYT010000037.1:0-15695 GCA_035314925.1 Mycobacterium sp. | reverse complement strand
GGTGCAGTCGCTCGGCATCGACGTGCGCGCCGGGCTGCACACCGGAGAGTGCGAACTCCGCGGCGATGACATCGGCGGGATCGCCGTGCACATCGGAGCGCGCGTGAGCGCAATGGCAGGTCCGAACGACGTGCTCGTGTCGAGCACGCTGCGCGACCTCGTGATCGGGTCAGGGCTCGAGTTCGAAGACCGCGGCGCCCACCAGCTCAAAGGCGTGCCCGGCGAATGGTGCCTTTTCGCCGTCGCCTCTCCGTAGCAGTGGATTCGGCGAAACTCACTTCGCCCGCCGTAACGGCTTGTGCAGGCGATGGTAACGACTAGCCGAATTACTCTCTGATCGGCTCATTGCACGAGAACGAAACTCGACCCGCTCCTCGGCTTACACTTCCGCAATGTTCTCGGAGACGCGCTATGCGATGAACGGTGACTTGCACGTCGCCTATCGCGCGTCGCGTAGAGGTCAGCGCGACATCGTGGTGGTCCCGAACTGGTTCATGGCCTGTGAGGTCGTTCCGGAGCTACCGTCGATACAAGGGTGGATCGAGGCGATGACATCGCTCGGTCGGCTCATCTTCTTGGACCAGCCGGGCACGGGAGCGTCCGATCCCGTCACGCCGGGCGCGCCGCCGACCTTGGAGCAATGGGCCGACAGCATCAACGCGGTGTTGGACGATCTCGGGAGTCGCGAAGCGGTCCTCCTCGCGAGCGCCGGCGGCGCGTTGGCGACGGGAGCGGTGTTCGCGGCGACATATCCGTCCCGCGCAACCGCGCTGGTCGTGCTCGAGGGCTGGGCGCATCCGCTTACTGAAAGCCCTCGGCGTCGCGCACCCGAGGAAGCCGCCGCCATGTGGGGTACGGGGGAGCTCCACCATCTCTTGAATCCGGACATGCCCTGGAACGCGGAGATCCGGGCAACGTGGGCTCGGATGGAACGTCTGGCGGCAAGCCCACGAACCGCTGCTCTCATGATGCCTCTCGTGGCCGAAATGGACGTGCGGGCGCTGCTTCCCACAGTCCGCGTGCCCACCCTCGTCGTCCAGCACACCGACGACCCGGTGATCCCGCGCGAGTGGGGCAAGGACGTCGCTGATCGCATACCGGGCGCGAAGTACGTCGAACTGCCAGGCCGCAACATGTACCACTACGTTGAACCATGGCGCGAGGCCTTCGAGTTGATCTACGAGTTCCTCACCGGCCACCAGGCTGAAGTGGCCGACGATCGGGTGCTCGCCACCGTGCTCTTTACCGACATCGTGGACTCGACGCGTCGGGCAGCGGACATGGGCGACCGTGACTGGCATGCGTTGCTTGATGCGCACGACGCCGTCGTCCGGTCACAGCTCGCACGGTTTCGAGGCCGAGAGGTGAACACCTCGGGGGACGGCTTCCTCGCGATGTTCGATGGCCCTCAGCGAGCGATCCGCTGCGCCATGGCGATCCGCGACGCGGTGCATGCGCTGGGCATCGAGGTGCGCGCCGGGTTGCACACCGGCGAGTGCGAGGTTCGCGGCGATGACATCGGCGGGATCGGCGTGCACATCGGCGCGCGGGTGAGCGCGCTGGCAGGGCCGAACGACGTGCTCGTGTCCAGCACGCTACGCGACCTCGTGATCGGCTCAGGACTCGAGTTCGACGACCGTGGCAATCACGAACTCAAGGGCGTGCCCGGAGAATGGCGAATCTTCGCCGTCGCGTAGCTTATGCAGCCGGTGACACCGACTGGCTAAAGAACACTTCACCGCAACGGTTGGACCGGTGGCTATGAGCGACCTCGCTGACCTGCTTACACTTCCGCAATGTTCTCCGAGACGCGCTATGCGATGAATGGCCGTTTGCGTGTCGCCTATCGCGCGTCGCGCGAAGGTCCTCGCGACATCGTGTTCGTCCCGGCGTGGTCTAGCAACTGTGAGCTCATGCCGGAACTACCGTCGATGCAAGGGTGGGTCGAAGCGATGACGTCGCTGGGTCGACTGATCTTCTTCGACCAGCCGGGCACGGGTGCCTCCGATCCAGTCACGCCGGGCGCGTTGCCGACGCTGGAGCAGTGGGCTGACAGCATCACTGCGGTGTTGGACGATCTCGGGAGCCGGGAAGCGGTCCTGCTCGCGAGCGTCGGCGCGGTCGCGACGGGTGCGCTGTTCGCGGCAACACATCCGTCGCGCACCGCCGGGCTGGTCGTGCTAGAGGGCTACGCAAATCAGATGATTGAGCGCACCGAGGGAGGATTGACTCCCGACCAGATCTTTACCTCCGTGGTCGCGATATGGGGGACGGGGCAGTGGATGCATGTCACGAATCCGGACATGCCGTGGAACGAGGAGATCCGGGCCGCGTGGGCTCGTCTGGAGCGTCTGGCTTCAAGCCCAGGAACCTGGGATCTCATGATGCCTCTGCTGGCCAAAATGGACATCCGGGCGTTGCTTCCGACAGTCCGCGTGCCCACCCTCGTGATCCACCACACCGACGACCCGGTGATCCCGCCCGCGTGGGGCAAGGACGTCGCCGATCGCATACCGGGCGCGAAACACGTTGAGCTGCCGGGGCGCAACATGGTCCACTACGTGGAACCGTGGCGCGATTCGTTCCGGGTGATCGCCGAGTTCCTGACCGGCGAGCAGGCCGACGTAGCCGACGACCGTGTTCTCGCCACCGTGCTCTTCACCGACATCGTCGATTCGACGCGCCGAGCCGCACAGATCGGCGATCGTGACTGGCACGCGCTGCTCGACGCACACGACGCGGTCGTGCGATCCCAGCTCGCTCGCTTTCGGGGTCGCGAGGTGAACACGTCGGGGGACGGCTTCCTCGCGATGTTCGACGGGCCGCAGCGAGCGATCCGGTGCGCCATGGCGATCCGCGACACGGTGCAGGCGCTCGGCATCGAGGTGCGCGCCGGGCTGCACACCGGCGAATGCGAGGTCCGCGGCGACGACATCGGCGGGATCGGCGTGCACATCGGCGCGCGCGTGAGCGCACTGGCCGGAGCCAACGACGTGCTCGTGTCGAGCACGCTGCGCGACCTGGTGATCGGGTCAGGACTCGAGTTCGAGGAGCGCGGCTCTTACGAGCTGAAGGGCGTGCCCGGCGAGTGGCGCCTTTTCGCCGTCGCCTCTCCGTAGCAGTGGTTTCGGCGAAACTCACTTCGCCCGCCGTAACGGCTTGTGCCCCCGGTGTCACCGACTGGCTAAAGTACGTTTTAACGACCTGGGCTTATACGGCCACCGGGTGAACGGCGGTGCGGCTGGGGCCTCGGCGGCCACTCGACGGCGGCCACCGGGGCGATTGCGGCTGTAGTGGGCACGTCACAGGTCGGTGGCCGCGATCATTGGGGCAACTTGGCGGCGAGGACCTCGGCCGGAAGGATCTCGGGTGGCCCGTCCAGGAGTCGTTCTGCATTGGCCAGCAGCGATGAGGCGATCGGGCCCTCCAAGTGCGCCTGGCGTTCACGGTCGGACGGAAACGCATCGACGATCCAGAAGGTGGTCCTGTCGGTGCGCAGCGCGAACCAGGCGATGGTGCCCGGCTCCTGGTTGGCGAGTCTGACGGCGTCGGCGAGGAAGGTGCTGACCTCATCCGCCTTATCTGGCTTGGCCACTAGCTTGACGACAAGGGCCACGGTGGGTGAAAGGGTGCCGGCGCTCATGGTTGCTCCTCGTGGGTTCGCGTCGCCCATGCGGCGCTCCGATGCCACTATGTCAGTGGAGCGAGCGCGCTGGCTGCGACGACGTCGCGAAGTCCTGTCGTTCGTTTCTTCCTACCGATACAACGTCGGCGAGCTGCCGATCGGTTCATCCATTCGGGCAGGCGTAGACATGTACGCCCAACCCATGAATGCTTTCTGGAAATAATGGTAACGGCATAGGCACTTCAGATTCGAGGCATGCGTCGGACCACCGGACATCGGACGGGATCCGGTGTGCTGGGCGTATCTGGACTTACGGCGCGGTCAAGAAGTCGTCGTTGTGTTCGCCCAGGGCAGGCGGGGGCTCGGTGGCGGCGGCTGTGAACGTGGAGTAGCGGGCTGGCGTGCGGACCACCGTGACCGCGTTGTCGCCGTTGCCGACCTCGAGCGCGAGGTCGTTCTCGGCGAAAAGGGGGGTGTCGACGACCTGCTTCCAGCTGTACGGCAGGCAGGCCATGAGCCCATAGCTGCGCAACAGTTTCACCCACTCGTCGGCTGGTTTGGTGGTCAGCGTCGACTCCAGTTCGTCGGTCAGCTCGGCGTAGTTGATCGCCCGCGAACGCTGGTCGGCGAACCGCTCGTCGTCGAAAAGATCCGGGCGATCAATGGCCCGGCACAAAAGCTCCCAGTGCTTGGGGATGTACGCGCTGATGACGACGTGCCCGTCGGCGGTGCGGAACGCGTCCGACGGTTGGGTGGCAAAGGCAACTCGCTTGCGCTGCTTGGCCGTTGGCGCTGACTTGGTCGCGCTCGGCCGGTTCAAGTGCATCGTTAACTGGTTGGCCTGCAACGAGACCGCGACGTCGTACATCGCGACGCGGACGACATCGGCGACACCGTGCCGCTCGCGATTGAGCACCGCGGCCACAACCGCCTGGGCCAGCACATGTCCCGTGGCGTTGTCGACAAGCTGAAACGGGATGATCTGCGGCTTACCTTCGGGCGTGCGCATCCCGGTGGTCATGCCGGCTTCGGCCGCGACCATCAGGTCGACTCCCGGCCGGTCACCGTTGGGGCCGTTGCCACCGAACGCCGACACCCGGGCATAGATCAGTTTGGGGTTGCGTGGCTGTAAGTCGTTGGGGCCCAGCCCAAGTCTTTCCATCACGCCGGGGCGGAAGCCCTCGAGAATGACGTCTGCGGTGTCGGCGAGCTTGAGGACTTGGTCCTTGCCCTGCTGGGTTGTCAGGTCGACGGCCACCGATTTCTTGCCTCGGTTGTTCGGCAGAAAGTACGGGGCGAGCGGCGGGCGCCCCGGCAGAACCGAGGTGATGTGCCGCGCGGCTTCCCCGTCGGGCGCCTCCACCTTGATGACCTCGGCCCCCAGGTCGGCGAGTACCTGTCCGGCCAGCGGCCCAGCCACGTTCTGGGTGAAATCAAGCACCCGAAAACCATCAAGAGGCTTGGGGCCGCCGGCCATCAGTGTGCGTCCAATGTCGCGGTGCAGTAATAGTTCTCGGCCTCACCGTCGTTGCGAACCGGCACGGGTAGGCCGGCGTCGGTCAAGAGTTGCCCAGCGAGGGTCCGCGTCGTCTGCCAGCCGCGCTCGGCCAGATAGGCGGCGACGTCGTGACGCTCGCCGCCGTACCACAGGTCGTCGATGTGGGCGTCCAGGCCGTGCTGGTACCACTTCTGGGACGCGGTGTGCATGACCTGCAGCGATTCCGGCGAGCTCAGGAAGATCTCCGCAACCACTCGGCTGCCGGCGGCGCTGAGGCTGGTGATGTTGTCCAATAGGCGATCCTGCGCCTCCGGAGGAAGAAACGCGAGGAGCCCCTCGGCGATCCAAGCGGTGGGCCGCCCCGCATCCAAGCCCGCCCGCCGAAGCGCCGCCGGCCAATCATCGCGCAGGTCGATCGGCACCGGCCGCAAGGTGACCGTCGGCTCGGCGCCCAGCGCGGCTAGCGTCGCCGTCTTGAACGCGAGGACCTCCGGCTGGTCGATCTCGAAAACCGTCTTGTCCGACGGCCAGGACAGGCGATAGCCGCGGGCATCCAGGCCGGAGGCCAGGATCACCACCTGGTGGATGCCGGCCGCCGCCGCGTCGGAAACGAACCGATCGATGAAGCGGGTACGCACCGTCAGCAGATTGGTCATCGGCTGCATGCCCCACGGGTGGTCGGGGATGTCGACGTCGGCCGCGTCGAGTTCGCCTGCTCCCCAGCGGGTGAAGAAGTCGACCCCGACCGCCTGCACCAGCGGCAGGGCGAACCGGTCTTCGATGACCGGATGCTCGGCGATGCTGGCGCGGGCCCTGCCCGCGGCCACCATGGTGGCGGTCGCCCCTACGCTGGTCGCCAGGTCCCAAGTGTCGTTGTCGGTACGCGGCATCGTCCGCCCTTCCGTGGCTTCGGGGAGTTACTGCACGCCCACTCTACGGCGTTGCGCTGGCAGCGGTTTCGCGTAGGCCCGCCCGCTCGACGCTTAACAGGCTCGCTGTTTCATGTTCTTCGCGGTATGCCTTGCCGCCGCCGTTCAACCCGAACAGGCGTTTGCTCCATAGCAGCCAGATGACCGCAACAATGTTGATTACGAGCGCAATAAGACGAAGAGCCGTGATCTTCTCCGTTAGCTCGTAGATTTCCAGAGGAAGAAAGACGCTGGTCGCGATCACCGCGAAGTATTCACCCCACCGCTGCATCAGCCACAACCCGACCGCTTCGACAAGCTCGATTGCCGCGTAGGCGCCAAGCCCCACGGCTATCCACGTCAATGTCGATGAGGACAACGCGAATGCGTGCGCGATACTGTGAATGATCTTGGAGTTGTCTGGATTCCATCCGATCTGGTTCGCCAACGGCTTGAGATACGGCAGGTCTTGGTCGAACGCCTGGCGCAACCGCTCGCGTGACCCCTTGACCTTGAACACGCCGGCCGCCACCGCCAAGAAGATCACGCAGCGAAGCGCGCGCTCCACGGCGAGCGCTCGCATCAGCGTCCGATCACGCAGCATTCGACCGCGCGGGATCTCCGGCGCGGTATTGGCCGGGCCGCTGCGGCGGGGAGCGCCAACCACGAACGTCTCGCAGCGCAAGCACCGCCACGCCTCCCCGGCGGGAGTATCGGCTTTCAGGCGCTCCCGAAGGTCCTTCTCGTCAGGAGCGAACGTCGCGTGCCCACGCAATCCACACGAGCGCAGAGCAAAATCCACCATAAGAGCACGTTAATGTCACGGCGCGGGGATCCGTAGACAGGGTCTGCCGGATCTACCGGCTAACGCGCCTGACCACTACGGTACGAGGAATGAGCGACGCGCCCGAGGAGATACGCAACGGCCTGCTGCTCGACGCGCTGGGTAAGCCAGTGGATCTCAATGCCGTCGATTGGCATGTGAGGCATCGCAATCCGTCGGCATCACCTTCGGAAGTGCAAAACGAAACCCTCGAGGTCATTCGCGAGCTGGTGAGTGAGGGACTCTTCCGGCTGGGGTCGGTGAGCGAGAAGAGTGATCGTTTCGTCCCCTGGAGACGGTCGCTCGATCATTCGATCCACAAGGTTTCCCACGCTTACGTCAAGCACTACGACGATCCCGAGAGATGGATGTTCTCGGCGTGGCTGTCACTTACCGCAAAGGGTAAAGAGCTCGCCCAGTGCCTGGAAGGAAAGGACATCGATTCATACCGGGGCAGAGGTATTTGAGGCCTCGTGAGCGAGCGATCGGGGCTGCGGGTCAGGCCCGCCACCGAGGATGACCTGCCCGAGGTCTGCGAGATCGTCAACCACTACATCGAAAACTCGTTCGTCAACTTCCGGACCGAACCACAGGCCGTGGATGAATGGCGCAACATCTGGGGACGACTGCACTCGCAGT
Source organism: Mycobacterium sp. (assembly GCA_035314925.1). Lineage (GTDB taxonomy): Bacteria > Actinomycetota > Actinomycetes > Mycobacteriales > Mycobacteriaceae > Mycobacterium. Next base: position 8,202 of record DATFYT010000037.1, on the reverse strand, counting down.
TCCCCTGGCTGGTAGCCACCGATGACCGCGTTGTCGGCGTGGCATACGCGGCGCCATGGAACGGTCGGGCCGCCTACCAATGGACCGCAGAGGCCACGGTCTACGTCGATCCCTCGAGGCAGCGTCGTGGGGTGGGCGATGCCTTGTACACCGAGCTGCTGGCCCGCCTGCGCCGCCAGGGCTTCCACAGCGCCGTTGGGGTGATTGCCCTGCCCAACGAGCCGAGCGTCCGGCTGCACGAGCGACACGGGTTCATCCGTGTCGGCCGGCTGATCGAGGCCGGTTACAAGTTGGCTGCCTGGCACGACGTCGGTTTCTGGCAGTGCACGTTTAACATCGCAGGGTGACCACTTCCGATCCGGTCGGCACTGCAGCTGGGCTCGTTGAGCATGACTGCTGCATTGAGTCCGGACATCAGACGCCGCGGGATGCGGCCTGGCGGCGTCGTGCCCGGTGGGCATGGTGGCTGGCGGGGGTCAGCATGGCCGCGATGCTCGCCGAGGGTGTGCTCGGGCTATGGCAAGGCCTGGCGGTCGGGTCGATCGCGCTGACCGGGTGGGCGTTGGGGAGCCTGCCCGAGGTCCTGGCCGGCGCAATGGTGGCGTGGCGGTTCTCCGGCTCGCGCACATTGTCCGAGACGGCTGAACGGCACGCTCAGCGCGGTGTTGCGTGGTCGTTCTGGCTGACGGCGCCCTATATCGCCGCGGAATCTGTACACCAGTTGCTTGGTGAGCGTCACGCTGACACCTCGGTGATCGGTATGGCGTTGACGGCCGCCTCGCTGGTGCTGATGCCGATGCTGGGACGGGCCAAACACGTCCTCGCCGTGCGTCTGGGCTCAGCGGCCACCGCCGGTGAAGGCACCCAGAACTACTTGTGCGGTATCCAGGCCGCCGCGGTCCTGGTTGGCCTTGCGGTCACTGCCGCCTGGCCGGGATTCTGGTGGTTCGATCCGGTCATCGGCCTGGGCATTGCGGGCGCGGCGATCTGGCAAGGCGTCAAGTCATGGCGCGGTGACGACTGCGGCTGCTAAGACGGCTCACTTCCGTGGGCAACCAGCCCGGCAGCATGATCCTGCTCGTCCGGCCGGACGGTGCTGGCGGCATCGGAGCTCAGTAGCCATGTCGTGACACCGCCTTCGGGGCCGGTCAACTGTCCGGCGGCGAGGGCTTCGCCGATCAAGGCGCGGACGCGTCGCTCGTTGGCTGGTTCGGTAGCGAAAAGTATTCGCAGCGTGACGGTTTCAGCGTCTGGAAGAGTAGTGACGTAGTGCGGCGCGAGAGGGCACGGGCCTGGGTGGTCCCAGTGCCCGCAGAGCGCAACCGTTATTGCGCCGCCGAGTGCGTTAGGACTGCCGTCGGACTGCATTGCGACAACCGCGTCGTGAGCATAGGCCTGGCGAGTCATAGACGCTGATGCTAATCCTGAGTTGCGGAGTCCGTACCCCAGGTGCCCGGCATCATCGGCATGCGCGGTCCGCCGCCGAACTCATCATCGGTCAACGTCGCCAATCCGGTTGCCGCAGTGGCGGTTTCCTTGGCAGCGGTTCCGGGGAAACCGAGTGTGCCTCCGCCTTGCTCCGACGGCACGACCGTCGGCTCGGGTTCCAGGTCCATGTACTCGTAGCCGCGCCCGATCATTTCCACGTTGCTTCGACGGCGTCGGCGTGCTTTGTCCGGCGTTTCGGGCCCGGCTGCGGCTGCCAGGGCCGTGGCAGCCTCGAGCTCCGGCGCCTTCGCCGCGGCGCTGGTGCTCGCTGTCCTGCGGGCAGCCGCGGTGAGCCCACCGACCATGTAGGCAAGGCCCTGCGCAGTGAGCACTCCCGGCGGCGCCGATGGGGTTGGCGGCGGCGGGCCGGGGGCGGCGGGTGCAGACAACGCTGCGTGCGCCGGGACCGGGGCCGGCGCGGGCGCCGGGACGGGGATGGGAGTCGGGGTTGGCGCCAGGCCCAACGCGATCGGCGGAGGGATCGAGACGATGGGTACCGCGGGGATACCGGCCAGCCCGGCCAATCCCGCCAGGCCCGCGAGGCCGCTCGCACCCAGCGGGACGAGAGCAAACGGGGCCAGCGGGACCGTCAGCAGCGGCAGGACCGTCGGGATCAGCAAAAGAGTCGGCTCGAGCAGGGTCTTCAGCAACGCAATGGTGTCGGTGATGACCGTGCCGATGGCTTCGACGGTAGTGAATACCAGGGTGAAGCCGATGGTCGCAGGATTTCCTGACGCGAACGCCGCCGTGAGGTCCGCCCCGATAAATGCGAAGGTTTGCGACAGGAAGGCGACGTATGAACCGATATCCAACGGATAGCCGAGGGCGAACGCGACGTTGAACGGGTCGAGGAAGATGAGCGGATTACCGAGCTCGGTCAGAAAAGGATCGAATCCGGAAAAGAGACTTATCAAGTACGGGTTGTTGTCCAGCTCGTCGATCAACGGCTGCAAGACGTTGTTGTAGAAATCGCTGTATCCGATCTGCTGTAACCAATTCAGCCATTGGTTCTCTGTGTCGCCGGGCGGCAACGACGAGTCTGCTGAATCGGCGCTGTCTGCCGCGGCTGCATTGGCTTTCACGATCTGCGGCGCCGGCGCGGCTTGCGGTGATGCCGCCACGGCTGCGGTGGCCACACCCTGATAGGCACTCATCACGGTGGCCGCCTGAACCCACATCCGCGCGTAATCGGCCTCGTTCAGCGCGATCGGAATCGTATTGATACCAAAGAAATTCGTCCCCAGTAGCACCGCGTGAGTGGCGTGATTGGCGGCCAGCTCGCCCAGCGTCGGCATGGTCGCCAGCGCGGTCGTGTAGGCAGTGGCGGCGGTTTCGTGTTGCGCTGCAGTCGCGGCGGCGTCGGCGCTGGCCTGCATCAGCCACGCCAGATACGGCACATGGGCGGCCACATACTCCTCGGCAGTGGGACCCTGCCAGGCTCCGGCCTGTACGCCGCCCAACACGGTCGCCAGTTCGTCGGCGGTTTCGGTGTATTCGGTGCTCAGCGCGCTCCACGCTCCGGCAGCTGCCAGCAGCGAACCGGGGCCCGGGCCAACACTCAGCAGCGCAGAATGCACTTCCGGGGGTGCGGCCATCCAAATCGGTGCGGTCATCGCGTCACCTTCCTGCGCTCCCGGGGCTGATTCGTGAGCACACAGTCGCCGCACAGCCCGCCGCGGGGCGCGCGGTAGTAGAGGCAGCAGTTGGTCCGGCGATAGGCCGTTTCGGTGAAACGGATTGCGGCCGCAAGTCTTTCATCGGAGCATAACCGACGGGCCAGTTGCCATCCGGGCCCGTTTGTGGCATTGCGGTCGAAGACATGCGCGGCGCCGAGCAGCGCGGATGCCGCGTTGCCACGCAACAGCTTGCCCGAGATTGGCTCGAGTCGGCGCAGCGCCGTGCCGAGCGGCGCCAAGTGCCTGTCGAGCACCATGTCGGTCAGCATCGGCTCCAGATCGTCGCCCTGCCAGGCGGCGGGGTGTTCGATATGCAGTTGGATTTGACCGCCGCTCTCCTGGAACAGCAGACGCTCGGCGTCCAGGTCCAGTAGTAACCGGTGGCCGGCCAGCGCGCCGAGCCCGATCGACCACAGCCGTGCGGCGAAGCCGAGGAAAAACGTCGACGCCGCGACCCGTTGCTCCGCGGCGTCCATGCGGGCCTGGATGCGATCGACGATCCCGTGGAGCAGTGCGGCGTCGGTGTACAGCTGCTCGACCGGGCGCCAACCATCATCGACGGGTCCGATCCCCACCGCGAAATACGGGCCTAAGTCGGCGAGTTCGGCGAGCACCCGCTGCGGGGCGTCGAATCTTTGACGAGCCATCGACGTCGGTCAGCTCTCTCGGGGTCGACCGCCCCGGGTTACAGGATGCGACGACGCGAGTGTCCTGGCTCTCGGATCGCTGCTCGCCTCGCCTTCCAGCTCGCGGCCGTGGCGGTTGAGGTTCGCTCCCCGATGACAGTGGCGGGACCGCGCCGGATTTGCACCGGCTTCCTACATCGTCATCGCCTTACCTGCGACATTGTCGCATTTCGCTCAGTCCAACCGGTACCGAATCAACCGAGAACTGTTTGCGACGATGGCCACAGAGGACGCGTTGTGCAGGATCGCGGCCAGCACCGGCGACAGTACGCCGCCAGCCCCACCTCACCCCGCGCTGGCGCTCAACGCGTCCACCGCTGCATCGATGTTCGGGATGACCGCCGGACCGTAGCGGGCGACAATCTGCGCGAGAGAGCGGGCGAGGTGCGGCCCCACCGCGTCGGCCAGCAGCACCTCCTCGGCGATCACGATGCCACCGACCACGTGTGCCGCCCTCAACCGGTCGTCGGGAGTCACCTTGTAGCGCCAGTCGCCGATCTGCAGCCGTGCGGGTTGCGACCGGAACATCCCACGATGGGCAGCGGTGTGCGTAACGCCCGGTAGCCCGGCAAAGACGTTGATCACCAACGCGATTCCGCCCGGTCCGGCCAGCGCACCGGTGACGGTGCGGCTCACTCGCTGGGCGTCGAAAGCCGCCATCAGTCGTTCATGGCGAGCACGAACGACGGCGCGATGGTTTCGGCCGTGCCGCTGCGACGCACTGCCGTTCCGGCGGCGTAGAACTCCACAGTGTGATAACCCCAGGCGTAATTCTGGATGGCGAAATGCACCCCGACCACACCGGATGCGCCGTCGCGCTCGGCTTCGCTTTGCATCCGCGACATGGCCGACTCGCGCGCTTCGTAGTTCCCCGTCGTCCATTGCGGCATTTCGACGTTGCGGCCCAACTGCCGCAAGGTCTGCAGAAAGCCCTGCGAGGCGATGTGAAAGACGCAGTTACCCATGACGAATGCCACCGGCGCGTAGCCCGATCGCAACAGCGTCGCCATGTCCTGCCCCGACAGATGGCTAGAGAAGGCCTGCCCGTTGCTGCGCCGAAACGACCCTGGCTTCGGCGTATATCGCACTGCGGTGCCGACCGCGATGAACTCCAAGTGCTCGGATTCGGCGCCGTGTTGGCGCCATTCGAGGCGGACACCGACCACGCCGTCGGCGCCCAGCGCGTCGGCTTCGGCCTGCATTCGGGCCATGGCGTTCCAGCGTGCCCGGTAGGTCGCCTCGGTGAGCACGGGCAGCTCGGATTGTTGACGGATGCCGGTGAATTGGTAGCCCACGTGGTAGACCGAGACGCCCATCACCAGATCGAGTGGCTCGAAACCGGCCCCGTGCAGGAGCGCGAATTCGTTGATCGACAGGTCCGATGTGAAGACTTTGTCGGCATGCGACAGCCGTTCGCTGGCAACGGGGTCGAGCGGGGTCGATGACACGTGCGTATCCTTTCGCCGGTTGCGCACATCGTACGAGGCCGATGTCGGACCGGTGGACGCTTCTCCCGCGGTTGGCCAACCCGTAGCCTGCCAGTGGCGTCAGTACACCGACCCGACCGTTGGTCAGTCCAACCGGTAACGAATCAACCGAGAACTGTTTGCGACGACGGCCACCGACGACGCGTTGTGCAGGATCGCTGCGAGCACTGGCGACAACGCACCGCCGGCGCCGATCAACAGCCCGGCGGCGTTGACCGCGATCGACATGCCGTAGTTCTGGCGGATGACCTCGACTGCGCGGGCGCCCAGGTCGCCCACGTCGAGCAGGCGGTTCAGATCGTCGTTGGCCAGGGCGACATCGGCGGTTTCGACGGCGACGTCGGTGCCGGCCAGGCCCATCGCGATGCCGATATTCGCGGCCGCCAACGCGGGAGCGTCGTTGATGCCGTCGCCGACCATGCCGACGATGTAGCCCTCCTCCTGAAGTTGGCGCACCACTTCGAGTTTGTCCTCGGGCAGCACCTCGGCGCGCCACTCGTCGATGCCCAGCTCGCCGGCGACCACCGTCGCGATATCGGGATGATCGCCGGTGAGCATCACGACCCGGCGGATTCCGTTGGCGCGCAGCTTCTTCAGCACATCGGGCGCTTCCGGCCGGACTTCGTCGCGCAGGCTGATCAGTCCTACCAGCGTGCCGTCCACTGCGAGCAGTAACGGGGTCTCGGCCTGGCGGCGCAGTTTATCAACCCAATCCGCAGCCTTTTTCGACACTTTGACGCTTTCCGAGCGCAGCAGCGACGGACTGCCCAGCAGCAGTGTTCGCCCGTCGGCCCAGGTCCGCATGCCAAGGCCGACCAGCACCTCGCATTCCTCGTGCGGCGGAATGATGATGCGGCGCTCCTCGGTCGAGCGGATCACAGCCTCGGCCAGCGGATGACGGGAATGCAGCTCCGAGCTGGCCGCATATGCGAGCACCTGCTCCGGCTGCCAATCTTTGTGTAGAGCAATGATATTCGTTACGACCGGGCGCCCAACGGTGAGGGTGCCGGTCTTGTCGAAGACGATCGCGTCCACCCGACCGGCCTGCTCGAGATGCGACCCGCCCTTGATCAGGATGCCGCGGCGCGCGCCGTTGCCGATCGCTGCGCTGATCGCGGTCGGCGTTGCCAAACCCACGGCGCACGGGCAGGCGATCAGCAGCATGGTCATCGCGCGCCGGACGTCTCCGGTGACCGCGAGGGTGATCGCGGAAACGATGAACGAGATCGGAACGAAGCGACGGGAGAAGTTCTCGCCGACGGTTTGGATCGGGGCCCGATCGTGTTGGGCCTCTTCGACGCGGGAGATGATGCGGCCGATTGTGGTTTCGTTACCGACGGCGCGCGCACGCACCACCAGACGCCCACGCAGTACCACCGACCCGGCGTGCACCGTCGACCCCGCGACGATGCTGACCGGCAGGGTCTCGCCGGTGATCGCGGACTGGTCGACAACGGCCTCGCCATCGACCACATCGCCGTCGACCGGTATCGCCACGTGGTCGTGGATCACCACGTCATCGCCGATCTGGATGGTGTCGATCGGGACCTGCACTTCGCTACCGTCATCGACACGGATCCATGCCGTGTCGGCGGTGCCGCGCAGCAGATCCGAGATGGCCCGCCGGGTGCGTCGCAGGGTCAAATCCTGCAGATACTCACCGATGTTGAGCAGCCACAGCACGGTGAGTGCGACGACGTTCTCGCGCAGCACCAGGCTGGCCACCGTCGCCGCGGTCACCAGCGCATCGGTGCCGGCTCGTCCGGACCGCAGCGAGCGCAGCGCGCCGCGAAGGAACGGATAGCCCATGAACACCGTCGCCCCTGTTGCGACCAGCCGGCCGCTCGGGCCCAGCAGCGGCGGTCGTTTGAAGACGTAGCGGCGCACTCCGAGCAGGGCCAGCGCGGTGCCGCCGATCACCATGCGCAGCACCTCGGTGTTACGGACGTCGGACGACCGCGGTGTGCGAGCCGGGATCAGTTCGGCGGCAACATGTTCGGCCGACGTGATTGCGGCCAACACGGCATCGCGATCGCAGCGCCTCGGCGAATACCAGACGACGACGGACCCGGTGTGCGGATAGGCGTGCACGGCCCGCACCCCGTTCTGGCGATCAACCGACTCTTCCACCGCGACCGCGCGCCGGGAATCCGAACGCACCCAGGGGACATGCACTCGCATCCGCCCGGCCGCGTCCGAAACGACGCGCATGTCAGTGCTCGTGGTCGTGGTTGCCGATGGCCGGAGGCTGCGCCTCCTCACCGATGCGCTCGCGGGCTTCGGCCACCACGTCGGCCATCTTCAGCCGGGCTGACTCCGCTGCTTCCTCGGCGCGCCGGGTGCCACGCAGTCCCCACTCGGTCGCGGTCACGGCGGCGTCGTGGAGTGGAGCCTTGGCCAGTGCCTTGCGCACAACTTCGTAGGCGCTAACCCCGACCAGGCCGGTTACCACCGTTCCGGCCGCCTTCCCCAATAGCCCGTGCACCAACATCGCGAAACGCCCTCCTGTCATGCCTCGCCGGCCCGCAATCACAGCTTCCCACGACGCTAACATCGAAATATTGCGATATCAATATAGATCGACTCGTGCGCTGGTCACGGCCTAATCGAGGGTGCGGGTGACCTTCTCGGTCGCGATCCTGCGCGGCAGCGCGGCCTGATCCGGGTTGGCCACCTGAACCAGCGACCCGCCGACCGCCAGAACCGTCAGCAGACTCTCGATCAGGTCGTCGGGCCCATCCCAGGATGCCGTCGAGAGCACCCGATCGCCGGCCGTCAAACCCCTCGTTGACGCGGAGTCTTGGCAAGCTGCCAACACCTCGTCGACCGATCGGCCGGCCAAGGCCGGCCCGGGATTGCGCTCGG
>DATFYT010000036.1:0-51436 GCA_035314925.1 Mycobacterium sp. | reverse complement strand
CACCCCGTAGCCGGGCGACAGGAGGCGCGACATGGCATCGACATACATGGGCAAGCCCTACTACCCGGCGTGGCTGGACAACCTTGCCGACGATGTAACCGGAGAGGGCCCGGCGTGGGACGGCGCAATCCAAGGCGCCGCAGCCGTCCACGAAGTCGTGGTCGCGGCGAAAGAGATCTACGAGTTCCAAGAGTTTCACTACGCCGGCCCTTGCGGGGAGAGCAGTTTCCTCGAGGACTACACCTCATCCGTTCGCGGTGTGCCCCTCTACGTCATCGTTCTGGTCGTCTTCGACGCTGCCGGGAAGGCCCAGCGTCTTGTGGTGAATCACCGTCCGCGCAGCTCTGTGCTGGTGCTGTCCCGAGCGATGAACGAGAGGTTCGCGGGCACGCCCCTTGCCAAGCACTGGGAAGGCACTCCTTAAGGAGCGACCGTGAGCGATGACCTCGCTCACGGCGAGACCTACACATTCAAGCCGCGGTGACTCACTGCTAGCGCTGGTCGAAGGCCACCTTGACCGCGCCGCTTTCGCCCTGGTTGGCGATCGACAGGAAGGCGTCCCGCCATTGGTCGAGCCGGAAGGTGTGAGTCAGCATGGGACGCAGATCAATTCGGCCGTCGACAACCAGATCGAGGTAGTGCTCGATCGCGTGCTTGCGCTGCCCGTCGACCTCCTCGACCCCGAATGCGTTGCTGCCCACCCAGCTGATCTCCTTGAAGTACAACGGACTCCACTCCCACCGGCCTGGCGCATGCACCCCGGCCTTCACCAGCGTCCCGCGCGACGCCAGCACCCGCACGCCGACTTCGAACGTCTCGGGTTTCCCGACGGTGTCGTAGACGACGTCGACGGCGCCGGGGTGTGCCATCGGCAACCCTTGCAGTGGCTGCCATAGCCGGCCGCCACCCCAGCTCACCAGCTCTTCGATGACGGCCAGCCGGGGCTCGTGCGCCAACACGATGGCGGCGCCGAACCGGCGGGCCAGCTGCGCCTGGGCATCGAAACGAGCCACCACCGCGACCGCCACATCCGGGTAGAGGGCACGCAGGATCGCCACCGCGCACAGCCCCAGCGAGCCGGCGCCGTAGACCAGAACCCGGCCCGATCGCGGCGGCGGGTGGCGGGTGATGGCGTGCAGCGACACCGAGAACGGGTCGGCGAACACGGCCAACTCGTCGGGCACCGATTCGGGCACCGCGAACAGCATGCTGTCGTGGGCCGGCATCAGCTCGGCATAGCCACCGGTCACATCGGCCGATACGCCGGTGTGGATCCCGGGCTTGATGTCGCCGTCGCAAAAGCTCCAGCACAGGCTGTAGTCGCCGTTCTGGCAGGCCGGGCAGGGCGGCTCGATACCCCGCGGCCCGCAAGACAGCCACGGGGTGAGCACGACGCGCTGACCTACGTCCAGCCCGCGAGCCTTCGGCCCCACTTCCACCACGTCGGCGACCACCTCGTGGCCCATCACTTGCGGAAACGAGCAAAAGGCCGCCATCGCGTTGTCGGCGTCACCTTCGCCGAAGTCCAGCAAGATCTGCTTGGAGTCCGAGCCGCAAATCCCGGTCAGCCGGGGTCGGGTGATCACCCAATCATCGTGCAGCAGTTGGGGATCCGCTACTTCCTGCAACGCGACGGGACTGTGCGTCAGTGCGTCGTCGGGTCCATCCGACGACTCGGGCGGTACGCCGAACACCAGCGCCTTCATGTTGCTGCCATCGCGGCCGCGCCGGCGATGTAGGCGTCGAGGTCAGCGTCTTTGGCGTCGACGACCGCCTTCATGTCAGGCAGATAATGCTCGAAACGATCGCTGCCCAGCGCCGCGATGATGCCGTCGGCCACCTGGTCGGCCGGCACCTTGGGCCCCTGGTAGAGGGGTTCCTCGCTGCCCGGCTGATCCCAGATCTCGGTGTCGACGGGCCCCGGCTCGATCAGCTTCACGCGGACGCCGGTGCCGTGCAGGTCGACGGCCATCGACTCGCTCCAGCCGCAGAGCGCAAACTTGCTGGCGCAATAGGCAGCCTCGTGGATGATGCCCAGCCGGCCACCCACGCTGGACACGTTGACGATGACGCCGTGCCCGCGCGCGAGCATCCGGGGCAAGACGGCCAACGTCAGCCGCATCGGGGCCAGGAAGTTGACTCGCATGACGTCCTCGACCTCGGCCGGTTCCAGCGCGTCGACGGCCCGGCGCTTCGGCATGGCGGCGTTGTTGACCAGGACGTCGATGCCGCCCAGCTCGTCCCATGCCCGCAACCCCAGCTCGCCGACCGTCGCGGTGTGAGCCAGATCGGCCACCCACATCGTCGAGTCGGCCGAGGTTCTGCGACAATCCGCCAGGATCTCGGCAAGACGTTCCGAGCGGCGGGCGATCAGTCCCACCACCGCGCCGTGGCCGGCCAGCCGCCGGGCCAGGGCGGCACCGATGCCCGATGACGCGCCGGTGATGACCACTCGCTTTCCTGCTACTGCGTACGCCATGGCCAAAGCGTGGCGCGAATGGCCAGTTGTGACATGGGTTTCGGCAATATGCGTGGATAAGTGGGAATTAGGCGGCGTGGTAAGCTCGTTATATTGGCTAAGTATCAACTCGGCTTCTTGTAGGGGGGTAGCGATGGCACGCACCGATGACGACACCTGGGATCTGGCCTCGAGCGTCGGCGCCACCGCCACGATGGTTGCGGCGGCCCGCGCGATGGCGAGCAAGACCGAACAGCCACTGATCAATGACCCGTTCGCCGAGCCGCTGGTTCGGGCGGTGGGCCTGGACCTGTTCACCCGATTGGCTACCGGTGAGCTCACGCCCGCCGACCTCGAGGACGACAGCGACGGATCTCCCCCGGGCATCCAGCGGATGACCGACAACATGGCGGTCCGCACCAAATTCTTTGACGAGTTCTTCATCGAGGCGACGAACGCGGGCATCAAGCAGGCGGTGATCCTGGCGTCCGGACTGGATGCCCGCGCCTACCGACTGCCCTGGCCGGCCGGCACCACGGTGTACGAGATCGATCAGCCGCAAGTCATCGAATTCAAATCCCGCGCCCTCGCCGAGCTGGGCGCCCAGCCCACCGCTTTTCGGCGCGCGGTTGCCATCGATCTGCGCGACGACTGGCCGACCGCGCTGCGTGCGGCTGGTTTCGAGCCTGATCAGCCCAGCGCATGGAGCGCCGAAGGCCTGCTGGGCTATCTGCCGCCCGACGCGCAGGACCGCCTGCTCGACACGATCACCGCGCTCAGCGCGCCGGGCAGCCGCATCGCGACCGAAAGCGGGCCCACCCGCGATCCGTCACATGAGGAGCGGATCAAAGAACGCATGCGAACCGTGTCCGAGCGCTGGCGTAAACACGGACTCGATCTCGACATGACCGAGCTGGTCTACTTCGGCGATCGCAACGAGGCGGCGCGCTACCTGTCCGACCACGGGTGGCAGATGACCGGCAACACTATCCGGGAAATGTTCGCGGCCAACGGTCTTCCGCCCATCGAACAGGACGACTTGCCGTTCGCCGACCGTCAGTACGTGCACGGCACGCTGACCGACGACTCGCTTACCGACAACGAGTAGGAGCGACCAACCATGACACACGCCCAATCCGGAAGATTCGACGGCGACAGCTGGGACCCGGCATCCAGCGTGGGGGCGACCGCGACGATGGTGGCCGCCTCGCGTGCACTGGCCTCACAAGGGCCCGACCCGCTGCTCAACGATCCATTCGCCGACCCGCTGGTACGCGCGGTGGGCTTGGTGCCGTTTATCCGCCTGATCGACGGAGAGGTAAGCCTGGGCGATGACCCAACGCTGAGTGACCGAACCCGCGCTGAGCAAATGACCGTGCGGACGAGGTTTTTCGACGATTTCTTCATCGCTGCTACCGGCGCCGGCATTCGGCAGGCGGTCATCCTGGCTTCCGGCCTGGACACCAGGGCCTACCGGCTACCGTGGCCGGCCGGGACGGTGGTCTACGAGATCGACCAGCCACAGGTGATCGACTTCAAGACCAACACCTTGGCCGATCTCGGCGCCAACCCGACCGCCGAGCGCCGCACGGTCAGCATCGATCTGCGTGATGACTGGCCAACAGCGTTGCGGCAGCAGGGCTTCGACGTCAACAAGCCGACGGCGTGGAGCGCAGAAGGGCTACTGCCCTACCTGCCACCCGAGGCCCAGGACCGATTATTCGACAACATCACCGCGCTCAGCGCGCCCGGGAGTCAACTCGCCACCGAGCACATCTCCGACCCAGACGCCTTCTCCCACGAAAGCGTGCAACGCATCGGCGAGCGCTGGCGCCGCGCAGGTTTCGACCTCAACCCGGCCGACCTGTTCTACCAGGGCGAGCGCAGTATCGTTGTCGACTACCTCACCGGCCACAACTGGCAGGTGATCGCGCATCCGGCCCCGGAGCTGTACCAGCGCAACGGATTTACCTTCCCGGAAGACGAGTCGATGGCGATGTTCCGGAACATGAGCTACGTCGCCGCCACCCTCGGTTAGGACGGCCATGCCGCGCACGCATGACGACAGCTGGGATCTGGCATCCAGTGTGGGTGCGACCGCGACGATGATCGCCGCCGGGCGGGCGATGGCGACGAAGGATCCGCGCGGGCTGATCAACGATCCGTTCGCCGAGCCGCTGGTCCGCGCCGTCGGGCTGGACTTTTTTGTGAAGCTGATCGACGGCTCGCTCGACTTATCGGCGATCGAAAACGCATCGCCGGCGCGTACGGAAGCAATGATCAACGGAATATCCGTGCGCACCAAATACTTTGACTCCGCGCTGCTGGCGGCCGTGGGCGCGGGTGTGCGTCAAGTGGTGATCCTGGCGTCCGGCCTGGACTCCAGGGCCTATCGGTTGGATTGGCCGGACGAAACCGTGGTCTATGAGGTCGATCAGCCGCGAGTGATCGAGTTCAAGACGACCACGCTGGCCGGTATCGGCGCGCAGCCCACCGCCGAGCGCCGCACCGTCGGAATCGATCTACGCTACGACTGGCCGACGGCACTGCGCGCGGCCGGCCTGGATACGCACGCACCGACGGCGTGGCTGGCCGAAGGTCTGCTGATCTACCTGCCGCCCGAAGCCCAGGACCGGTTGTTCGACAACATCACCGCAATGAGCGCGGCGGGCAGCACCGTTGCTACCGAATACGTTCCCGGCCTTAGGGATTTGGACCCTGAGCGGGTTCGGGAGCGGACTGCGGCGTTTCGCGAGCACATCGACATCGATATGCCGTCGCTGGTGTACACCGGCGAGCGCAGCCACGTCGTCGAATACCTGCGCAGCAAGGGATGGGATGCTGTCGGCACCCCCCGTGCGGAGTTGTACAACCGCGACGGACTCGAGCTCCCCGACCCCGAGGATGACGAACCGCTTGGCGAAATCATCTACGTCAGCGGCACACTCGCGGGCTAGAAACGAGACTCCCCCAGCCATAGCACGCTGGCACCGCTCAACGTCCTCTCGGCCTGCTCGATGATCGCGGCCACCGACTGGCCGATCAACGCGCCCAACGCATCCGGCAACGATGCTGCCGCCGGTTGCGAGGACGGGCGTGGCCGTAGGAAGTCCCACAGCGACGAGCCCGGGTAGCCGACGATGTTGACCTTGGCGTCCTCGTCCAAGCCCACCAGCACCTTGGCCCGGCGGACCGCAGTGCGTAGGCCACCGAGTTCGTCGACCAAGCCGTGCCCGAGGGCATCCGCACCCGTCCAGATACGGCCTCGGGCGACTGCCTCTACCGCATCGGTACTCAGCTTGCGCCCTTCGGCGACCCGCTGCACGAAGTCGGCGTAGCACAGGTCCGCCTCGGCCTCGACGCGGGCGTGTTGCTCGGGGGTGAACGGTGCGTCGATCGACCAGGCGTCGGCATTGGCGTTGGTGCGCACCGCATCCGACCCGACACCCAGTCGCTCCTTCAGGTCCCGGGCGATCAGCTTGCCGGTGATCACACCGATCGAACCGGTGATCGTGCCGGGGTTCGCCACGATCGCGTCGGCGCCCATCGCGACGTAATAGCCGCCGGAAGCGGCGACCGCGCCCATCGACGCCACCACCGGTTTGCCGCGGTCGCGTGCCTTCTTCACTTCTCGCCAAATGGTTTCCGACGCGCTGACCGAACCACCCGGAGAGTCGACCCGCAACACGATCGCGGACACCGAATCATCGGCGGCCGCCTCACGTAGACCCGCCGCGATGGTGTCGGCGCCGGCGCTGGAGTTGCCGAACGGCACTATCCCCCGGCCGCCGCGGCCGCTGACGATCGGACCCGCGACCGTGACGACCGCGAATGTCGACTTGCGTCTGCGCCCGGGCACCGGCGGCAATGGGGATCCACCCGGCGCGGTGGAGCGGGCATAGCGACTCAGGTAGAGCCGCGGCGGCGCATCGTCGCCGTCGGCGTCACCGGTCTCCGGCGTAATTCCTTCGGCGCCAACGAGTTCTGCGATACGCGCATATGCCTCGTCGCGGTATCCGACACGATCGATCAGGCCCGAGGTCACGGCGTCTTCGCGGAGCAGCGGCGCACGGTCGGCCAGCGCATCGAGGGAGTCCGGGCCGATGCCGCGGGAGTCGGCGACCGCCTTCCACACCTGGGCGCGCAGGCTCTCCAACAGCCGGGTATCGGCTTCTCGATGTGCATCGGTGTAGCGGGCTTGCGTGAAAAGGTTTGCCGCCGACTTGTATTCACCGCGGGCGATGAACTGCGCTTCGATGCCGGCCTTCTCCAGCGCGTCGCGCAAGAACAGGGCGTTGGTGGCGAAGCCGATCAGCCCGACGGTTCCCGACGGCTGCATCCACACTTCACCGAACGCCGACGCCAGGTAGTAGGACAGCGTTCCGGGGTACGTCTCGGCCCACGCCAGCGACGGCTTCACCGCGGTGAAAGCCTTGACGGCGTCCCGCAGCTCCTGAACCGGCCCCGCCGCGGCCGCAGGAAGCTGCACCCGCGCGATCAGGCCGGCGACCCGCGGATCGTCGGCGGCCCGGTGCAGCGCGGATACCGCTTCGCGCAGCACCAGGGGACGGCCGCCGCCGCTGATGATTGTCAGCGGATCCACGCCGCCGGCTTCCGGCGGCGCGACGCGTAGGTCGAGTTCGAGTACGCAGCCTTTGGGTACGCCGTGGTGGCGGGCGGTGTCGACCCGGCGGGCAAACGTGCGCACGTCGTCGATACCGGGCGGGTCGGGCAAGAAGGCAAACATATATTGAGCCTACCGATGGCCGTGAGTGCCGCCGCGGCCCCGGAATGCGGACCGTACGGTGGTGGGGTGCGATTCTCCATCTCGATCCATCAACTTGACCCGGCCGGTGCTGGACAGTTAGCCGGAGCCGGTCTGCGCGACTACCTGACTCGGGCCGAAAAGCTCGGGTTCGAGGGCGGCTGGGTCCTCGAACAGACCGTCGGGGAGGCGCCGCTGCTGGCGCCGCTGGAACTCCTGGCCTATGCCGCGGCCTGCACCGAACGACTGCGGCTCGGCGTTGCCGTGCTGGTCTCGTCGTTGCACGATCCGCTTCAGCTGGCCTCGGCGGTGACCGCCGTCGATCGGCTCAGCCACGGCAGGCTCGACGTCGGCGTGGCGCCCGGCGGTGGCTTCCGCGCGTTCGCCGCGTTCGGGGTGGACAAAGCCACCTACATCAGCAGCTTCACCGAGGGCCTGGAGTTGATGAAGGCGGCGTGGTCCGACGAGCCGCGGGTGACGTTTCAGGGCCGGTTCCGCCAGGTTGACGGCCTGCCGATCCAGCCGAAACCCGTGCAGCGGCCGCATCCGCCGATCTGGTTCGGCGGCCAGGCCCCCAAGGCGCTGGCCCGGGCGGTGCGCCACGGCGACGCGTTCCTCGGCGCCGGTTCGTCGAGCACCGCGAAGTTCGTCGAGGCGGTGAAAACGGTGCGGCATGAGCTTGACGAACAGGGCAAGGATCCCGCCAAGTTCAGCATCGGCAAGCGCGTCTACCTGATGATCGATGACGACCCGGCGAAGGCCCGCGAACGCGTCCTTGCCGGGTTAAACCGCATCTACGGCGCGATGCCGGGCATCGAGTCGGTGCCGGTGTCCGGCACGTCCGACGATGTCGCGGCCGGATTGCGCGAAGTCATCGACGCCGGCGCAGAGATGATTCTGCTCAACCCGGTCGGCCGTGACCTGGCAGAGGATCGCGAGCAGATGGAACGCCTTGCCGCAGAAGTCATTCCGCAGCTGCGCTGAATTGCCGTACCGATGGATGCCCGCCGCGCGTAGGGACGCAAGTGGCAGATGCGACTGTGCGGACTGGTTCGGCACGCACTCCGGGTAGTCCAGCCAGTTCGATTAACCCGCCCGTTTTCACCGGCCGGGCGCGATATAACCACTCCATGGTTCTCAAAGTCACCGTGTCGCCGGACCGGGTCGGCGGAGACGTCGACGAGGGTTACGGCAAGGTCGCCGATGCATTTCGCGCCAACTTCGCGTCGGGTCGGGAGGTCGGCGCCGCGATGGCCGTCTATCGCAACGGCGTCAAAGTGGTCGACCTGTGGGGCGGCTATGCCAATGGCATCACCAAAGCGCCGTGGCAGCACGACACGATGGTCAATATGTTTTCGACGACCAAAGGTATTGCCGCCCTTGCCGTCGCGATGGCCGTGTCGCACGGATTGTTCGGCTACGACGACAAAGTCGTCGACCTCTGGCCGGAGTTCGCACAGGCCGGTAAGGCTGATGTGACCGTGCGGCAACTGCTGGGCCACCAAGCCGGACTGTGTGTGCTGAAACCGCCGCCGACCGTGCGCGATGTCGCCGACCCGGCAAGGCTTTCGGCGATGCTGGCAGCCCAGAAGCCGGCGTGGCCACCGGGCAGTCGGCACGGGTACCACGCGATCACGCTGGGCTGGTACGAATCCGAGCTCATCCGTCGAACCGACCCGGCCGGACGTACACTGGGCCGCTTCCTCGCCGACGAGATTGCCGGGCCGATGGGGCTGGACCTGCATATCGGACTGCCGGATTCAGTGCGGCGCGACCGGGTAGCGCACCTGCACCACTGGTCGCGCGCGGAATCCCTGCTGCACCTCAATACCTTGCCGGCCGGCCTCGTCGCCGCTTCGCTCAACCCGGTCGGACTGATCACCCGTGCCGGTCGCCTTCCGCGCGACGTGAGCCCCTGGGGCGGCGACTACAACCGCGACGACGTACGCGCCATCGAGATTCCGTCGGCCAACGGAATCGGGACAGCCGGCGCCGTTGCCCAGCTTTACGGTGCCGCTGCGTCCGGGAATGCTGCGCTTGGCCTGACCCAACCGGTGCTGGAAGAACTCGCGGCGTTCCCTACCCCACCAAGCGGTGGGCTGCGAGACAAAGTGCTGCATGTCGACCTCGTCTATTCGCTGGGACTGGCAAAACCGGTGCCGTTGTGTGTATTCGGGTCGTCCGACAAGGCTTTCGGCACACCAGGTTTCGGCGGCTCGTTTGGCTTCGCGGACCCCGAAACCAGAACCGGGTTCGCCTATGTGATGAACCGGCTGGGCTTTCACCTGTGCAGCGATCCACGAGAACTCGCACTGCGCCAAGCACTGTTCTGCGACGTGTTGGGCGCGCGCCCGCAAACCTAGAGCTCGGTGGCTGAGCCGCCCGCGGCGGTGATCTTCTCCCGGGCGCTACCGCTGAACTTGTGTGCGGTGACATCCACCTTGGCGGTCAGCTTGCCGTCGCCGAGGACCTTGACGAGCGCGTTCTTGCGCACCGCGCCCTTAGCCACCAGCTCGTCGACACCGACCGAACCGCCTTCCGGGAACAACCGATTGATGTCCCCAACGTTGACGATCTCGTATTCGGTGCGGAACCGGTTGCGGAAGCCCTTGAGCTTAGGCAGCCGCATGTGAATCGGCATCTGCCCACCCTCGAAGGTCACCGGCACGTTCTTGCGCGCCTTGGTGCCCTTGGTGCCACGGCCCGCGGTCTTACCCTTGGACCCCTCACCGCGACCGACGCGGGTGCGCTTGGTTTTCGACCCGGGCGCAGGCGCCAGGTCGTGCAGTTTGATCGTCATTTGCTATTACCTCCCGCCGGCTCCACCTGAACGAGGTGACGCACGGCCGCGATCAGTCCGCGGGTCTGCGCGTTGTCCTCGCGGACGACCGAATGGCGAATCCGTCGAAGTCCCAAGGTGCGCAAGCTCTCTCGCTGCTTCCAGCGGGCACCGATCGTGCTGCGCACCTGGGTGATCTTCAGCTGAGTCTCTGGTGCTGCTTTTGCCGTGGCTTTTTCGGGGGCCATGGTTTTTTCAGAGGCCATGGTTATGCCGTTCCTTCACGTGCAGTGTTGGCCGTTTTTCCAGCGGCGGCCAGCTGCTCACTTTCCCGCCGCGCGCGCAGCATGCCGGCCGGCGCGACGTCCTCGATCGGCAGTCCACGCCGGGCGGCCACCTCCTCGGGCCGCTGCAAAAGCTTGAGCGCGGCCACCGTGGCGTGCACCACGTTGATCGCATTGTCGCTGCCCAAAGACTTGGCCAGAATGTCGCGCACGCCAGCGCATTCCAGCACCGCACGGACGGCACCGCCCGCAATCACGCCGGTACCGGGGCTGGCCGGACGCAACAGCACAACGCCCGCCGCGGCCTCACCCTGCACCGGATGGGTAATAGTGCCGCCGAGCAGCGGCACCCGGAAGAAGCTTTTACGCGCCTCTTCGACACCTTTGGCGATCGCGGCCGGGACTTCCTTGGCCTTGCCGTAGCCGACACCGACCATCCCGTTGCCGTCACCGACGATGACCAAAGCGGTGAAGCTGAATCGCCGACCACCCTTGACCACCTTGGAAACACGGTTGATGGTGACGACCCGCTCCAGGAAGTTGCTCTTGTCGCCGTCGCGGTCACGACCGCCGCGGCCACCACGATCGTCCCGACGGCCTCGGCCCTCGCGTGTGTCACGGCCGTCGCGTGTGTCACGGCCGTCGGAACGAGTGTCCCCGGTCGCGTGGCCGGCTGATCTAGCCGGTTGCTCCGCCATTATGCGGTCCTTCCAATTTCGTTTGAGAAGTCAATGCTTGTCATCAGAACTTCAACCCGCTCTCGCGTGCGGCGTCGGCCAGTGCCGCGATCCGCCCGCCGTAGGTGTAGCCCCCGCGGTCGAACACCACCGTCTCGATTCCGGCGGCTTTGGCCCGCTCGGCGATCAACTGGCCGACCCGCACACTATGCGCCTTCTTGTCGCCGTCCACGCCCCGCACATCGGACTCGATCGACGAGGCCGCGGCCAGCGTGGTCCCGTTGAGGTCGTTGACCAGCTGCACGTGGATGTGCCGCGACGAGCGGTGCACCACCAGCCGCGGACGCTCCGGCGTGCCCGAGATCTTCTTGCGCAGCCGCGCGTGCCGACGCAGCCGGGACTTCCGCCGTTCGGCGGATACGCTCTGCCCCACCAACTTTGGTGCGGCGGTATCAGCTTTTGATTGCGCCATGACTACTTACCTGTCTTTCCGACCTTGCGGCGGATCTGCTCGCCCTCGTAGCGCACGCCCTTGCCCTTGTACGGGTCGGAGCGGCGCAGGCGACGGATGTTCGCCGCGATCTGGCCGACCTTTTGCTTGTCAATCCCGGAGATCGAAAACTTCGTCGGCGACTCGACTGCGAAGGTGACACCGTCCGGCGGCTGGACTACCACGGGATGGCTGTAGCCCAGCGCGAACTCGAGGTTGGAACCTTTGAGCTGTACCCGATAGCCGACACCGAAGATCTCCATCTTCGTGATGTAGCCCTGCGTCACCCCGGTCACCAGGTTGGACACCAACGTGCGCGACAACCCGTGCAGCGAACGGCTGTGCCGCTCGTCGTCGGGACGGGTGACCACGATGGCGCCGTCCTCGTTGCGGGCCACGGCGATGGGTTCGGCGACCGTCAAGTCCAAGGAGCCTTTGGGCCCCTTGACCGCGACATGCTGGCCATCGATCGTTACCTCGACCCCGGTGGGAACAGGAACCGGCTGCTTACCAATGCGCGACATGGCTACCCCCTCACCACACGTACGCGAGGACTTCGCCGCCCACGCCCTGTCTGGCTGCCTGACGGTCGGTGAGCAGGCCCGAGGAGGTCGAGATGATCGCCACGCCCAGGCCGCCGAGCACCCGCGGCAGGCCGGTGGACTTGGCGTATATCCGCAACCCCGGCTTGGACACCCGCCGCAGACCGGCGATGCTGCGTTCCCGGCTGGGCCCGTACTTGAGCTGAACGACCAACGCCTTACCGACGCGTGCGTCTTCGGTGTGGTAGTCGGTGATGTAACCCTCCCGCTTGAGGATCTCGGCGATGTTGGCCTTGATCTTCGAATGCGGCAGTGTCACCTCGTCGTGATACGCCGAATTGGCGTTGCGCAGACGTGTCAAAAAGTCTGCGATCGGATCCGTCATCGTCATGACAGCGGTGTTGCCTTCCTCGCAACGGTTCCCAGCCAGAATCCTCCAGTGGGCCTGCTGCGCACCTGTTCTGGGTCTGTTACCAACTGCTCTTCTGCACGCCGGGCAACTCGCCTGCGTGCGCCATCTCGCGCAGGCAGATCCTGCACAGTCCGAACTTGCGGAACACCGCGCGAGGACGGCCGCACCTGCCGCAGCGGGTGTAGCCGCGCACCGCGAACTTGGGCTTGCGCGCGGCTTTGTTGACTAATGCCTTCTTCGCCATCTGGTCAGTTCTCCTTGAACGGAAAGCCGAGGGCCCGCAACAGCGCTCGCCCTTCGTCGTCGGTCGCCGCTGAAGTCACGACGGTGATGTCCATGCCACGGACCCGGTCGATCTTGTCCACGTCGATCTCGTGGAACACCGACTGCTCAGCCAGCCCGAAGGTGTAGTTGCCGGAGCCGTCGAACTGCTTGGGCGACAACCCGCGGAAGTCGCGGATACGCGGTAGCGCAATCGATGTGAGCCGGTCGAGGAACTCCCACATCCGGTCGCCGCGCAGGGTCACCCGCGCACCGATCGGCATGCCCTCGCGCAATTTGAACTGCGCGATGGACTTTCGCGCTTTACGGATCTCCGGCCGCTGCCCGGTAATCAACGCCAGGTCGTTGACCGCGCCGTTGATCAGCTTGGCGTCACGGGCGGCGTCGCCGACGCCCATGTTGACCACAACCTTCACCACGCCCGGGGTCTGCATGACGTTGGCGTACTTGAACTGTTGATTGAGCGCGTCCCGGATCTCTTCGCGGTAGCGCACCTTGAGCCGTGGCTGAACTTTCTCTGCCGTCGTCATGCCTGGATGTCCTTGCCGTTGCGCTTAGAGATGCGGACCCGCTTGCCACTCTCCTCATCGACTCGATAGCCGACCCGAGCGGGCTTGCCGTCGGAGTCGACCACCATCACGTTGGAGACGTGGATCGCGGCTTCCTGCGTGACGATCCCGCCCGACCGCGCGCCGCGCTGGTTGGTCGAGATCGGAGTGTGCTTCTTAATCCGGTTGACGCCCTCGACGAGCACCTTGTTGCGAGTCGGGTAGGCCTGCAGCACCTTGCCTTTGGCACCCTTGTCCTTGCCTGAGATGACCAGGACGGTGTCACCCTTGTGGATCTTCACCTACAACACCTCCGGGGCCAGCGAGACGATCTTCATGAAGCGCTTCTCCCGCAGTTCGCGGCCGACCGGCCCGAAAATGCGGGTTCCGCGCGGGTCGTTGTCGGGTTTGATGATGACGGCGGCGTTCTCGTCGAACTTGATGTAGCTGCCGTCCGCGCGGCGGCGCTCCTTGACGGTGCGCACCACCACGGCCTTCACCACTTCACCGCGCTTGACGTTGCCGCCGGGGATGGCTTCTTTGACCGTCGCCACGATGACGTCGCCGATCCCGGCGTACCGCCGCCCCGAGCCGCCGAGTACGCGGATGCACAAGATCTCCTTGGCGCCGGTGTTGTCGGCCACCTTCAGCCGCGATTCCTGCTGAATCACTCGATCTCCTGACCTGGTTCACGTATCACAGCCAGGCACTCACACGCCAGTGGACGCTGGAGTGCATAGTCCACCAGACCTGTCATGCTTGGTCTTCGTCACCGAAGGGCACGCGGGGCTGACTGATAACACTTGAGGCCAGCCGAGGTCTGCCCACGGCAACCCCTAGAGTCTAGGTGAAGACCTGCTCAGAGCCAAATTCCTGGCCGAATTCGGATACCGTTGCTGCTGACGGAGCCAGGGAAAGGCGCCTCGCTTGCCCATGTTGACGCGGTTCGCGGCCCGCGCCTGGCGCGCCTGGGTGGTGCTGACCGTCGTGTTCGTTGTGCTCGGCACGTCGTGCGCCCGCCCGCCGGTCGCCGGCCATGGTTCCCAATCACCGCCCGGACGGTCGGTCGGGCGTCCCGGATGTGGCCCGCCGATCAGCTACCAGGTGTTCCGGAAGGACGCCTTCGGCGCCGACTGGTCGAAGGCCAGCGGTCTGCTTGCCTACAACGCCAAGGGCAGTGACGGGCGATACCACATCTATACGGTCAAATCGGACGGTGCGAACCCCGCGCAGTTCGGACTCGGTACACCGAATTTCCCGCAGCGCACCACGGGGTCGCCGGTTTGGAGCCCGTCGGGCAAGTTCATCGCGTTTGTCGCCGAGAAATCCGATCACCCGGGCAACTCGACGGTCGCCACACCCGGATGGGGCGGCTACTCCGACCTCTGGGTGGCCAGCGCGGACGGTTCACACGCCTGGCAGCTCACCGACGTCCCGGCCGATAAGGACCACGGCACGATCATCCCGGAATTCTCACCCGACGGCCGGTTGCTCGAATGGACCGAGCGCACCAAGGTGCCGCGGGTCCTCAAGCCCGATCGCTTCGCCGGGTACTGGGTGATCAAGGTCGCCAATTTCAACGTCAACCCAGACGGCGCGCCATCGCTGTCCGACATTCGCACCGTCTCCCCCACCGGCGATGCCTTCAACGAGACCGGCGGGTTCTCCGCTGACTCATCGTCCCTGGTGTTCACGAGCGACTACGCGAACCACAACTTCTGGCATAACCAGATCTACCGCCTCGACATCGGTTCCGGTGCGATCACTCGACTCACGCGAGACAACAGCTATAACGAACACCCTCGCTACACCCCCGACGGCCAGGTGTTGTGGATGAGCAACACCGACAACCCTTCACATGGCACCGACTGGTGGACGATGAACCCCGACGGGTCAAATCCCCAGCGCCTCAGCGAATTCAACGCGGACGGCAACGCGCAGGCATTCGGGCACAAGCCGGTGTATGCGACCGTCGTGCAGACCGCCAACTGGGGCCCGGACAGCAGCTACTTCTACGCCGACGTCGAGACCAACCTGTTGAACTCCGACAGCGTCATAGCGCGGGTTGGGCTCACCTGCCACGGCTCTTGATGCGCGGCGTCAGTCCCCTTGCTTTACCCAGGCGTAGACGTACAGCGCCATCGCGGTCGCGAGCGCGAGCAGCACCCACTGCACGAGGGCTTGGTCGATCATGGAACCAGGCGGTGGGGCGCCGGGAAGGATGTTGCGCAGCGGAACGATGGCGAACAGGTTCGCGGCATACCAGGTGGCGAACGGCGGCACGAACTTCCTTCGGCCCAGCGCCATCGGAATGGCCACCAACAGCGCCAAGGTAGGCAGGCTGATGAGGACCACGATGATGCCCAGGTCGAAGATCAGCGGTCCCTTAGCCCGCTGCAGGGTGAGGACCACATTGCTGATGTTGTGGCTTCCGGTTTCGCTTTTGTCGGTATTGCGCTGGACTTCGGCGTCCCAGCCGTCCATCGATCCGGTCACCTGGACGACGGCGGGTATCCGTTTGCGCTCTGCGCCAGCCCCGACGAACACATCGGCAGACTGTGGCTCGGTGCGGTATGAGTCGAATGGCCAGGTGCCGGGATTGCCGTGCGCCTCGATCGTGGTGTTGACCTGCGCCGGCGCTTTACCTTTCGGGAATTGCAGGTCTCCCAGGTCGTTCGGTGGGTACAGCCGCACGGCGATGTCGGTGTTCAGCTCATCGAAGCGCTTGTCGTACAGCGACTCGCCCGGATAGATGAGCACGTTCACCGCGAGGCGATTCGTCGTGGGCTTCAGCTCTTGGAGGCGTATCTGCACAACGGTGTCATCGGGCCCGGCCTGGCTGAGGTCCAATGGCGGCAGCGGGCCCTCTGACTTTTGTAGTGCTCGGACGCCGAGCAGCGATAGGCCGTAGGTCGCGAAGAAAGCCAGCAGAATCGCCAGACCGATCGCGATGCCGCGTCGCGACCGCTTCTCCTTCGACGGCGACGGCGACGGCGACGGCGTTGTCGGTGGAGCTTCGGTGGTCATTGGTCAACACCGGAAAGTCGCGACAGGCGGGCCAGCACGGGGTCAGGTTAGCGAATGCCGGAGCTGCCTGCGCGCCGAAATAACTTTGCCCCGCAAGACTCCAAATCCTGTCACTCGTTGGCCATCCACCGGTAACTCGTAGTTCAGAATCGCTACCACGATCGACATTTCGACATCGCATCCGGGCGGCAGGCCGAGCGTTGACCAGTTAGTCTGATGTTTGTTTGCATACGGGTTCCGGTAGCTGCAATTGTCAACACGTATCGAGTTACGGGGTGAGGCAAACACCATGAAGGACAAGCGATTAGTCGCCGCCGCGAGTTTGCTGGCTGCAGGCAGCATCGTGCTGTCGGGGTGCGAGGTCCCGCACACCAGCATGGCCTACGCCAGCGAGGTCGTGACCTGCGGCGGCAAGGCGACTATCAACGCCAGCGGCTCGACCGCGCAAACCAACGCGATGAAGTCGTTCGTCAGTGCGTACGGCAAGGCCTGCCCAGGGCACACGCTCAACTACACCCCGAACGGGTCGGGCAACGGAGTCAGCGATTTCCTCGCGGGCAAGAGCGATTTCGCCGGATCGGACATTCCGCTGGCCGAAGACCAGTACGCCCCCGCCAAGCAGCGATGCGGCGGCGCCGACGCCTGGAACCTGCCGGTGGTGTTCGGCCCGCTGGCCGTTACCTACAACCTCAACGCCGACTTTTTGGTGCTCGACGCGGACACGCTGGCCGGGATCTTCAATGGCAGCATCAAGCGCTGGGACGACCCTGCCATCACCGCGCTGAACGCGTCCATGCCGCCGGAGGACATCAAAGTCGTCTACCGCAGCGATAAATCCGGCAGCACGGCCAACTTCCAGGCCTACCTACAGTCCGCAGCCGGCGGAACCTGGACCCAGGGCACCGGCAGGGAGTTCAAAGGCGGCGTCGGCACCGGCGCCAAGGGCAACGACGGCACCTCGGCGATGGTGAAGAACACCGAGGGCGCGATCACCTATAACGAGCTGTCCTTCGCGATGGACGAGGGACTTTACGCCGCCGAGATCAAAACCCCGGCAAGCCGCAAGTCGAGGCGCCCGGTACGCATCGGCACCGACTCGGTCGGCAAAACCATCGCCGGGGCCAAAATCGTCGGCAAAGGCAACAACCTGGTGCTCGACCTCTCGTCGTTCTACAACCCCACCCAAGACGCCGTCTACCCGATCGTGATGGCCACGTACGAGATCGTCTGCTCCAAATACCCCGACCCCGCGGTCGGGGCGGCGGTCAAGGGTGCGCTGCAGGCGACGCTGGGTCCCGGCCAAATCGACCTCGACAAGCACGGCTACATCCCGCTGCCGCCCGACTTCCAATCCCGAGTCTCCAGCGCGGTCGACGCCATCAGCTGATCGCCTCAGGGCAGATCGCGCACGCATCGGAAGCCGATGTGGGTGGTCGCCGTGTCCTGCGATTGCGGTGACCGCGCCGCGGGCCGATACCGATGGCAATACTCGGGCGCACACAGGTGCGAGCCACCCTTGAGCGTCTGCGCAATGGCCGGGTCGGCGGGCCCCGACGGCGCGCAGCAGGCCTTCGGCGGCTGATTCAGCCGGTGATGGGCCGAGAATTCGGTGGTCGTCCATTCCCACACGTTGCCGATCATGTCGAAGAGGCCGACGTCGTTCGGCGGGAACGCGCCCACCGGCGACGTTCCGGTCCAACCAAGCGCACCGTCGTTGCGGTAGGGGAAGCTGCCCTGCCAGGTGTTGGCCATCAGTTTTCCGTCGGGCTTCTCCTCGTCGCCCCACGCGTAGGTGGTGGCTGCTCCGCCGCGCGCCGCGTACTCCCACTCGGCCTCGGTCGGCAGCCGCCGTCCGGCCCATCGGGCATATGCCGCGGCGTCGGGATAGGCCACCTGCACGACCGGATGATCGGCGTGAGCGGCAACGTCGCTGTCCGGCCCGAACGGGTGCCGCCAGCTGGCGCCCGGCGCCCAGACCCACCATTGCCGCCAGTCGCGCAGGTCGACCGGACCTGGCGTCGGACGAAACACCATCGCGCCCGCCCGCAACTCGCCGGGCTCGGCTCCGGGATAGAGCGCCGGGTCGATCGGTTGCTCGGCGACCGTCACATACCCTGTGGCGGAGACGAATTCGGCGAACTGAGCATTGGTCACCGGATGCCGTTCCACGGCAAAGGCGGCCACAGTCACCGTGTGAATCGGCGCTTCCTCGGGGTAAAAGCTCGTCGATCCCATCCGGAATGATCCGGACGGCAGCTCGACCAGCTCGGTGGGCATACGTTCAGGGTATGACCACCGCGAAGTCCTGCATCAGGGCGGTTTTCGCCGCGTCGAAACCGGGCGCGCCGGCCGGCCCTTCCAGGTGGGTGGTGACCAGGTATTTGTTCGTGTTGGTCCAGATATGGGTGATGCGGTCGGCGAAATCGAGCGTGCCCGGCGGCCCGCGGAAAGTGCCGGAGAGCTTCTGGCTGCTGTATCCGCAGAACTCGGCGCCTACGGTGTCCACCTTGAGGTCGGGCTTCGAGCGCTGCAGCGAGGCCGCGTAGTCGGCGAAGGCCGCGGCGGGGTCGAGCTTTGTCTCGGCGATGTTCACCGTCCCGGTCATGCCGTCGGGTCCATTCAGCGTCAGCGCGACATCGCCTTGTCCGGGTTCAGAAGTCCAGCCGTCGGGCACCCCGAGGGTGAGTCTCGGTGCGGCCGGGTCGGAGACCTGAGCGACGGTCCCCACACCTATTCCGGTCGGTTCCGGAAAGCAGATGAACGCGTTGGGCGGAATATGGTCTGGCAGCGTTTCTTCGATTCCGGGCACGGGTGTGCCGCGGCTCGTTGTGGGTTGCGGCGGCGTCGCCGAGTTGGCTGTCGTGGACGCGGCCGGCGCACCGGCCCGCACACCGCTGCCTTCGGTGGCTCTGACGCACCCGGAAAGCAGAGCGACCGCCACCAGACACGCCGTCCCAGGCATCGGCCAGATAGGCCGCGGCGGGATCTCAGTCACGCGAAAAGGCCAGCGCCAGTTCCTTTTCCAGGTCTTCGTAGGGTCGCCCGGTGAGGTCGACTGCGACCTGAGCGATGGTGCCGCCGGTGAACGCGAACTGCGCTTTGTAGCGGCTGGACACCGCCGACCCGCCGTTACGACCGACGGTGATTCCCGCGCCCGCCAGCCCGAATGTTCCAGGGTGGGATTGCACATCCGCCAATGTGCCGACCACATCGTCGTCGATGAACAACGTGACGTCGCCGAGCGGCGTATGGCTGTTCGCGACGGTCCCGGTGCGTGAATAGCTAACCCCGAGAACATGTTTCCCCAACGGCACCGCGCCCGAGGAGGAAACCAGCTGCTGGCGCTCACCGAGGAAGTTGTAGACATAGTGCAGCCGTCCGTCCTGGACGAAGAGCACGTGTCCGCCATGCGCGCCGCCCTGTTTGAAAAGCACCCCCTCGGCGCCGGTGGTATCCACCGTCACTTCGGCCAGCACCGCGAACGAACGGCCGCGGAGTTCGGCGGCCGCACCGATGCCGACGTCCGCGCAGTCGGGATAGTAGGTGTAGCTGGACCGTTCGCCGACCAGGTAGGGCCGGAAGCGCCCCAGCGTTTCAAAGATGTTGAGATCCGCCAGGGGCAGGCCGTTGTACTTGTCGGCCTCGGAAAACCACAGCGCTTTGAGCTCCTCGAGCTTGTCGGGTTGTTCGGCGGCCAGGTCATGGCACTGGCTGCGGTCGGCCTCGATGTGAAACAGCTCCCAGCGATCGGCGTCGAAATGCGACCAGCCCGCGGGCGTGGCCGCATGCACGGTGTTGGCGAACCAGCCCTGATGCCAGATCCCGCGGGTTCCCAGCATGGTGTAGAACTGGGTGCGCTTGCCGGTGTCGGCAGCTGGATCCGCAAGGGCCGCTTTGAAACTCAGCCCGTCGAGTGGTTTCTGTGTGATGCCTTTGACGGTGTCCGGCGGTGTCATGCCCAACAGGTCGTAGACCGTCGGGGTGATGTCGCATACGTTGACGTAGTTGTCGCGAACCTCGCCGTGCGCCGCAATGCCGTTGGGCCAGGAGATGATCGCCGTGTCGGCGATACCGCCCTCATGGGAGGCGTAGCGCTTGTAGAGCTTGTAGGGCGTGTTGAAGGCCATCGCCCACCCGATCGGGTAGTGGTTGTAGGTGTCCGGTCCGCCGAGGTGGTCGAATACCTTCATGCTCTCCTCGACGGTGTCGATGTAGCCGTTGAAGAACTTGCCCTCGTTGACCGATCCGTTCGGACCGCCCTCGCCGCTGGCGCCGTTGTCGGAGATCACCACGACGATGGTGTTGTCCAGTTGGCCTGTTTCCTCGAGATAGTCCAGGACTCGGCCGATCTGGGCGTCGGTGTAGCTCAGGAAACCGGCGAACACCTCGGCCATCCGGCTGAACAGCTTCTTCTCTTCGTCGGTGAGTGAGTCCCAGGGCCGCACCGTGTCCTGCAACGGCCAAGGCTCGCCGTTGGGTCCCTTGACGTCGAGATACGGGTTGACGGGCGACAATTCGGTGTCCGGCGGAACGATCCCCATCGCCTTCTGCTTCTCCAGCACCACCTCGCGGTAGCGTTCGTAGCCCATGTCGAACTTGCCGGCGTATTTGTCGGCCCATTCTTTGAAGACATGATGCGGCGCGTGTCCGGCGCCGGGGCACACGTGGCTGAACCACGGCTTGTCCGGCGCAATCACCTTGGCGTCGCGGATGAATTCAATAGTCTTGTCGGCGAGGTCCTTCGACAGGTGGTAGCCGTCCTCGGGTGTGCCTGGAGGGGTGACCGGGTGGTTGTCGTAAACCAGGTCGGGGTACCACTGATCGGTCTCGCCGCCCAGGAATCCGTAGAAGCGTTCGAAGCCGCGGGATGTCGGCCAGTGCCGCTTGGTCGACGCCATGTTCGACTCTTCCAGCGGCGACAGGTGCCACTTGCCGACACAGTAGGTGTTGTAGCCGCGCTCGTTGAGTGCCTCGGAGAGCAATGCAGTGTCGGCCGGAATCCGGCCGTTGCAGTTGGGGAAACCATCGGTGAACTCTTCGATGGTGGCCATGCCCACGGTGGTCGCGTTGCGACCGGTCAGCAGTGACGCCCTGGTCGGTGAGCACAGTGCCGTGGTGTGGAATTGCGACAGCCGCACGCCGCGCTCCGCGATGCGTGTCATCGCCGGCATCTCGACCAGGCCGCCGAAGCAGTCCCAGGTCGCGATACCGGTGTCATCCCAGACGAGGTAGAGGATGTTCGGCGAGTTCTCCGGCGCGGCCGGTGCGGCGTACGGACCCCAATCCGGCTCCGAATCACGGATATCCAGTTTGATCTTGCCGCTGAACTCGGTCGTCATCGCCGGCCTCACTCTCGTGGTGGACCCCCGGAATACCGGACGAAGCCTATACCGCGGAGCTGACGACTGATGCGGGAACCCAAAAGCCCCCAAAACATTACAGGTTTTGGGGGCTTTTGCGAATGTTCGATTCGGGCGCTTACTTGGCTTTCTCCAGAATCTCGACGAGCCGCCAACGCTTGGTTGCCGAGAGCGGCCGGGTCTCCATTAGCGAGACGCGGTCACCGATGCTGGCGTCGCCGTGCTCATCGTGCGCCTTGACCTTCGTGGTGGTCCGGATGATCTTGCCGTACAGCGGGTGCCGCCTACGGTCTTCCAGCTCGACCACGATGGTCTTCTGCATCTTGTCGCTCACCACGAAGCCGATTCGGGTCTTACGCCGACCGCGCGGCTTCGGCGTGCTTGGTGTGCGCTTGGGGCCCTTGGCATTGCCCGCGGTCTCTTTCGCGGCGGCGGCTTTCGGAGCGGCCTTGGCCGGGGCCTTTTTCGCGGGGGTTTTCGCTTCTGCCATTACGAGTCCTCGTTTTCAGCACCATTGGGGCCCGCGGCCAGGCCGAGTTCACGTTCACGTAGCACGGTGTAGACGCGTGCGATCTCCTGGCGCACCGTGCGGAGTCGACGATTGTTGCTGAGCTGACCGGTCGCCATCTGGAAACGCAGGTTGAACAGCTCTTCCTTGGATTCGCGTACCCGCGCGATCAACTCTTCGTCGGTGAGCTCGCGCAGTTCGCCAGGGGAAACTCCCACTGCCATCAGAACTGGTCCTCTCGGGTAACGATGCGTGCCTTGATCGGCAGCTTGTGAATTGCCCGGGTCAACGCGGCCCGTGCGACCGATTCATTCGGGAAGCTGAGCTCAAAGAGAATGCGACCCGGCTTGACGTTGGCGATCCACCACTCGGGCGAGCCCTTACCGGAACCCATTCGGGTTTCGGCCGGCTTCTTGGTCAGCGGACGATCCGGGAAGATGTTGATCCAGACCTTGCCGCCACGCTTGATGTGCCTGTTGATGGCAATACGCGCTGCCTCGATCTGCCGGTTGGTGACGTAGGCATGCTCCAATGCCTGGATGCCGTAGTCACCGAAACTCACCTGGGTGCCGCCGCTGGCGATCCCGCGTTGCCGCGGATGGTGCTGCTTTCGGTGCTTGACCTTGCGGGGAATCAACATGATTCAGCTCTCCGTACTCGGCGTCTCGAGGGCCGGCTCGTCCGGCAGCGCAGCGGCCGGTGGGGCAGAAGCCTCCTCGGCGCCCGAGGCGGCGCGTCCGGCCTCGGTGCTGGTCGCCGTCGTGCCCGCGGCGCCGCTGCGGCGCGGACGGGTGCCCGACGGCCGCTCGCGACGGGGGCGTTCGGCGCCGGCGGCAGAAGGAGCGACGAGTTCGCGTTTGCCACCAACGATGTCGCCCTTGTAGATCCAGACCTTCACGCCGATACGGCCGAAGGTGGTCTTGGCTTCGTACAGCCCGTAGTCGATGTCGGCGCGCAACGTGTGCAGCGGAACGCGGCCTTCGCGGTAGAACTCCGAGCGGCTCATCTCCGCGCCGCCGAGGCGGCCCGAGCACTGCACCCGGATGCCCTTGACGTTGGGCTGACGCATCGCCGACTGGATGGCCTTGCGCATCGCGCGCCGGAACGCCACACGGTTGCTCAACTGCTCTGCGACGCCTTGGGCCACCAACTGGGCTTGCGACTCAGGGTTTTTCACCTCGAGGATGTTCAGTTGGACCTGCTTGCCGGTCAACTTCTCGAGATCCGCGCGGATGCGGTCGGCCTCGGTGCCGCGGCGGCCGATGACGATACCCGGCCGGGCGGTGTGGATGTCCACCCGAACTCGGTCCCGGGTGCGCTCGATCTCCACGTCGGCAATCCCGGCGCGTTCCAAGCCGGTGGACAGCAACCGACGGATCGCCACGTCCTCCTTGACGTACTCCGCGTACTGCTTGTCCGCGTACCACCGGGACTTCCAGTCGGTCGTGATACCGAGGCGGAATCCGTGCGGATTGATCTTCTGGCCCACTACTGCGAGCCTCCCTTCGCTTCCGAAGTCGCGTCAGTCCCAGCGGACTTCGCGGCGGATGCCTTCTTTGCGGGCGCCTTCTTGGCCGGCGCTTTCTCGGCGGCAGCCTTCTTGGCCGGCGCCTTCTCAGCAGTTGCCTTCTCAGCCGTTGCTTTCTTAGCCGGCGCCTTCTCAGCAGTCGCCTTCTCAGCCGTTGCGGTTGCCTTCTTAGCCGGTGCCTTCGCCGCGGCGGCCTTACTGGCCTGCGCGCGGCGCGCGCGAGCCGTGCTCGCCGACTGCGAACCCCGCGCATCCTTGGTCGGCCGGCTTTCCACCACCACGGTGATGTGGCTGGTGCGCCGGCGAATCCGGAACGCGCGGCCCTGGGCGCGCGGACGGATCCGCTTGGCGGTCGGACCGTCGTCGGCGGAGACGGAGGCCACCACCAGTGTCGCCGGGTCCAAGCCGTTGTTGTTCTGGGCGTTGGCCGCGGCGCTCGCGATGACCTTGGCCACCGGCAGGCTCGCCGCCTGCGGTGCCCAGCGCAGGATGTCCAGCGCCTCTGACACCGACTTGCCGCGCACCAGGTTGATCACCCGGCGCGCCTTGGTCGGCGATACCCGCACGAACCGTGCCTTGGCTACCGCAGAAGGAAATTCAGTCGGGGCGCTCATCGCCGCTTGGCCTTCCGGTCGTCCTTGATGTGTCCCTTGAAGGTGCGTGTGGGCGCGAACTCACCCAGCTTGTGGCCGACCATCGCCTCGGTAACGAACACCGGCACATGCTTGCGGCCGTCGTGGACGGCGAACGTGTGACCGATGAAGTCGGGAATGATGGTCGACCGGCGCGACCAGGTCTTGATGACCTGCTTGGTGTTCTTCTCGTTCTGCACGTCGACCTTCTTCAACAGATGGTCGTCGACGAACGGGCCCTTCTTCAGGCTGCGTGGCATTTGCTACTCCTCGACTTCCTAGCGCCCGTGCTTCTTGCCGGTGCGCCGGCGCCGGACGATGAGCTTGTCGCTGGTCTTGTGGCTCTTGCGGGTCCGCCCCTCGGGCTTGCCCCACGGGCTGACCGGGTGACGACCACCGGAGGTCTTGCCCTCACCACCACCGTGCGGGTGGTCGACGGGGTTCATCACCACACCACGCACGGATGGGCGATTGCCCTTCCAGCGCATCCGCCCGGCCTTACCCCAGTTGATGTTGGCCTGCTCGGCGTTGCCGACCTCGCCAACGGTGGCGCGGCAGCGTACGTCGACGCGACGGATCTCACCGCTGGGCATCCGCAGCGAGGCGTAAGTCCCTTCCTTACCGAGCAATTGGATGCTCGAACCGGCCGAGCGAGCAAGCTTGGCCCCCCCGCCCGGGCGCAGCTCCACGGCGTGGATCAAGGTACCGGCCGGAATATTGCGCAACGGCAGGTTATTGCCCGGCTTGATGTCGGCGTTGGCGCCGGACTCCACCACATCGCCCTGTGAAAGCCCCTGTGGCGCAATGATGTAGCGCTTCTCGCCGTCCAGGAAGTGCAGCAGTGCGATGTTCGCGGTGCGGTTGGGGTCGTACTCGATGTGCGCGACCTTCGCGTTCACGCCGTCCTTGTCGTTACGGCGAAAGTCGATCACCCGGTAGGCGCGCTTGTGCCCGCCACCCTGGTGCCGAGTGGTGATCCGGCCGTGCGCGTTGCGTCCACCACGACCGTTCAGCGGTCGGACCAAGGACTTCTCCCGGGTGGAGCGAGTGATCTCGGCAAAATCGGAGACGCTGGCACCGCGGCGACCCGGAGTCGTCGGCTTGTACTTGCGAATTCCCATGTCTGTTAAGTCTCTCTATCCTCGGCTACGCCGGTGCTCCGAAAAGGTCGATCGGCTTGCTGCCGGGCGCCAACGTGACGATGGCACGCTTGGTGCTCTTCCGCGTGCCGTACCCGGCCCTGGTGCGCTTGCGCTTGCCCTGGCGGTTGGCGGTATTCACCGCGGCGACCTTGACCGAAAAGATCTTCTCGATCGCGATTTTGATCTGCGTCTTGTTCGAATCGGGGCGCACCAGGAACGTGTACACGTTCTCATCGATCAGGCTGTAGGACTTCTCCGAGATGACCGGAGCCAGGATGATGTCGCGGGGGTCAGTAACGGTCGCCATCAGGCCGAAACCTCCTCGGCTGTTTTCGTGTTGGCCGTGATGTAGGCGTTGAGCGCCTCAACGGAAAACACCACGTCGTCCGCGCGCAGCACGTCATAGGTGTTGAGCTGGTCCGCCGTCAGGATGTGCACACCGGGCAGGTTGCGCACACTCTTGGCACCGGTCTCGTCGCTACGTCCGATGACCACCAGCACCTGCTTGCGATCGGTCAACGTGCCCAGGAAAACCTTGGCGCTCTTGGTCGACGGCGTCTGGCCCGACACCAACTCGGTGACGGCGTGGATGCGACCATTGCGCGCTCGGTCCGACAAGGCACCGCGCAGCGCAGCTGCGATCATCTTCTTCGGAGTCCGCTGGCTGTAGTCCCGCGGCTGAGGACCGTGCACGACGCCACCGCCGGTGAACTGCGGAGCGCGGGTCGAGCCCTGGCGGGCACGACCAGTGCCCTTCTGCCGGTACGGCTTTCGGCCACCGCCGCGGACCTCGCCGCGGGTCTTGGTCGAGTGCGTGCCCTGCCGGGCCGCGGCCCGTTGTGCGGTCACCACCTGGTGCATCAACGCGATATTCGCCGGTGCATCGAACAGTTCGGCCGGCAGCTCAACCGAGCCTTCGGTCTTGCCGGCCGGCGTCTTGACGTCAATCTTGAGCGCTTTCGCGGCCTTCTCGGCAGCCATTACTTCTCACCTCGTTTGATCGCGCTACGGACCATGACGAGTCCGCCCGTGCGGCCGGGGACGGCACCCTTGATCAACAGCACGCCGTTCTCGGCATCGACCTTGTGCACCAAGAGGTTCTGCGTGGTCACCCGGTCGTTACCCATCCGGCCGGCCATGCGAGTGCCCTTGAACACCCGAGCCGGAGTGGCGCAACCGCCGATGGACCCGGGGCGACGGTGTACCGCCTGAGCGCCGTGGCTGGCGCCCTGCCCGCGGAAGCCGTGCCGCTTCATGGTTCCGGCGAAACCCTTACCTTTCGAGGTGCCGGTCACGTCGACATAGGTTCCGGCAGCGAAGATCTCGGCCGTCAGCTCCTGGCCCACCTGGTAATCGCCTACCGCCTCGGCATCTTCGAGACGCAACTCGGCCAGGTGCCGACGCGGGTTGACACCGGCCGCGGCGTACTGACCGCCCAGCGGCTTGTTCACCTTGCGCGGACTGATTTCGCCGTAGGCCAGCTGCACCGCGCTGTACCCGTCAGTTTCGGGTGTGCGGATTCGGGTCACCACGTTCGGCCCGGCTTTGACCACCGTCACCGGCACAACGCGGTTGTTCTCGTCGAACACCTGCGTCATACCGAGCTTGGTGCCCAGAATGCCCTTTCTCGCCATTGCTCGCAGATCTCCTACTGGATGTTGACGTCGACGCTGGCAGGCAGATCGATGCGCATCAGCGCGTCAACGGTCTTCGGTGTCGGATCGAGGATGTCGATCAGTCGCTTGTGGGTGCGCATTTCGAAATGCTCCCGCGAGTCCTTGTACTTATGCGGAGAGCGAATGACGCAATACACGTTCTTCTCAGTAGGCAGCGGCACCGGACCCACCACGCTGGCGCCCGTCCGGACAACAGTCTCGACGATTTTGCGCGCCGAGGCGTCAATCGCCTCGTGGTCGTAGGCCTTGAGCCTGATGCGGATCTTCTGTCCCGCCACGCTTCTCCTACCTGCCTTCCAGTGTCCGGACCCGGTGTTCCGTTGGGCACCGATCGCCCGAATAGATCTGGCGTCCGCGCCCGCATGTTGCGCCGCTGTTTACCTGTCGTGGTCCACCGGCCCCCGCGGTCGGGTGTGTCACCCGCACGCAGCCTCGTCCGCGACCGAAATTCATCGCGTTCCAAGGATGGGACCGGACGCGCCCGTTTGGGCGCTCGTCGTATGCCCGACCAGGCGCAAACCCGGCGCAAGGCAACCTGAACAGTATGCCCTAGATCCTGGTATCGGCCAAATCCCACCGACCCGGTGACGGCGACGACGCCCGATCATCGGGCAACCGCTTCTTACTCCAGAGTAAGGTATGTCGTCATGACGGCTCCGACCAGCACCTATGCGGCATGGCGACGGCTTTCCGGCCGGCCCGGTGGCACTCGGCTCTTCTCCGCGGCCGCGATGGCGCGGGTTCCTTACTTCGCTTCGGTGCTGCCAGACGTAGTGCGGATGGAGCCGGGCCTGGCTGAGGTGCGGGTGCCCAAGTGGTTCATGGTCTACAACCATTTGCACACCGTGCACGCGATCGCGGCCTGCAATGCCGCCGAGGTGGCGATGGGAATGCTGATGGAGGCCACCGTGCCGCGCAGCCATCGCTGGATTCCGAAGGCTTATATGGACCGAGTCGGTGCTGCAGAAGGCCACCACCTCGCTGCGGGCACGGGCTGCCGTGTACCCGCCGGATTTCACGCAGATCACCGAGGGCTCTGACGGCTTCGAGCTCGTCGTGCCGGTCACGGTGACCGACCGCAGCGGGACCGAGGTCGTGCACGCCGACATCACCACCTGGATCACGCCGAACAAGCACCTTTCGTAAACGACGTGAAAGCGGTGTACTGGGAAGATGATGCAACCGGCAACGATCGCAACCGCGTTCATCGCGTCAGCGGCAGTGCTGATCAGTGCGTCGCCGGCACACGCTGACGCCCAGGATGACGCTTACCTGAACGCGCTTGGCGCACACGGTCTCAGCACCCAATACCCGTCGGACAAACTCATCACGGCAGGCCACCAGGTGTGCGCATACCAATCCGCCGGCGCCGCGCCGTGGCAGACACAGAATGGCCTGGTGGGACAAGGCATCGCGCCGCAAGACGTCGATGCGGTGGTGAGTTCCGCGATCAGCGCGTACTGCCCGTGAGGCTAGCTGCCCAACAGATACGTCCCGTACCCGCGACGCACGAGTCCGCCGTCGAATTCCAGCACCTCGTTGACCAAACCACCGCTCTGGTTGCGGTAATTGATGACCAACGCCGACTCGCCGTGATAGACGCCGATGATTTCGAAGTGCAGGTCGGGCATGGTTTCCAGTGCGGCTCTCCAGTATTCGCGCAGTGCGCCTTTACCGCGCACAACTCCTTTGGAGTCCGGGATCACCCGAGCCGCAACCGGTGAGGTGAAGACGACGTCGTCGTGAAAATGCGTGAGCACCGCGTCGACGTCATGACGGTTCCAGGTCGTGAGCCAATCGTCGACGAAGGCGCCCGGCTCAGGTGTGCTCACGACCTGCCCTTCAGCGACGCCCAGAACGGGCACTGATGCGCTTCCTCGAAGTTGGTGATGACGCTGCTACCGCCGGGGCGCAACGACATCCAGAAATTCTGGCCGGGATCGCTGCCTTCGGCCGGCCAGCCGGGCTGGCCGGCCGCCTTCGGCGCGCCATTGGTGACGAAATGGCTCCAGTAGCTGATCATCTGGTCGGACAGCATCCGCTGTCCGGGATCCAGCGGCGGCACGCCGCCGACCTTGAACAAGTAACGCAGCTCCAATGAGTGGCTGGCGCCAACCGGAAACGGCGCCTGCCGCAACAGTTTCGGTGCGGGTGCGTGAGGATCGTCGAACTCGTAGGTGTACACCGGCGCACCCTGGCTCAACGAGTCGGCCAATCGATCTGTGGTGCAAGAGAAGACGCCGTCCGTGAGTGCCGCTGAGTAGGCAAGCGAGGCGTCCCCACCGTAGCGATCGGGCGGGTAACGCTCCGCGACTGCGGCCCCGTCGGTACCGAAGATGTCGGTGAGCAAGCGTGGGTACTCGGCGGACCTGACGCCCTGGCCCAATTTGTCGTACCGCAGCGCCGCGAACAAGGTGAACTCGTCGTGGTTGACGCCCATCAGCACCGGCACCCGGGCAGCCCGACCCTCGGCGAATGCCGCGACCGGTCCGTCCGGCAGCAGCGGTGTCCCGGTAACCGGACCAGAGAGTGCATCGGAGTCTCCGATGAAGACATACCAGGGCGGACGGTCAAGCGCAGTCGCCGGCAGCGCACGCAGACACGCCGCTGTGCTGGCGGGATTGCGGCACCCCACCGACACCGCGTAATCCACGCTGTGGCGCTGGCCGGTCGCCAAATCGGCTTGCGCCTGACAGGGCGCGCTTTGGATGATCGCCGCGCGGAACAGCCCCGCCGACCCCGGCGCCACCAGGTGATCGCACACCGACATGCCACCCGAGGATTCGCCGGCGATCGTCACCTTGTGCGGATCGCCGCCGAAATCGGCGATGTGATCGCGGACCCAGCGCAGTGCGGCCTGCTGGTCGGCCAGCCCGTAGTTCCCGACGTCGCCCGGCGCGCCGAGTGACGGGTGGGCCAAAAATCCCAGCGCGCCCAGCCGGTAGTTGATCGTGACGACGACGATGTGGCCCTTGGCGGCCAGCCAACGCGAGTAGTAAATGTCGCTACTGCCGTTGACGAAGCCTCCGCCATGGATCCACACCATCACCGCATGCTTGGCGGTGCCTCGTGCGCGCGGCGGGGCCCACACATTGAGCGTGAGGCAGTTTTCGCTGGTCGGCTTGCCCACATGCGGGTTGGGTCCGGTGTCCTGCATGCACTGCGGGCCCGGTTTGGTGGCGTCCAACGTCCCCGGCCACTTCGCCGCCGGCCGCGGTGGCCGCCAGCGCAGCGGCCCCACCGGCGGTGCCGCATACGGAATGCCTTGAAACAGGCGGTAATCCGCGGCGACCATGCCGCGCATCAGGCCCATCGAGGTGCGCACAATGCCGGCGTCCAACGGGCCGGCATACGCCGGCTCAGACTTCGTCGATGTGATGCCACCCCGACCACATGCCGCCACCGCAATTGCCGCCACGATGAAGGCGGCCCAGGCTCGTCGCGGACGAGACGATCGGATCGGCACAAAACCCCAGCGTACGGGTCGACGAAAACCGCTCCTTGGTAATCGACGATCACGGACACTGGAAAACCTGACACACGTCAAGAAAATGCCCGAACCAGCGAGCAAAAAGGCAAGAAGGCCGATGAGCACACCAATCATTGACGAGGCTGCGAAGGTATTCGCCGATCCGACATCCTATGCCGACGAGCCACGGCTACATGAAGCGCTGACCCATCTGCGCGCCCACGCGCCGGTGTCGCTGGTCGACTGCCCGCCCTATCGGCCGTTCTGGGCGATCACCAAACACGCCGACGTCATGGAGATCGAGCGTGCCAACGACCTCTTCATCAACGAGCCGCGGCCGCTACTGGCCACCGCCAAAGCCGACGATATGGCACGCGCCCAGCTGGGAGCCGGAATGGGACTGCGCACCCTGATCCACATGGACGACCCGCAGCACCGGGTGGTGCGCGCGATCGGCGCGGACTGGTTTCGCCCCAAGGCGATGCGGGCGCTGAAGATTCGCGTCGACGAGCTGGCCAAAATCTATGTCGACAAGATGATGGCCGCAGGCAACGAGTGCGACTTCGTTCAAGAGGTCGCTGTCAATTACCCTCTGTACGTGATCATGTCGCTGCTGGGCCTGCCGGAATCGGACTTCCCACGCATGCTCACCCTGACCCAGGAAATGTTCGGCGGCGACGACGAGGAGCTCAAGCGCGGCGCCACTCTCGAAGAGCAACTTCAGGTTCTGCTCGAGTTCTTCGGCTATTTCAACGCACTGACCGCGTCGCGTCGCGAACATCCGACCGAAGACTTGGCGTCGGCGATCGCCAATGCCTGCATCGACCGCCAGCCGCTGTCCGACGTCGATACCGCGTCTTACTACGTCATCATCGCAACCGCGGGCCACGACACCACCAGCGCGACGATCGCCGGCGGTCTACAGGCTTTCATCGAGAACCCGGACCAACGAAAGCGCTTGTCCGACAACCTCGATTTGATGCCGCTGGCCACCGAGGAAATGATCCGCTGGGTGACACCGGTCAAGGAATTCATGCGGACCGCCACCGCAGACACCACGGTGCGCGGCGTGCCGATCGCCAAGGGCGAGGCTGTGTATCTGTCCTACGTCTCCGCCAACCGTGACGAAGCCGTGTTCGCCGACCCGTTCCGCTTTGACGTCGGCCGGGATCCCAACAGACACTTGGCATTCGGTTACGGCGTGCACTTCTGCCTGGGAGCCGCTTTGGCGCGCATGGAGGTGAACAGTTTCTTCACCGAGCTGCTTCCGCGGCTGAAATCCATCGAGCTGAACGGGAACCCGCAGCTGATCGCCACGACGTTTGTCGGCGGTCTCAAGCACCTGCCGATTCGTTATGAGCTTCGTTGAGCGACGGATTCTGCGTGCGCTGCACATGCAGGAAGCCGTCCACGGCGGCGCGCGCGCATTCGCTGTAGTCGAAGTCGGGAAGGGTTGACAGCCGGCCCAATACCACCGGGCCCATCAGCAGCGCGATCGCTCGGGGGCGGTCGATCTCGCCCAGCTCGGCGGCCTCAGGGCTATCGAAAATGGCATCGAACGGTGCGGCGTACTGCTCGGCGATACGTTCGCGCAGTGTGCTGATCGCCGGGCTGTCGGCCGTGCGGGTGTGACGAGACTTTGGCAACTGTTCCAGGTCCCGCCCCAGCGCCAGCCAACTCATCGCGGTCAGCATGCCCGCGGACTCAGCGATCGATTGCCCGAACGCCAGCACCACCTCGATGAGCCGGTCGCGCAGTGGGCCGGTCTCGGCAGGCATCGGCGCGGGCGGTATCAGGCTGTTGAATGAGGCTGCCAGTAAATCGTTTCCGCTCGGGAAATGTCGATACAAGGTGGCGCGGGCTACATTGGCGCCACGTGTGACCGCATCGACGGTCACTGCACTCGGACCACCGGAGCGAAGCAGCGCGGTGGCAGCTTCCAGCAACCGAGCCCGCGAACGCGCCGGCCGTGGGTCGGTCTTATCGGTGATGTAGACCACCTCCCGTTTACCAGCAAGACTATCCGTCTATGTACGAGACTGTTAGTCTCGAAAGTGACCCGTCCCCGAAAGGAGACGCATCGCAATGGTCAATACCTACGCCCGGTCTGACCAGCGTACTGAAGCGCCCGCCCCACCCGGTTCGAACCAGGCCCGAATCTGGACGATGGCTGTGGCCTGCATGGGCGTGACGCTGGTAATCGCGTCGATGGTCGCGCTGAACACCGCGCTCGGCGACATCGCCGTGGCCACCTCGGCGACACAGTCGCAGCTGACCTGGATAGTGGACTGCTACTCGGTGGCCCTGGCTTGCCTGTTGTTGCCCGCCGGGGCGATCGGAGACCGCTACGGCCGCCGCGGCGCTTTCCTCGTCGGCCTGGCCACATTCGCGATCGCGTCTCTCGCGTCGACGGTGTTCACCAATCCTCTTCAGCTCGTCGCGGCCCGCGGTGTGGCCGGCGTCGGAGCGGCGTTCATCATGCCGGCCACGCTGTCGCTGTTGACGGCCACTTACGGCGAGGACGAGCGCGCGAAGGCCACCGGCATCTGGGCCGGCGTCGCGGGGTCCGGCGCCGTCATCGGCATGCTCGGATCCGGGGCACTGTTGCACTTCTGGTCGTGGCGATCCATCTTCTGGGCCTTCGCCGGCTGCGCCGCGCTGATATTCGTTCTAGCGTGCACGATCAAGTCCTCACGCGACGACGAGGCCACCCCGCTGGACTGGCCAGGAGCGGTGTTAATTGCCGGCGCTGTCGCGGTTTTCGTGTTCGGCATGCTCGAAGCGCCCGCGCGCGGATGGAGCAACCCGCTGATCTACGGGTCGATGAGCGTCGGGGTGGCACTGGCGATGGCATTCGGATTCGTCGAGTTGCGACGGCGCCATCCGCTGCTCGACGTTCGGTTGTTCCGCCGACCGGACTTCGCCACCGGATCGGCAACGATCACAGTGTTTTTCATGGCGATGTTCGGCTTCTTTTTCGTCATCATGCAATACATCCAACTGGTCAGGGGCTACAGCCCGATCCAGACCGCGTTCGCGCTGAGCCCACTGATGGCGCCCATGCTGACGTTGTCCGTGCTGTCCCCGTGGTATCTCCCGCGAATGGGTCTACGGCTGGTGACGTTCCTCGGGCTGCTACTGATCTCGGCCGGGTTCCTGTGGATGCGGGTCCTGCAGATCGAATCGCCGTACTGGGACGTGATGTGGCCGATGCTCGTGATGAGTACCGGCATCGGATTCTGCACGGCACCAAGCACATTAGCGATCATGACGGCGGTGCCCGACGAGAAGCAGGGCGTCGCCTCGGCAGTCAACGACACCACCCGCGAGGTCGGGGCCGCCCTTGGCGTCGCGCTGGCCGGCTCTATCCTCGCGGCGCGATATGCTCATGTCCTCACCCCGCATCTGGCGGCGTTCCCGGGTCCGGTACGCGGCCCGGCCTCCCATTCGCTGGCTCAGGCCTTGGAGATCTCCAAAACGCTTGGCCCGCAGGGAAGCCGACTCGCCGAACTCAGCCAGACCGCGTTCCTGCACGCGATGGAATCGTCGCTGCTGGTGCTCGGCCTGATCGTCGCCGTAGCCGCACTGGTGATCGGCGCCTGGGCGCCCGGCCGCGACGGGCAGCAGCTGCGCCCGGTCCGACGAATTACGTCGCGCCTGACGTCAGCTGACGAACTCCGCCGCACGGTGGCCCAGCATCACGATGCTGGCGTGCGGGCCGCGACTGGTGATCACCGGCAGGACAGATCCGTCGATCACCCATAGACCGTCGATACCGTGAACGCGGCACCGCTGATCGACGACAGCCGCCGGATCGCCTTCGCCGCCCATCGGTGCACTGCCGCACAGGTGCTGCGAAGTCGACCACGCAGGTTCGCCGAGTTGGGTCGTCGCACCGGCCAATTCACGAGCCAACTCGCAGCCCTGCTGCAACGCGGCCACATCGCCGGGTTCGCTGTCGTAGCGATGCTCGATGCGCGGCGGCGCCAGAGGGTCGGCGGAGACCAGCGAAATGCGGCCCCGGGCCCGGGGCCGCATCAGCGCGACGCCGATGTGCGGCCAGTCCGGATGACCAGCCGTTCCGTCGCCGACCATCGCCACGAAACCTCCGGTATAGGGCCGTATCTCGATGTCGTCGCCAGTGCTGAGCACCACTTCGAGCACCGGCCGACTGGGAGCGACCTGCCAGTTGGTCGGCAACACCCACTCTGGATGGTCACTGCAGGCCATTCCCACCGGCAAGCCGGCCACCACGTCTACCCCGGCGCCGCGCAGCATGGCCGCATCTCCGATACCGGAAAGCATGAGCAGATGCGCTGATTCAATCGCTCCAGCGGACAGCACAATTCGATCAGCGGTGGCGGCGATCGGGCCGCCCGGCCCGATCGCGTCGACGCCGACGGCGTGCCTGCCCGAGAAGCGCAGCCGAACCACGCGTGTCTGGGTCAGCAGGGAGAGATTCGCTCGTCCCAACGCAGGCAACAGATATGCCGAACCGGAGCCGGTACGCACACCGTCGACGATGTTGAGCGGAACGGCGCCGACACCCGCCGGCAACGCGGATGTACCCGCTACGTCATTGAGATCAGATATCCAGTCAAACCCGGCCTGCTGCGCCGCGGCGACGAAAGACTGTGTACTGCCGATAATTTCGCGCGTCCGACGCACCGGGATCGGGCCGGCGTCACCGTGGGCGACCCCGGTGAAATCCAGGTCGGTCTCAATGGCACGAAAGTGATCGACGACGTCTGACCACGCCCACCCGGGCACCGCGTAGCCGTCGAAGTCTCGCGGCACGCCGCGGCAGAAGTATCCGCCGTTGACCGCACCGGAACCGCCGACCGTTGCGCCGCGCATGATCGTGACCTGGCGGGCCGGCCGCTCGGTGAGCTGCGCCTGATACCGCTGGACGAGCGGGCTGGCTGCGCCGATCGGCAGCCGCAAACCGTTGGTCGTTTCGGCGAGCAGTGTTGGATCGGCGAGCCCGAGCCCGGCTTCCAGCACGGTCACCACACAGCTCGGATCAGCCGAAACACAGTTCGCTACTACAGATCCTGCGCTTCCCGCGCCGATGATCAGCACATCGCTGTGCAGCGTAGCTGCAGTCAGGAGTCAGACTCGAATCTGCGGTTTAAGCGGACCGATATTGCGCTCCCGCACCACGCCGTACCACAGCCCGAGGCCATAGGCCAGGTCATCGAGCCGCTTGAGCAGCAGGTAGGTCAGCACCCCGATCGGTTTGGCATCTTCATCGGCGGATCGCCGGCGGCTGGCCCAGTCCACCACCCCGTCGAGGACGGCAGCCACGAGCACGATGCGGCGTGCGGGCCGGAACACGATTGCCGCCAGCAGCGCGACGGGCCAGTAGTGCCGACAGATCGCCGACGCCAGT
Organism: Mycobacterium sp.; assembly: GCA_035314925.1. GTDB lineage: Bacteria > Actinomycetota > Actinomycetes > Mycobacteriales > Mycobacteriaceae > Mycobacterium. The sequence goes on along the minus strand of DATFYT010000036.1, from coordinate 15,465 downwards.
TGCAGCGCCGCGGACCAAAGGCCACGGGCAGCTACCGCCAGTACATCCCAGATCTGGGTGTCAGCACCCTGCAGGGTCTTCGCGATGCGACGACCCGTCAGCGCGGCAACCAACAGCGACGCCAGATAGCTGAAGCTCGAACCGATGGCCATCAGGATCCACGCCGCAAGGGCCCAGCCGGAAATCATCAGTGGCGCGATCTTGTCCGGGTGTCGCACCGACAACGGCGCAGCCGAGCCACCGTAAAACGCTTTGCGCACAATCCAATCCCGCAATTGCGTTCGGTGATCGTGCCCCACCTGGGCGATCGGCTCGTAGCGCAGACGCGCACCGGCTTCGACAAGTCGCCAGCACAGATCGACGTCCTCACCCGAGCGCATGGTTTCGTCGAAGCCACCAATGTCACGCAGCTTGGACGCGCGGCAGATGATCGCGGCGCTGGGCACATAGGAGACGCTCGTGTACGGGATGACCGGGGCCTCGCGCTGCCCGAGGTCCAGTGAAGAGCGCACCGCCTCGTACCGAGCTACCAAGTGGTCGGTCTGGGCCAGGCCGACGATGCGCGGGGCGACCAATGCCACGGTGGGGTCGCAGAAGTGACCGAGGAGAACCTCCAGCCAGCCTCGTCGCGGAACGACGTCGGAGTCCAAGAAGGCGACGAAGTCCGTCTTACAGGCGGCAAGACCGGTATTGCGCGCCGCCGCAGGCCCCACGCTTTTCGCATGGCGCAGCACCTCGATGTCAAAGTGCGGCCCCGCGATGTCGTCTTGTTCAATCGGTGTCGACGAGCCGTCGTCAACGACTATGATGCGCAGGCCACGCAACGCGGCGACCAACCGTTGCAAGCCATAAGCGTTGTCCCGCACCGGAATTACGACGGTCACATCGCGATGCGAGGGTCCACCCGCAGGCCGCGGGTGAGCCACCGTCGCGTCGAGCAGAGTTCTGGCCAGCTCGGCGCTCATAGCATCGTGGACTTTCAGGCGGCCGTCGGCCAGCATGTCCTGGGCGGCCGGCGCCAACCGCAGCAACCGGGTGGGCGAGCCGCCCAGCAAAGCCGAGCCCTGGCCGAGTACTCTCACCCGGCGGTCGACCTGCACAGCAAACCCGTCCGGCAACCGCGCCTGGGTCATGTGAGTAACCCATCGCCCGTGGGCGCCCAACGTCCGACCCGGCTGAGGCAATCGTCGACCATCTCAGCGAGCATCCGCTCCCCCTCTGCAGCGGTCGCCGTGGTCGGGTCACCCAATACGCCGAGTTCGCTGACCGCCGCGACGCCCCCCCGTCGCATTGACGGTAGCAGGTCGGAGAGCGGCGCGCGGTTGCCCGCACGCCACCGGTCGGTCAGCACCTCGGTCGGCGAAATGTGCAGCAATAGTGAAGTTTCAGCGTGGCCGGCATGCGCGTCGGCACCGGCCACCGTGCAGGGGCACCACCCGGCGTCACGTCCTTCGGACCGCAGTAGGCCGACCGCCCGGCGCAGCGCCGTGATATTGCCGCCATGGCCGTTGATGAAGAGGAGCCGCTGCGCCCAGCAGGTCGCCGACCTGCCGTACTCCAGCAGCAGGCTGCTCAAGGCGTCGGTGCCGATGGAGATGGTTCCGGGGAAGCTTTGGTGCTCGCCGCTGTCGCCGTAGGCGATGGCCGGTGCCATCACCCACTGCAGCTGGGGGTCGCCGGGCCCACCGGTCAGGCGGGCAGTAATGATGCGCGCGACCTCGGATGCGATCCGTGTATCGGTGCCCAGCGGCAGGTGAGGGCCGTGCTGTTCGGTCGATCCAACCGGAATGATCACACCCAGGGACATGCTTTGTAGCTGGCTCGACGTCGAGCCCTCAAGGTCGGCGAGGACAGCCACTCGGTGATGGTAAGACGAATTCACCTGTCGTGCATCGGTTGTTGGCGCACTCGCAAAAGTTTTTCCCGCTGGCCGTTCACCAAGCCGGCTCACCGATGCCACGTCTGCCACGTCAGTATCAGCATGCTCGCTGGTCTCGCGTCCGCGGCGGCTACGCTCCGCCCGGCGCGGACGGGGGCACCCCGAGGGCTCGAGCAAAGCCCTCGGGCACCAGGATGTCGTCCGGGTTGAGGTCGTGCACGGAGGCTCGGCCGAGCCCCATCAACGCGGAGTCGATGCCGCCGCGAAGGATGTCGAGAACATTCTCGACACCTGGCTGTCCGGCGGCCGCCAGGCCCCACAGGTACGCGCGGCCGATCATGACCGCACGGGCTCCCAGTGCCAGCGCCTTGACGACGTCGCTGCCGCGGCGGACACCGCCGTCCAGCAAAACCTCGATCTGGTCGCCGACCGCGTCCACGACCGCGGGCAGCGCGCGGATCGACGCCGGCGTGCCATCCAGGTTGTTGCCGCCGTGGTTGGACACTGAGATTGCTGAAACACCAGCATCCACAGCCCTTTTGGCGTCGTCGACCCGCATCACGCCTTTGAGCATGAACGGGCCGCCCCACCGCTCACGCAACCACGCGATGTCCTCCCAGGTCGGCGGCGGCGTCCCCATCCACTCGCCGTAGGCCTCAAAGAACGGCGGGCCGGGCTCGCCGCGTCGGGCCTGGTTGGGCACCCGAAGGTTCGGCGGGTGCAGTGTCTTGCCCCACCGCCACAACCAGCCGGGACGGGTGATCGCCTCCGGGAACATCCGCACCGCGGTGCGCAGGTCCATCCGCTCGGGGATCTTCGGGCTCCCCCAGTCGCGCCCGTGCGAGAACGACCAATCGGTGGTGGCGATCAGGCCGACCGCGCCGGCGGCCCGGGCGCGCTCCACCCTTTCGGCGATCGCGTCGCGGTCGCCCAGCCAATAGATCTGAAAGAAGATCTTGGGGTTGGCGGCGATGACCTCTTCGATCGGCTTACTGGCGAACGACGACAATCCCATCGCGGTGCCCCGTGCGGCCGCGGCACGGGCCACGGCCACCTCGCCGTCCGGATCGACCGCCTGCACGCCGGTCGGCGAAATCATGACTGGGAACGAAATTTCCTGTCCCATAACAGTTGTCGCCAGGTCACGTTTCGCGGCCGCCCCAACCACGTGTGGGGCGAAGCCCAGTTCGCTGAACGCTGCCACGTTGTCGCCGACGGTCACCCCTTTCTCGCTGGCGGAGATCAGGGAGGAATAGGCTGATTTCGGCAGCCGCTTCTTCGCCCGCTGCTGGGCGATCGCCACCGTCTCGAACCAGGCGTCACGGGCCACCGCTAGACCGGGCTCTCGTTGCAGAGCCGCTTCGGCGGATGCATCGACAGTTTCAGCGGCACCGGTCCGCTGCTCCGCCGCCCGTGGGAGTGATCGCCTGCGGGCCTGGGCTTTTCGCGCTCCTGCGACAGGGCCGACGTGCCGTAGCCCTGAACGCATTCCGGATCTGGGCCGTCCATCGGCAGACCGGTGAAGAACTTTGCCGCCATGCATCCGCCCCGGCAGCTGTCGTAATGCCCGCAGCTTCCGCAGGCACCGGCCGACTGCGGCTCGCGAAGCTCACGGAACAGCGGAGCGTTCTTCCATACATTGTCGAAACCGCCGTCCGACAATATGTTTCCGGCAAGAAAGCGGTCGTGGATGGCGAACGGGCAGGCATATACATCGCCGACCGGGTCGATCAGGCACACCACCCGCCCGGCTCCGCACATGTTCAGGCCGGACAGCGCGCCGGGTTCGCCGAGTCCTGACAAGTGGAAGAAGGAATCGCCGGTCAACACCCGCTCACCCTTGGCGACCAGCCATTGGTAGAGCTGGACCTGCTGGTCGGCGGTCGGGTGCAGCTCATCCCAGACGTCGGCGCCGCGACCCGACGGGCGCAGTCGGGTGATGCGCAGCGTGGCGCCGTAACGGTCTGCCAGTGACGCGAATTCGTCGAGCTGGTCGACATTGTGTCGGGTGACGACGACGGAGATCTTGGCGTCGGAGAATCCTGCGGCGGCAAGGTTTTCCAACGCGCGAATGGCCATCGCGTAGGACCCGGGCCCCCGGACGGCGTCGTTGACCTCAGCGGTCGCGCCGTCCAGCGAGATCTGGACGTCGACGTAGTCGCTGGCGGCCAATCGGGCGGCCACCTCCGGGGTGATCCGCACGCCGTTGGTAGAGAACTTCACGCCGACGTGGTGAGCCGTGGCGTAGTCCACCAGCTCCCAAAAGTCCGGCCGTACAGTGGGTTCCCCACCACCGATGTTGACATAGAACACCTGCATGCGTTCCAGCTCGTCGATGATGTCTTTGCAGGCCTGGGTCGACAGTTCTCGCGGATCGCGTTTGCCCGATGAGGACAGGCAGTGCACACACGCCAGATTGCATGCGTATGTCAGCTCCCAGGTCAGGCAGATCGGTGCGTCCAACCCGTGCTCGAACTGCTCGATCAGCCGTGGCACCACCGCCGTCATGCGCGCCGCTCCTCATCCGGTTCACTGGGCACCAGCATGTTGGAGCTCGCCAGGACGCCCAACGCATGCAAGTAGGGACCCAATCGGGCGTCTTCGACTCCCGCGGCGCGGCAGGCGGCTGAGGCGTCCGGATAGTCGGCCAGCGACTGCACCACCGCAAGAATGGTGCGGTCCTTGAGGAATGACAGTTTGCGGGTGCCGAAGTGATACAACAGCGCGCCGAACGACTCGGGTCGCACGGCCACCTGCGGGTGCAACCGCCATGCGCGTCCGGGATGAAACACTTCCGGCGGCTGCAACCCCTGCGCGGGGGCGCTCACGATCAGTAGACCCCGCACATCCCGTCGATAGACACTTCTTCCACCAAGGACTCGGTGACGAGCTCGGTGTCGGTGTCGGTCTGCTGGTTCGGCTCCATGACGTCGCCTTTCGTTATTGGGGACTCGACAAGTCGGGTCGATCCGGTGAGAATCTTCGTCAGGATATGGCATCGAGTGCCAGAATGGAAGGGCGGGTCACATGCTGCAGGAGGCGCGGGTCGGCCGGCGCCGTTCCACGACCCCGCAGCACATCACCGATGTCGCCCTGCGACTGTTCGCCGACCGCGGCTTTGCCGAGGTGAGCGTCGACGACGTCGCGCAAGCCGCAGGCATCGCCCGTCGCACCGTGTTTCGTTATTACGGATCCAAGAACGCAATTCCCTGGGGAGACTTCGACGCTCACCTGCAGCACCTGCGCGAGCTGCTGGAGCATGTCGATCCGGGCATGTCGCTCGGTGAGGCGCTGCGCGCTGCGCTGCTGTCCTTCAACACCTTTGATGAATCGGAGACCATCCGGCACCGGCAGCGAATGCGGGTGATCCTGCAAACCGCTGAACTGCAGGCTTATTCGATGACGATGTATGCGGGCTGGCGCGAGGTGATCGCCGAGTTCGTGGCACGCCGATCCGGCGTTCGAACCACCGACCTGGTACCTCAGACCGTTGCATGGATGCTTCTCGGGGTCGCCCTGAGCGCCTACGAATACTGGCTGGAGGACGAAACCGTGTCGTTGCCGCAGGCTCTCGGGGACGCGTTTGACGTGGTCCGCGCCGGACTGGACGGGGCGGACCGATGAGTCGCGCCGGCGACGATGCAGAGCGGAGCGATGAGGTGGGGGCACCTCCCGGTTGCGGGGGAGAGTGGCGCATTGAGTAGCGAGAGCCGTCTGCTGCGGTCTCTGCAATTGCAGGGCCAGATTTGCGCCGGCATGGGCTCGCCGATGTACGGGGACGTGTTGGATCGGGTGGCCGCCGACGTGCACGGCGGTGGCGTCTTTGCCGCCATCCTGTCCGGGCACGAAAACGACTCCGGCCGGTTGGCGGTGCCGCTGCGACTGCTCGGCGGGCTGCACCGGCTGGCGCTCGACGGCAGCGCTCCGCGGTTACGCAGCTGGTATCCGAGCACCGGCGGACAGTGGGATGCCGAGGCGGCATGGCCCGATATGACGCTCGCCGCCGCCGACCACGCCGACCGGCTGCGCGCCACCCTCGATCAGCCGCCGCAAACCAACGAAGTGGGTCGAGCCGCCGGGCTGATCGGTGGGCTGCTCATTCTCGCCCGCCGATTCACTTTCCCTGTACGGCTTTTCGAGATCGGGTGCAGCGCCGGGCTCAACCTGCGTGCGGACCATTTCCGCTATCGCTATCCGGGTGGCCAATGGGGTCCGACCGACTCACCGGTGACGATCGACGACGCGTGGCGCGGCCAATTGCCTCCCGCCGCGGCGCTCGAGATAGTCGAGCGGTGTGGCTACGACATTGCGCCACTCGATGCCACCGGCCGAGACGGGGAACTGACGCTGCTGAGCTATGTCTGGCCCGATCAGCCGGAACGGCTGGAGCGGCTACGCGGCGCGATCAGCATCGCCCAACGCGTCCCGGCGGCGTTGCAGCGCCGCAACGCCGCCGACGCGGTCACCGACCTGTCTGTCGCCGCCGGCACGCTGACCGTGCTGTGGCATTCCATTATGTGGCAGTACCTTTCCGTGGACGATCAGGCCGCCGTCCATGCCGCGATCGACGCGCTGGGGGCCAACGCCCGGACCGATGCACCGTTCGCTCATCTGGCACTGGAGCCGCAGCGGCGAACTCCAGACTCTCCGGTCGAGTTCACGGTTCGCGCCCGCTGCTGGCCGGGTGATGACGACACGGTGCTCGCCGTGTGTTCGCCGCACGGGCCGCCGGTGACCTGGGCATAGGAACGCCGGCTCAGTGCACGCTGCCGTGTGCGGCGGCCAGAAACGGCGAGGCGATCGCCAGGAATCCGGCGGGGTCTGAGGAGAACGCCACATGGCCCGTCGGCAGCGATTCCAGCCGCGATCCCGGGATGGCGGCCGCGGTGGCCCGGCCCAAACGCATTGGTATTGCGGTATCTTTCGATCCCCAGATGATAAGGCATGGCGCAGTGATGCGCTCGGCGTGAGGGCGCAGGTCGCAATCGGGATTGGCGAAACTGCGCCACAATGCGGCCGTAAGACTGACACCGTCGGGGGTTTTCGCCCGTGCCAGCACGCGTTCCTGAACGGCGCGGTCGTTGTCGCTGGTCGCCTTCATGTAGCTGCGGACGAACCGCGGTAGGACTCGTTTCATCACCGCGGGCATTCCGAGCAACCGGCAGTACAGGTTAGCCGCCGGGCTCGCGATGAATCCGCCGGAATTGACTAACACCAGCCGCGAAACCCGTGGCGGGTCAGTGATCGCCAGCCGTGCCGCGGCGAAGCCGCCGACTGAGTTGCCGACGTATGCGGCGGCGGGCAAATCAAGCGTCGCGACGACGTCGGCCAGCACGTCGGCGTACAAGGCCGCGGTGGGCGGCCGGCTCGGCGGCGGCGAGTCGCCATGGCCCGGCCAGTCCAGCGCGATCACGCGGTGGTCGTCGCGAAGGCCCGGCACGATCGCGTCGAAGTCGTGGCGATCATGCAGCGTCGCATGAAGCAACACCACGACCGGTCCTTCGCCGGTATCGCTGTAGGCAACCTCTCCCGCCCGCGTTTGCACCATGTTGACCATCGTCGCTTCCTTTCATTGACCGACCGGTCGGTCAACCGTATCATTGCCAGCGTCCCTGACTCAAGGAGTGATCGATGACTGTTCCCACACCCGACGCCCCGTTCTCGGAGAAAATGGCCTACTACAAAACCCAACACACCAGCCGCGGCACGAGATTCACGCACATGATCGGCACGCCTGTGATCGCAGCCGGAATCCCGTTGCTGCTGGCCAAACCCCGAGTCGGAGTGCCGATGTTCGTCGGCGGCTGGCTCCTGCAAATCGCCGGGCATCGCGTTTTCGAGCACAACCTGCCGTCGACACACAAGGGCTGGGTCACCTATCAGCTCACCGGGGTGATCCACGTGTGCGAGCAGTACGGCGAGCTGCTCGCGCGACGCAGTCAGCGAAAAGCCGCACGCAAGCCGGTGGCTAGAGTGCTCGCATGACCTCGACGCCCCCAACCGTGCCCACCCGGCCGACGGGTGGGCGCAAGGAGGCCATGGCCAGAACCCGAGAATCGCTCATCGACGCGGGCCTGCGGCTGGCCGAACGCACCGGACTGGCCGGCTTGAGCGTCAATCTGATCGTCGGTGAAGCCGGAGTGGCAAAGGGTACCTTCTTTCACCACTTCGGCGACCGCGCCTCGTATCTGCTTGCGCTGCACCGTGAATTCCATGAACGTTTGGCCGCTCAGGTTCAAGCCGCTATCGACGGCATGCCGCCGGGGCGTGATCGGCTGACCGCCGTCGCGAACACCTACCTCGACGGCTGCCTACGCGACCGCGGCGTGCGGGCCCTGCTGCTGGAGGCACGCGCGGAGCGGGCGATCACCGACGAGATCACTCGCCGCAACCACGCCAGCGCCGAGCTGTGCCGAGCCGACTTCGTCGCACTGAGACGCCCACATCCTTACGAGAGCGCGCAGTTGTGGGTTGGCATGGTCGCCGAGGCCGCCCTCATCGAACACCAAGCCGCCAAGGCACTTCCGGGCCTCCGCGAAGCCCTCGAGCGGTTCTCGAATTAACCCAGCACATCGGAAATCGGTGCCGCGGCAGCGATCTTGGCTCGTGTCTTCATGACCTTGCCGGGCATACCGCCGCCGACAACGCCGGCCACCACGCCGTCACGCTCGTAGTAGGCGAGGAATTTGCGGCCGTCATCCTCGACGACATGCACGGTGTCGGTCGCGATCGGCTCACCCAGGCACTGGATCTTGACGTCGTACTGATCGCTCCAGAAATACGGTACGACGACATTGGACGGAGCGTCCTGCCCGAGCATCGCGGGCACCACGACCCGCGCCTGTTCGGCGACATTGCTCCAATGTTCAACTCGCACTTGATGTCCCACCGGATCACGCCAGGAGGCCACGTCGCCGAGCGCCCACACATTGGGCGCGCTGGTCCGCCCGGCCGCATCGCAGATCACGCCGTTGTCGACCTCGAGACCGCTGCCGTCGAGCCAGTCGGTCGCCGGCCGCGAGCCGATGCCGACCACGACCAGGTCGGTCGCCAGCTCGGTGCCATCGGTCAGCAACACGCTCTCGACATGATCGTGGCCGCGGACCTCGGCCACCCCGACGTCGGTGCGCACATCAACACCTTCAGCCCGGTGCAGCCGCGCCACCAACCCGCCGATCTGCGCACCGAGAACCGCTGCCAGCGGCGCGGGCTGCGGCTCCACCAGTACGACATCGACACCCAGCCCACGCAGACTGGCTGCCACCTCACAACCAATGAAACCCGCTCCGACCACAACCGCATGCCGCGCGGACGACGCGTGTTTGCGCAACGCGAGGCTCTCGTCGAACGAGCGCAACACCCGGATGCCGTCCAGGTCGGGAAACGCCGGAATGCGCCGCGGCACCAGGCCGGTCGCGATGACGAGTTCGTGATAGCCCAGCGTCGTCCCGTCGTCGAGAGTGACCGTCTGGGCCGCGGTGTCCAGGCCGGTGACCGCCGATCCGAGCCGCAGCGCGATGTTGTTCTCGTCGTAGAACTCACGCGGTTTGAGCGTTACGTCGTCGACTTCGCTGCGCAGTACTTCCTTGGACAGTGGCGGGCGGTCATAGGGCAAATGGACTTCATCGCTGACGATGGTCAGCGCGCCGGTATAGCCCGCCCGGCGCAGTTGCTCAGCGGTCCGGGTCGCAGCGAGTCCTCCGCCGACGATCAGTATTCCGTTGCCGCCTGAGCTAGTGGTCATTTGGAGTTCATACACGATTGTCGCGGCCTGCAGTCGCTCACCCCTCGGCCCGCGACCGATCGATGAGGTTGGACAGCACGACAATGCTTTCCGTGCGTTCAATGTCGGCACTGGTGCGAATGCGCTCCAAAGCGTCTTCGAGATGCCTCATGTCGTGCGCCAGCACACGCAGGATCGCGTCGGCGGTCCCGGTCGCCGTCGCGGCGCTGACCACCTCGGGAATGTCGATCCAAGCCCGACGCAGCTCGTCGGGCGAAATCCTGCCGTGGCAGTAGACCTGTACGTAGGCCTCGGTGTTCCAGCCCACCGCGCTGCGATCGATGACCGTGGTGAACCCGCGGATCACACCGCTGTCCAGCATCCGGTCGACACGGCGCTTGACCGCCGGGGCCGACAAGTTCACCCGCTCACCGATTTCTGCGAACGTTGCCCGGGCATGCTGAGCCAGCTCGGCGAGAATCTGCTCGTCGATGCCATCCAATCGGTTCACCGCCCCTCCGCACAACAAATTGCCGCAATAGGACATTTGGCGCAATAAATTAAGTGTACAGAAGCAATGATCGGTGTTTGATTGCGCTAAGTCCTTCCCATACCGTCGATTTATGACGATCTTCGCAGACGCGGCGGCTGCAGGCCCGGGGCGCAAGACCGCCAGAACGACCGAACGCACAGCGCGGATTCGGCACTACGTCATGACGCCGCCGCGCTTTTTCGCGGTGGACTATGCGATCAACCCGTGGATGGATACGAACACTCCGGTCGACGCAGGCATTGCGGTAAAGCAGTGGGAGCACCTTCGCGACACCTACCGCCGACTGGGGCACATCGTCGACCTCGTCGCACCCGTTCCCGGCCTGCCCGACATGGTCTACGCCGCCAACGGCGGACTGATACTCAACGGCGCGGCATTGGTGGCACGGTTCAAATACCCTCAGCGCCAACAAGAGTCCATCGCCTACGCGGACTGGATGACGGGCCACGGATACGCTCCGGTGCAGACTCGGCATGTCAACGAAGGCCAGGGCGACCTGCTGCCCGTCGGCGAAAGGATCCTGGCCGGAACCGGTTTCCGCACCGATCTGCGGTCGCACGCCGAGATCGCGGAGATCTTCGGCCGGCCGGTCGTCAGCCTGCAGCTGGTCGATCCGCGTTTCTACCATCTCGACACCGCACTCAGCGTGCTCGATGACACCACCATCGCGTACTACCCGCCTGCCTTCGCCGAATGTTCACGCGCGCAGCTGGAAACGCTCTTTCCCGACGCGATCGTGGTGGAAAGTGCCGACGCCTACGTGTTCGGCCTCAACGCCGTATCGGATGGCCGCAACGTGGTACACCCCGCCGCAGCGGTGGGCTTTGCCGCGCAGCTGTTCCGGGCCGGTTTCGAACCGATCGGCGTAGAGATGTCCGAGCTACTCAAGGGCGGCGGATCCGTCAAATGCTGCACACTGGAGGTGTATTCGTGACCGTGCTGGACACCCTGAATACCCGAGCCAACGGGCCCGGAACACTCACCGCGTCGGCGATTGCCCTCGACGAGCGCCACACCGCACACAACTACTCGCCGCTTCCGGTGGTGGCTGCCAGTGCTGAGGGAGCGTGGATCACCGACGTCGAGGGTCGCCGCTACCTTGACTGTCTATCCGCGTATTCCGCAGTGAATTTCGGGCATCGCAACTCCGAAATCATTGCTACCGCGCATGCCCAGCTCGATCTCGTGACACTGGTCAGCCGGGCATTTCACGCCGAGCCGCTGGGCCGGTTCTGTGCGGCATTGGCGACGCTGTGCGACAAAGACATGGTGTTGCCGATGAACAGCGGCGCAGAAGCGGTCGAGAGCGCTCTGAAGGTCGCCCGTAAATGGGGCACCGATGTCAAGGGCGTCCCGGCCGGCCAAGCGAATATCATAGTGGCCGACAACAACTTTCATGGGCGCACTATCAGCATCGTCAGCTTTTCCTCGGACGAGACGGCGCGCAGCGGCTTCGGGCCGTTCACGCCCGGCTTCCGTTCGGTGCCGTTCGGCGACGCCGACGCGCTGGCCAAAGCGATTGACCAGCACACCGTCGCGGTGCTGGTGGAGCCGATTCAAGGCGAGGCCGGCGTCATCGTCCCGCCGGACGAGTATCTGCCCGAGGTGCGGCAAATCTGCTCGGCCTACAACGTCCTGATGATCGCCGACGAGATCCAGTCGGGTCTGGCCCGCACCGGCCGCACCTTCGCCTGCGACCACTGGGACGTGGTACCCGATATCTACCTGCTCGGCAAAGCGCTGGGCGGCGGAGTGGTGCCATTGTCGGCGGTGGTGGCCGACCGCGTGGTTCTGGGGGTGCTGCATCCCGGCGAGCATGGTTCGACGTTCGGCGGCAACCCCTTCGCGGCGGCGATCGGCAGCACGGTGGTGTCGATGCTGGGTCGCGGGGAATTCCAGGACCGCGCAGCTCACCTCGGCAGGCGCCTGCATTGGCGGCTGCGGACGCTGATCGGCCATGGCGTCCTTGCGGTGCGCGGTAGAGGCTTGTGGGCCGGCGTGGACATCGACCCGGCACTCGGCACCGGTAAGCAACTCAGCCTGCGACTGGCCCAGCGCGGCGTGCTGGTCAAAGACACGCACGGGTCAACGCTGCGCGTCGCTCCCCCGCTGGTGATTACCGCGGCGGAAATCGACTGGGCCGTAGACCGATTCGCCGACACTCTCGCGGAGATGGCGAGCTAGTACTTCAGCACACCCTTGTCGACCGGGATCTGCGCTCCGGTCAGCGTGCCGGAGCCGTCGCCGGCCAGGAAGGCGACGACGTCGGCAACCTCATCGGCACCCATAAATCCGTTGGGCTGCAACGGCATTGGACCGAAGCTATGCCGATACTGGGGATGCTCGGCGAAGATCCGCATCATCAGCTCGTGCTCGATCATCGGCGTGTCAACCGAGTAGGGGTGGATGGAGTTGACCCGGATGCCGAACTCACCGAGCTCGATTGCCAGCGCATTGGTCAGCGCGACGAGCCCGTGCTTGGTCGCCGAGTAGTGCCCGTTGCCCGGGGTGGCCTTCAGGCCGGCCGATGAACTGACGACCACGATGGAGCCGCCGTTGCCGCCCTCGATCATCACCGGTATCACCGCCCGCAGCGTGCGCCAGGTCCCCGTCAGGTTGACCCCGACGACGGCGTCCCACTGCTCATCGGAGAGCTCCCAGATCCGTCCCCAACTGAGCACGCCCGCGTTGGCGACCAGGATGTCGATGCGACCGAACTGCTCGACGCCGTCACTCACCAGCTGTCGCACTGCCGCATCGTCGCGAATGTCGACTTCGCGAGCTAATACCTTGCGCCCCTCAGCTTCCACCGCGCGGACGGTCTCGGCCAGATCCTCCGGCGTGGCCGCCGAATAGGTGATGCTGTCCGACACCGGGGCGCAGATGTCCAGGGCGATGATGTCGGCGCCTTCCCGCGCCAGCCGGATCGCGTGCGCCCGACCCTGGCCGCGCGCGGCACCGGTGATGAACGCTACGCGCCCTTGCAGCATCCCAGACACAACAGCCCCTTTCGCCGACTGCCGATCAGGCTAGCAGCGAAACTGAAACGTGTTCTAATCGCCTCAGCTCGAGACTCGGGTCAGATGTCGGAGATGATCTGCGCCCGTTTGCTGGCGTACTCCTCGGCGCTCAGCGCGCCGGATTTATGCAGCGCCTCCAACTCCTGAAGCCGCTGGGCGACGGACGCCTGCGGTGGTGCGACGCTCGCGGCCGCGCCGCCCACCCCGGCCGCCGCAGGCTGCTGTTGAGCGACTGCTCGCCGGACCACGGCCATGACCTGTTGGCGCACCGTCGGGTAGTTGCGGATGTCGACTGTGCCGCCGAACGGCAGGTTGTTGGCTTTGTAGATTTGCATGATTTCCATCAGTGGACCGGCCTGTCCACTCAGGTCGTAGGTCTGATTGTCCTCGGTGCTCTGGAATTGCGCGGGAACCACACCGCTGATCAATGCGCTTGCCTGCCAGTCGATCTCGAAGTCACGCGTGTTCGGATCCACCCACACGACCAGCTTGCGCGCCGTGACGATGGCCTGCTTGGTGATGTCGACGGTCACTCGTTTTCGGCTGTCGAATTCGAACCCGGGTCCGCTGATGTGCAGGTCCAAGTTGACCACCGGACGCTCGTTGATGCGCATTCCGGTTTCACCCAGGCCGGTGATCTGGGCCATCGTCAGCACCCCGGTCTGGTGCAACGCAGCACTTTTGGCCGACGACTGGGCGCCGCGGTTGGCCAGCCAGATGGCGACCAGCACGTCGGCGACCGTGATCAGCAGCCCGGCCCACAGCATCCACGAGGTGGTGCTCTGAGCCATCGAACCCACGTCGGGGCCGAAAGAACCAAACAAGTTGGGCAGCACGAAGTACGTGATGAGAAAGATCGGGCCGACCAAACCTCCGCACACCAGGACGATGAGCTGGGCTCTGATGTAGCGCGCTAGCATGGCATGCTCCTACGTCGGCCGAACCCGGACGATGATGCAGGTCAGCGTAGCGGAATCCTGCGCCGCTTCACGCAAAACGGCGCCCACCCCCTCGGGTGAGCGCCGCTTAGCTGTCGAACTACTTGACGATCTTGGTGACCCGACCGGCGCCGACGGTACGGCCACCCTCGCGGATCGCGAACCGCAGACCCTCGTCCATGGCGATGGGCTGGATCAGCTTCACCGAGATGTCGGTGTTGTCACCGGGCATCACCATCTCGGTACCCTCCGGCAGCGTCACCACACCGGTCACGTCGGTGGTGCGGAAGTAGAACTGCGGACGGTAGTTGTTGAAGAACGGCGTGTGCCGGCCGCCCTCGTCCTTGGACAGGATGTAGACGCTGCCCTCGAACTCGGTGTGCGGCGTGGTGGTGCCGGGCTTGACCACAACCTGGCCACGCTCGACGTCTTCGCGCTTGATACCGCGCAGCAGCAACCCGACGTTGTCGCCGGCCTGACCCTGGTCGAGCAACTTGCGGAACATCTCCACACCGGTGACCGTGGTCTTGGCGCTGGTCGGCTTCATACCGACGATCTCGACTTCCTCGTTCACGTTGATCACACCGCGCTCGACACGGCCGGTGACCACCGTGCCGCGGCCGGTGATGGTGAAGACGTCCTCGACGGGCATCAGGAACGGCTTCTCGGTGTCGCGGACCGGGTCCGGAATCGACTCGTCGACCGCATCCATCAGCTCCACGATGCCCTCGACCCACTTCGGGTCGCCCTCCAGCGCCTTCAGCGCGGATACCTTGATCACCGGGGCGTCCTCGTCGAACTCCTGAGCGGCCAGCAGCTCGCGGACCTCCAGCTCGACGAGCTCGAGCAGTTCCTCATCGTCGACCATGTCGGCCTTGTTGAGCGCGACCAGGATGTAGGGCACGCCGACCTGGCGGGCCAGCAGCACGTGCTCGCGGGTCTGCGGCATCGGGCCGTCGGTGGCGGCGACCACCAGGATCGCGCCGTCCATCTGGGCGGCGCCGGTGATCATGTTCTTGATGTAGTCGGCGTGGCCCGGGGCGTCGACGTGCGCGTAGTGACGCTTCTCGGTCTGGTACTCCACGTGGGAGATGTTGATCGTGATACCGCGCTGACGCTCCTCGGGCGCATTGTCGATCTGGTCGAATGCGCGCGACTCGTTCAACGTCGGGTACTTGTCGTGCAGGACCTTGGTGATAGCCGCGGTCAGTGTGGTCTTGCCGTGGTCAACGTGACCGATGGTCCCGATGTTGACGTGCGGCTTCGTCCGCTCGAACTTCGCCTTCGCCACTTCTGTGTCCTCCTGGACTTGTTGGTGCTTGTTAAAGCAGTGTTGTTATTTCAGTTGTGCC
>DATFYT010000035.1:0-8408 GCA_035314925.1 Mycobacterium sp. | reverse complement strand
TGCACCGAGTTGATCGCGGTGGCGGCGGCGCCGCCCTCGGCCGGGTCGTCGACGTCGCTCATCGCCCACGCCGACAGGTGCGGCGAGGCGGCGCCGATACCCACCCCGACGGCCAGCAGCGCCAGCGCGCACAGGATGACGATGCCCGCCGACGCGCCTTGCACGTGGGCGGCTCCGGCCAGCGCCAAACCGACCGCCATCAGCACCGGTGTCGCGATCACCACGATCAGGATCGAGCGTGCCTTGTTCAACGAGCCACTGACGAGTCCGCTGATCATCCAGCCCAGCGACAACGCCGCGGCCAGCAGCCCGGCGACGATCGGCCCCAAGTGAGCCAGCCGCTGGCCGAACAGCGGCACGTATATATCCACCTTGGTCGCGGCCACCAGCAGCCCCAAGGTCAAATAGACCCACTTCAGCGGGCCGAACCCGTAGACGCTGGCGGGCAGGACGGCGGTGTCCATCCGCCGATCGACCACCAGGAAGGCGCCGATCAGCAACGCGCCGAGGATCAGCAGGCTCGCGGTTGCGGCGATGTTGTGCGGCAGCGATGCCACGCTGACCGTCAGCGCCGCGGCGCCCAGCAGGACGACCGAGGGCACCGGGATCCGGGCCGCGGCGCGGTCGGTGACCGGTTCGCCGCCGTCCATGGTCAGCAGGCCCGGCGCCAGCCCGGCCATCGCCACGCTCAGCATCGCCAGCAGCCCGAACGCCCACCGCCAGGCGCCGAACTGCGCAAACAGACCACCCATCGCGGGGCCGATCAATGCACCGATACCCCACGTCGAGGCCGCCATGGCAGAGCCCCGACTCCAGAGCGAGCGCGGCAGCATGGCATTGATCACGGCGAAACTCAGGCCGCACAGCAGACCGCCGGCGAGTCCTTGCAGGAAGCGGCCGACCAGCAAAATGTCCATGGTGGGCGCGGCCGCACAGATCAGGCTGCCGACACCCAGGACGGCG
Source organism: Mycobacterium sp. (assembly GCA_035314925.1). GTDB lineage: Bacteria > Actinomycetota > Actinomycetes > Mycobacteriales > Mycobacteriaceae > Mycobacterium. The sequence goes on along the minus strand of DATFYT010000035.1, from coordinate 7,445 downwards.
AACCCCATCAGGTAGGAAACGCACGCCCCGATGCGGTGCAGCAGCGTATTGACCGTCGCTGCGGCTACCACCGACCCGACGAGGTAGAGAGTCGTCACCCACGCGTAGATCCGCTCCCCGCCGATCTCGTTGATCGTGCTGGGCAGCATGCTGATCGTGAGGAACTCGTTCGTGGAATACAAGACCACGCCCCCAGCGATGACAGCCGAGGTCCGCAGGTACGGGGGACTCCACAACTCACGCCACTGGCCGGCGGCGATTTGTTTCTGCTCCGTTAAATTCACCACCGCTGGCCCACTAAACCATGTTCGCCCGGAGTAGTCGAACCGCCCCAAAAGCTGCGTCGGGCCATGTCGCGGGGCCCACATAGGGTCGTCCGGCGCACTGACCTGCGCCGTCGTCGGCCGAGTTGCTATGAATGCGGTTTGGATCGTTACGGGCTAATTACCGATTGCCCGCCTCTTCCTGAGTCTTGCCCGCCTCTTCCCGAGCCAGCGGAGATAAGTCGCCTACCATCGTCCCTCGTGCCCCACGACGACAGTGAGCGATCGACGCATCGGCTCGCACGGCTGGTCGCGATCGTCGCAGGGATCGTCGGCGCGCTGCTGTGCGCGCTGGTTCCGCTGCTTCCGGTCACACAGACAACGGCCACCATCCTGTGGCCGCAGGGCCTCAACGCCGACGGGCACATCACCGACATCACCGCGCCGCTGGTCTCCGGGGCGCCGCGGGCGCTGGACATCTCCATCCCGTGCGGCGCGATCGCCACGCTGCCCGCCGACGGCGGCCTGGTGGTGTCGACGCTGCCGGTGAACGGCTTTGAAACCGGCAAGAGCGGGCTGTTCGTGCGGGCCAACAAGGACACCGTCGTCGTCGCGTTCCGGGATTCGGTTGCCGCGGCGGCGCCCCGCTCCGCCGTTGCCGCGGGCGCCTGCAGCAGCCTGCACATCTGGGCGGACGCCGGCGGCGCCGGCGCGGACTTCGTCGGGATCCCCGGCGCGACCGGCAAGCTGGCGCCGGAGAAGAAGCCTGCGGTCGGCGGGATCTTCACCGACCTGGCGGTGGCCGCGCAGCCGGGGTTGTCGGGCCGCATCGACGTCGACACCCGCTTCATCGTCGCCCCCACGATGCTGAAGCGGGCCGTGCTCGCCCTGGGCGGGCTGGCGGTGCTGGCCTCGATCGTCGCGCTGGGCGTCCTGGACCGGCAGTCGGGACACCGGACGCCACGCAACTGGCGGCATTTGTTTCAGGCAGGTATCGCCACGTGGCTGGCCGACGCCGGGGTGGTTTCCACGCTGCTGCTCTGGCATGTCATCGGCGCTACGTCGTCGGACGACGGCTACAACCTGACCATGGTCCGCGTCTCCGGGCAGGCCGGCTACGTGGCCAACTACTACCGGTACTTCGGGACAACCGAGGCGCCCTTCGACTGGTACCAATCGGTGCTGGCCCAGCTGGCATCGGTCAGCACCGCGGGCGTGTGGATGCGGCTGCCCGCCACGCTGGCCGGGATCGGCTGCTGGCTGATCATCAGCCGCTACGTGCTGCGGCGCCTGGGCCCCGGCAAGGGCGGGCTGGCGAGCAACCGGGTGGCGGTGTGGACCGCGGGCGCGGTGTTCCTGGCGGCCTGGCTGCCGTTCAACAACGGCCTGCGGCCCGAGCCGCTGATCGCGCTGGGCGTGATCGCCACCTGGATGCTGGTGGAGACAGCGATCGCCACCCGTCGGCTGGTGCCGGCGGCGGTGGCGATCGTCGTGGCGATGTTGACCGCGACGGTGGCGCCACAGGGCCTGATCGCGATCGCCGCCCTCCTCACCGGCGCGCGGCCGATCGCGCAGATCATCATGCGGCGCAAAGCAACTGACGGCCTGCTCGCGCCGTTGGCGGTGCTGGCCGCGTCGCTGTCGCTGATCACCGTCGTGGTGTTCCGGTCGGAGACGCTGGCCACGGTCGCCGAGTCGGCTCGGATCAAATACAAGGTCGGCCCCACGATCGCGTGGTATCAGGACTGGCTGCGCTACTACTTCCTCACGGTGGAATCCAACCCGGACGGGTCGATGGCGCGGCGGTTCGCCGTGCTGGTGCTGCTGCTGTGCCTGTTCGGGATGCTGGTCATCCTGCTGCGCCGCGGCCGGATCCCCGGGGTGGCCAGCGGCCCGGCGTGGCGATTGGTCGGCACCACCGCGTTCGGCCTGCTGCTCTTGACCTTCACTCCGACGAAGTGGGCGATTCAGTTCGGTGCGTTCGCCGGGCTGGCCGGGGCGCTGGGTGCGGTCACCGCGTTCGCCTGCGCCCGGATCGGGCTGCACAACCGCCGCAACCTCACGCTGTACGTGACGGCCCTGCTGTTCGTGCTGGCGGTGGCGACGTCGGGCGTCAACGGTTGGTTCTACGTCGGCAACTACGGCGTGCCGTGGTGGGACATCCAGCCGGTCATCGCCAGCCACCCGGTGACGTCGATCTTTTTGACGCTGTCGATCATCACCGGACTGCTGGCCGCCTGGCAGCACTTCCGGATGGACTACGCCGGCCACACCGAAGTGACGGACAACCGGCGCAACCGGGTGCTGGCGTCGACTCCACTGCTCGTGGTCGCGACGATCATGGTCGTCGGTGAGGTCGCATCGCTGGCCAAGGGCGCGGTGTTCCGCTATCCGCTCTACACCACCGGCAAGGCCAATCTCGCCGCGATCAGTTCGGCGCTCTCGCCCACCAGTTGCGCCATGGGCGACGACGTGCTGACCGAGCCCGACCCCAATGTTGGCCTGCTGCAACCGGTTCCGGGACAGACATTCGGGCCCGACGGTCCGCTCGGGGGCGTCAACCCGGTGGGCTTCAAACCCGACGGGGTGGGTGATGACCTGAGGTCGTACCCGGTGGTGACCAAACCAGGGGTGGTGAATTCCGACGCGTCACCGAACAAGCCCAACGCCGCCATGAGTGACTCTGCAGGCACGGCCGGTGGGAAAGGCCCGGTTGGGGTGAACGGGTCGAACGTGGCACTACCGTTCGGCCTCGACCTGGCCCGCACGCCGGTGATGGGCAGCTACGGCGAGAACACCTTGGCCGCCACTGCCACCTCTGCCTGGTACCAGTTGCCGCCACGGACCGCCGACCGGCCGATCGTGGTGGTATCGGCGGCCGGGGCCATCTGGTCGTACAAGGAGGACGGCACCTTCACCTACGGACAGTCGCTGAAATTGCAGTGGGGCATCTCTCGGCCCGACGGGACCACCCAGCCGCTCGGGGAGGTGCAGCCCATCGACATCGGACCCGAACCGGCCTGGCGCAATCTGCGCTTTCCACTGACCTGGGCACCACCGGAGGCCAACGTGGCACGCATCGTCGCCTACGACCCGAACCTCAGCCAAGATCAGTGGTTCGCGTTCACGCCGCCTCGGGTGCCGGTGCTGGAAACGCTGCAACAACTGATCGGATCGCAGAAACCCGTGCTGATGGACATCGCGACCGCGGCCAACTTCTCGTGTCAGCGGCCGTTCTCCGAACACCTTGGGGTGGCCGAGCTTCCGGATTACCGCATCCTGCCCGACCACAAACAGACAGCGTCGTCGTCGAACGGTTGGGAGGCCAGCGGGACCGGCGGCCCGTTCCTGTTCACCCAGGTGCTGCTGCGGACCTCGACGATCTCGACCTACCTGCGCGGCGACTGGTATCGCGATTGGGGATCGGTCGAGCAGTACTACCCGCTGGTGCCGAGCGATCAGGCGCCGAATGCCGTCATCGAACAGGGTGTGATGACCGTGAACGGCTGGAGCCGCCAAGGTCCGATTCGGGCACTGCCATGAGCCAGGTCATCGAAAAACAAGCAGACGTCGCCGCCGGCCGCGACGTCCGGACGACGCGGTGGGTCGCCACGATCGCCGGACTGATCGGCTTCGTGCTGTCGGTGGCCACACCGTTGCTACCGGTCGTGCAGACGACGGCGATGCTCAATTGGCCGCAGCAGGGTCAACTGAATAGCGCTACAGCACCGTTGATTTCGCTATCTCCGGTCGACGTCACGGCCACCGTGCCGTGCGCCGTGGTGCGCGGCCTGCCGGCCGACGGCGGTGTCGTGTTGAGCACGGCGCCGAAGAAGGGCAAGGATGCGGCGCTCAATGCGCTGTTCGTCGTGGTCAACGGCAAGCGCGTCGACGTCACCGACCGCAACGTGGTCATTGCCAGCGTCTCGCGCGAGCAAGCGGAGTCCGCACAGTGCCGGCGGATCGAGATAACCTCAACGCGCGCCGGAACTTTCGCCACCTTTGTCGGGCTGACCGATGCCGCGGGCAAGCCCCAGTCCGGAGGTTTCGCCGACCCCAACCTGCGTCCGCAAATCGTCGGGGTGTTCACCGACCTGACCGGTCCCGCGCCACCCGGGTTGAAGTTCTCCGCGACCATCGACACCAGGTTCTCCACCACCCCAACAACGTTGAAGCTGCTGGCGATGGTGGGCGCCATCCTGTCCACCATCGTCTCGCTAGTCGCCCTGTGGCGACTGGACCAGCTCGACGGTCACCGGATGCGCCGGCTCATTCCGGCGAACTGGCGCAAGTTCACCCTGGCCGACGCCACGGTGACGTTTGGCTTCCTGCTGTGGCATGTGATCGGGGCGAACTCCTCCGACGACGGCTACATCCTAGGCATGGCGCGGGTCGCCGACCGCGCCGGTTACATGTCCAACTACTTCCGCTGGTTCGGCAGCCCGGAGGACCCGTTCGGCTGGTACTACAACTTGCTGGCGCTGATGACCCACGTCAGCGACGCCAGCCTGTGGATGCGGCTGCCGGATCTGATCGCGGGGCTGGTGTGCTGGCTGCTGCTGTCACGTGAGGTGCTGCCCCGGTTGGGGCCGGCCGTGACATCGAGCAAGGCCGCCAACTGGGCGGCGGGCTTGGTCCTGCTGACCGCGTGGATGCCGTTCGACAACGGTCTGCGGCCCGAGCCGATCATCGCCGTCGGTTCGCTGATCACCTACGTGCTGATCGAACGCTCGATGCGCTACAGCCGACTGACGCCCGCCGCGCTGGCCGTCATCACGGCCGCATTCACGCTCGGCGTTCAGCCCACCGGGTTGATCGCCGTGGCCGCATTGATCGCCGGTGGCCGTCCGATCCTGCGCATCTTGGTCCGCCGCCACCGCCTGGTCGGCACGTTGCCGTTGGTGGCACCCATGCTGGCCGCCGGCACGGTCATCCTCACCGTGGTGTTCGCCGACCAGACGCTGTCAACAGTGTTGGAAGCCACCAGGATTCGCACCGCGATCGGCCCCAGCCAGGCCTGGTACACCGAAAACCTGCGCTACTACTACCTGATCCTGCCCACCGTCGACGGGTCGCTGGCGCGCCGGTTCGGCTTCCTGATCACGGCGTTGTGCCTTTTCACGGCCGTGTTCATCATGTTGCGGCGCAAGCGAGTTCCAGGAGTGGCCCGCGGGCCGGCGTGGCGCCTGATGGGTGTCATCTTCGGCACCATGTTCTTCCTGATGTTCACCCCGACCAAGTGGGTGCACCACTTCGGGCTCTTCGCCGCGGTGGGCGCGGCGATGGCCGCGCTGACGACGGTGCTGGTGTCACCGAAAGTACTGCACTGGTCGCGCAACCGGATGGCGTTCCTGGCCGCGGTGATGTTCGTGTTGGCGCTGTGCTTCGCCACCACCAACGGTTGGTGGTACGTGTCCAGCTATGGGGTGCCGTTCAACAGCTCCATGCCGAAAATCGGCGGAATCTCAATCAGCACAATATTTTTCGCGCTGTTCGTGATTATCGCTGTGTACGCGGCCTGGCTGCACTTCGCGGACACCAGCCATGGCGAGGGTCGGCTGGCGCGTGCGCTGACCGCGGCGCCTATCCCCCTCGCGGCGGGCTTCATGGCGCTGGTTTTCATCGGCTCGATGGTGGCCGGCATCGTGCGGCAGTACCCGACCTATTCGAACGCGTGGGACAACCTGCGCGAGTTCAGCGGAGGTTGCGGTCTGGCCGACGACGTACTGGTCGAGCCGGACAGCAACGCCGGCTTCATGGCGCCGCTCAAAACTGGGGAGCCGGACAATTACGGTCCGTTGGGCCCGCTGGGTGGTGTCAGCCCAACGGGATTCACGCCCAACGGCGTACCGGACCGAACCCTGGCCGAGTCGGTCAAGGAGACGTCAGTGCCGCAGCCGGGTACCGACTACGACTGGGATGCGCCGACCAAGCTGAAAACGCCGGGCATCAACGCCTCGACGGTGCCGCTGCCCTACGGCCTTGACCCGCAACGCGTTCCGCTGGCAGGCAGTTATACCGCCGGCGCGCAACAGCAGAGCAGGCTGACCTCGGCGTGGTACCAGCTCCCCAAAGCCGACGCCGGACACCCGCTGGTGGTGGTCACCGCCGCGGGCACCATCGCCGGCGACAGCATCCTGCACCACCACACCAACGGACAGACGGTGGTGCTGGAATTCGGCAAGCCCGGTCCCGGCGGCTCCGTGCTGCCCGCCGGCCGCCTGACGCCCTATGACCTCTACGGCGAGCAGCCGAAGGTGTGGCGCAATCTGCGCTTCGCACGCTCCCAGATGCCCGCCGACGCGGTCGCGGTGCGGGTGGTCGCCGAGGACCTGTCCCTGACGCCGGACGACTGGATCGCGGTGACTCCGCCGCGGGTGCCCGAGCTGCGCTCGCTGCAGGAGTACATCGGCTCGAAGCAACCGGTGCTGATGGACTGGGCGGTCGGACTGGCCTTCCCCTGCCAACAGCCGATGTTGCACGTCTACGGCGTCACCGAGATCCCGAAGTTCCGCATCACCCCGGACTACAACGCCAAGAAACAGGACACCGACACCTGGCAGGACGGCGTCAACGGTGGCCTGCTGGGCATCACCGACCTGTTGTTGCGGGCGCACGTCATGTCCACCTACCTGTCCCATGACTGGGGCCGCGACTGGGGCTCCCTGCGTAAGTTCGACACCCTGGTCGATGCCCAGCCAGCCGAGCTGGATCTCGGCACGGCCACCCACTTCGGCTGGTGGTCGCCCGGCAAGATCAGGATCAAGCCCTAGCCGGCGACGATGCGGGACGCATAGCGTCCCGAGGAGAAGCCGGGCAATCAAGCCGTAGCCCGGCGACGATGCGGGACGCGGAGCGTCCCGAGGAGAAGCCGGGCAATCAAGCCCTAGCCGGCGGTCGACCTCAGAAGGATCACTAGCATCCTCAGTCACTCAGGAGAGGCGTGTCTCTCTTTTTTCAATTCGAGTGCACGGGCGATACCACTAGTCCGCATCCACGCGGATTGATAGCGCATATGCCTTCAATTTGAAATGGTCCTGTTCCCGTGGCCGGCATCGGCACGGGCGCGCATGACACCTGGTGACGGCCATCACGTTCCGATCCGGTCGACGGCGGGTAGGCCTTGAACATCCCCATCCACGAGCGAAAAGGAGTGACCTGTGACCAGCGGACCCGAAGCGG
>DATFYT010000034.1:0-5073 GCA_035314925.1 Mycobacterium sp. | reverse complement strand
GGGCTGATGCGCGCCGTCAGCTCGACCATCTGCTGAGTCAGGCCGTCGAGCCGCGCCGGTGCGTTGACCACAAGGTCGCGCATTTTTTCGAAGGCATCCCGCTGTGATTCCAGCTCATGATCGGCCCGCGCCGCCGAGACGATCACCTGTGTCAATAGCTCACGCCGTTGCGCGCGCGTCTCGGGTATCGCGTCGTCGAGTTGTTGGCGCACGGTGAACGCCTGTGCCAGAGCGGCTTTGGCGCTGTCGACGGCACGGGCGAAGGGCTGGGTTCGCTGCTCGCCGAATTCCTCAACAGTCAGCGCCAGCTCGTTTGTGCTGGTGCGAACCGCGTTGTCGACGTCGACGACTTTCCATCGCGACAGGTCGTCGAGCGCACCCAGCGACAGCGCCGCCAGTGCGTCGCGGTCGGTGGCGTCGACCCGGCGGGCGGCGGCCAGCTCGGCCGCGCGCCGTCGACGCCGCCGGTAACGCACCGCCACGTACAAAACGAACACCGCGACAAGGATCACGCCCAACCCGATCAGCAGCGGTGCCGAGTTCGTCGGCGGCTGTCCCCGGTCGAGGCCGTTGGCGGCCGCGACGACCGCACCGCTCCAGTCGCCGCGGCGCAGCGCCGGTTCGATCTGGTTACGTCGCAGATCGTCGACCTGACCCGAGCTGATCGTCTGCACCCGGTTGGGCACCAGGAACGCGTAGGAATGGTCAACGATGGCGACGGCGAGCAACGCGTCGAAGTCGCCCAAGTCGCTGGCCGAGCGCGTGTTCTGCGCCCAGCTCACGGCCGGCTGCCCGGAGAAGTCGTCGACGAAAACCACCCACAGCTGCACGTGGCGGTCGGCGTAGAGCTTGCCGGTGGCCGACTGGATCGCGGCGCGGCCCGAGCCGTTCAACACCCCGGCGTCATCGGTGACGTAGGTGGACAGCCGGAACGGCGGCTGCGCAGCGGCGGACGGCGCCACCAATAGTGCGATGATCAGCGTCGCCATCAACAGGGCGAGCGAGCGGACTGTCCTCATGCCCGACAATCTAATCCGCTTTCGGGTCGGGCTGGCAGACTGTGCGTCGATGAGTCAGCAAGACCCCTATGACGATTTCGACCGCGAGCGGGTGGTTCCCGAAGCGCCGAAGGCCGCGGGCTTGCCGGGAACCGAAGGTCAGCACCGCAGCGACTTCGCGCGAGATCGCGCCAGGGTCCTGCACAGCGCCGCGCTGCGCCGCCTTGCTGACAAGACACAGGTCGTCGGGCCGCGGGACAGCGACACTCCGCGCACGCGACTGACCCATTCGCTGGAGGTCGCCCAGATCGGGCGCGGGATGGCGATCGGGCTGGGCTGCGACCCCGACCTTGTCGACATGGCCGGATTGGCCCACGACATCGGGCACCCGCCGTACGGGCACAACGGCGAGCAGGCGCTCGATGAGTTCGCGGCGGCGCACGGCGGCTTTGAGGGTAATGCGCAGAACTTCCGGATCCTGACCAGCCTGGAGCCCAAAGTCCTTGATCCGCAAGGGCATAGCGTGGGGCTGAACCTGACCCGGGCGGGGTTGGATGCCGTCACCAAATATCCCTGGACACGGGGTCAAGATCGACGCAAGTTCGGCTTCTACGACTTCGACAGCGACGCCGCCGCGTGGGTACGTGAAAAAGCGCCGGCAGACCGGGCCTGCCTGGAAGCCCAAGTGATGGACTGGGCTGACGACGTCGCCTATTCGGTGCATGACGTGGAGGACGGCGTCGTCGCCGGCCGGATCGACTTGCGGGTGCTCGCCGATGACGACGAGGCCGCCGCGCTGGCCAAAGTGGGGGAGCGCGACTTCGCCCGGGTGCGCGCCGACGATCTCGTTGCTGCCGCGCACCGGCTGTCCGGGTTACCGGTAGTCGCCGGGGTCGGTAAGTACGACGCCACGCTGGCGGCCTCGGTCGCGCTCAAGCAGCTGACCAGCGAGCTGGTGGGCCGGTTCGCCTCCGCGGCGATCGCGGCCACGCGAGCGGCCGCCGGCTCCGGGCAACTCGCCCGCTACCAAACCGACTTGCAGGTCCCCGAAGTGGTGCGGGCCGAGGTTGCGCTGCTCAAGACCCTGGCGTTGCAGTTCATCATGTCCGATCCGCGTCATCAGGAGCGTCAGCGCTCGCAGCGCGAACGCATCCATCGCGTGGCGCACTGGCTGCTGGCCGGCGCGCCCACAACACTCGACCCGGTGTTCGTGCCGGCGTTCGACACCGCGGGCGACGATGGCGAGCGGCTGCGCGTCATCGTCGACCAGATCGCCTCATTCACCGAGGGACGCCTGGAACGCATCGAGACCACCTAGCCCGGTGACGATGCGCGCCGGCACGGCGGGCTGAGGAGGCGGGCGATCGAGCACAGCCCGGTGACCGCACTAGGCTGCGGTTATGTCCAAGCACACCAATGTCGTTGTCGCCGCGTTGTCCGCCGTCGTCCTCAGCGCCTGCAGCTCCCATCAGCAGTCCGATAACGCGTCCTCCGCAACGAGCGCGCCGCCAAGTGCCCAAACACTCAGCGCCGAACTGCACACCGCTGACGGTCGCTCGGTGGCCACGGCCACCTTCGAGTTCGCCAACGGCTATGCCACTGTCACGGTGAAGACAACCGCGAACGGCATCCTGACGCCGGGCTTGCACAACATGCACATCCACGAGATCGGCAAATGCGAGCCCAACTCGCCTGACCCGATGGGCGGTGCGCCCGGCGACTTCATGTCGGCCGGCATGCACTACCAGGCACCGGGGCACACCGGTGAACCCCCCAGCGGTGACCTCTCCACGCTGGATGTGCGCAAGGACGGTGCCGCCTACCTGGTGACAACCACTGACGCGTTCACCAGGGACGACCTGCTGGCGGGCAACAAGACAGCCCTGATGGTGCACGGCGGGGAGTACGGTCCCGACGCCGAGAAGCGCGTCGCGTGCGGCGTGATCGGCACCGGTTAGCTACCAACACAGTTCGTCGTCCGGACATCGTCGCCGGGCCGGCGTTCTAGACTGAGCCGATGGCTGGCCGGATCTCCGATCGTGACATCGCCGCCATCCGCGAAAAGGCCCACATCGAGGACGTCGTCGGCGACTACGTACAACTCAAGCGCGCCGGCGCCGACTCGCTCAAGGGCCTGTGCCCGTTTCACGACGAGAAGTCACCGTCGTTTCATGTCCGCCCTAACCACGGCCAGTTCCACTGCTTCGGCTGCGCCGAGGGCGGCGACGTGTACGCGTTCATCCAGAAGATCGAGCACGTCGGCTTCGTCGAGGCGGTCGAGCTGCTCGCCGACCGGGTCGGTCACACCATCACCTACACCGGCGCGGCGGCGACCAATGTGCAGCGTGACCGCGGCAGCCGCAGCAGGCTCATCGCGGCCAACGCCGAGGCAGCGGCGTTCTACGCTCAGGCGCTCGAGTCTGACGAGGCGGCGCCGGCCCGCAAGTACCTGACTGAGCGAAACTTCGACGGCGAGGCTGCTCACCGTTTCGGTTGCGGGTTCGCCCCTTCGGGCTGGGACACGCTGACAAAACACTTGCAGCGCAAAGGGTTTGAGTTCAAGGAATTGGAGACTGCGGGCCTGTCCCGACAGGGACGCCGCGGCCCGATGGACCGTTTCCACCGCCGCCTGCTGTGGCCCATCCGGACATCGGCCGGCGAGGTGATCGGGTTCGGCGCGCGCCGATTGTTCGACGACGACCCGATGGAGGCCAAGTACATCAACACCCCCGAGACGCCGCTGTACAAGAAGTCCGCGGTGATGTTCGGCATCGACCTGGCCAAGCGTGACATTGCCAAGGGTCATCAGGCCGTCGTCGTCGAGGGCTACACCGACGTGATGGCGATGCATCTTTCCGGGGTCACCACCGCCGTCGCGTCGTGCGGCACCGCGTTCGGTGACGAGCATCTGGCGATGCTGCGCCGACTCATGATGGACGACAGCTTCTTTCGCGGTGAGCTGATCTACGTCTTCGACGGTGACGAGGCAGGCAAGGCGGCGGCGCTCAAGGCGTTTGGCGGCGAGCAACACCTGGCGGGACAATCGTTCGTCGCGGTCGCCCCCGACGGCATGGACCCCTGCGATCTGCGGCTGGCGTCCGGCGACGGCGCGCTGCGGGATCTGGTGGCGCGGCGAACTCCGTTGTTCGAGTTCGCGATTCGTGCGGCACTGAGCGAGATCGACTTGGACAGCGCCGAGGGCCGGGTGGCCGCGCTGCGCCGCTGCGTACCGATGGTCGCTCAGATCAAAGACCCCACGCTGCGCGACGAGTACGCGCGCCAACTGGCGGGCTGGGTCGGCTGGTCGGATGTGGCGCAGGTCGTCGGCCGGGTGCGTGCGGAGGCCAAGAGCCCCACGAGCCAAAGCCGTGCCAAGCCCCGCCGTGCCGCCGCAGCCGAGGCCGACTCCGGCGCGGCCGAATTCACCGCCCTTCGTCCCGACCCGCACGACCCCACGCTCTGGCCACAGCGTGAGGCACTCAAGTCGGCGTTGCAGTACCCGGCGCTGGCCGGGCCGGTGTTCGACACGCTGACCGTGGAGAGCTTCACCCATCCCGGCTACGCCGCGGTGTGCACGGCGATCTTGGGCGCCGGCGGCACCGCGACCGGCATCGGTGGGGCCGAGTGGCTCGATGCGGTGCGCCAGAAGGCGCCGTCGCCGGCGGCCGGCGGACTGATCAACGAGCTTGGGGTCGAGAGCATCCGGGTCAACGACGACGACAAGCTGCCGCGCTACATCGCCAGCGTGCTGGCCCGCCTGCAAGAGGTCTGGGTCGGCCGGCAGATCGCAGAGGTCAAGTCGAAACTGCAGCGGATGTCACCGGTCGAGCAGGGCGACGAGTACCACGCGCTGTTCGGCGACCTGGTCGCGATGGAGGCGTATCGGCGCAGCCTGTTGCAGCAGGCCAGCGGCGACGACCTCACCGCCTAGTCTGCTCGCGGTCAGGGTGCGCTGAACTTAGGTGACGACCCGCTGCGTCCGGCTTCGCCGCGTTTGCGGTTGTCACGGCGCGGTCTTTGCGGCTCGACGACAGTGGTCTCGTTGTCGATCTCGGTCAACGTCACCATCCGCGTG
>DATFYT010000033.1:0-11262 GCA_035314925.1 Mycobacterium sp. | reverse complement strand
CCCGATGCGTCCAGCACTGTCCGACTACCGGCACCTGGCCAGTGGCAAGGTCCGCGAGCTCTATCGCATCGACGCCCAGCACCTGTTGTTCGTCGCCACCGACCGGATCTCAGCGTTCGACTACGTGCTCGACAGCGTGATTCCCGACAAAGGTCGGATTTTGACCGCGATGAGCGTGTTCTTCTTCGACCTCGTCGAGGCGCCCAACCACCTTGCGGGGCCGCCGGACGATCCGCGCATCCCCGACGAGGTCCTCGGCCGCGCGCTGGTGGTGCGCGAGCTGAAGATGGTGCCGGTGGAGTGCGTCGCCCGCGGCTACCTGACCGGCTCAGGATTACTGGATTACCGGCAGACCGGCAAAGTCTGCGGCATCACATTGCCGCCCGGCCTGGTCGAGGCCAGCAGGTTCTCCTCACCGCTGTTCACGCCGGCGACGAAAGCCGAACTGGGGCAACATGATGAGAACATCTCATTCCCGCAGGTGATCCAGATGGTCGGTGGGGTTCGCGCCAACCAATTGCGCGACCGTACGCTGCAGACCTATGTACAGGCGGCCGACCACGCGTTGAGAAGAGGAATCGTCGTCGCCGACACCAAATTCGAGTTCGGTATCGACGCGCACGACAACTTGGTGCTGGCCGACGAGATTTTCACCCCCGACTCGTCGCGCTACTGGCCGGCCGCCGATTACCATGCCGGCGTGGTGCAGGCCAGTTTCGACAAGCAGTTCGTCCGCAATTGGCTGACCGGCCCCGACTCCGGCTGGGACCGCTCCGGATCGGAGCCTCCGCCACCGCTGCCCGAGGGCATCATCGATGCCACTCGCGACCGTTACATCGAGGCTTACGAACGGATTTCCGGGCTGCGTTTCGGCGACTGGATCGGGCCCGGCGCATGAGCCGCGCCGGCGACGATGCAGAGCGACGCGATGAGGAGGAAGCGGTGCTCATGACTGATGCGACAGCACCCCCCGTCACCAAGCGGGTGGAGAGCCGACGGGAATTTCACGGCGACGTGTTCGTCGACCCATATGAATGGCTGCGAGACAAGTCCAGTCCTGAAGTCATCGCGCATCTGGAAGCCGAGAACGAGTACGCCGACCATTCGACCGCTCAGCTTGAACCGTTGCGGCAGCGGATCTTCGACGAGATCAAGGCACGCACCAAGGAGACCGACCTGTCGGTGCCCATCCGGCGCGACGGCTGGTGGTATTACGCCCGTAGCTTTGAGGGCAAGCAATATGGCGTGCAATGCCGTTGCCCGGTAGCCGATCCGGCTGACTGGAACCCGCCAGTGTTCGATGAGAACACCGAGATCCCCGGTGAGCAGATTCTGCTCGATGAGAACGTCGAAGCCGAGGGACACGACTACTTCGCACTGGGCGCTGCCAGCATCAGCCCCGACGGCAATGTGCTCGCGTACTCCGTCGACGTGGTCGGTGATGAGCGTTATACGTTGCGGTTCAGGGATCTTCGGACCCAGGAGCAATACCCGGACGAGATTGTCGGCATCGGCGCAGGGGCGACGTGGGCCACCGACAACCGAACCGTCTACTACACCACCGTCGACGCGGCCTGGCGTCCCGAAACAGTCTGGCGGCACCGACTCGCCTCCGGTCTGCCCGCCGAAAAGGTGTATCACGAAGCCGACGAGCGGTTTTGGCTTGCGGTGGGCCGGACTCGAAGCGATGCCTACGTGCTGATCGCGTCGGGGTCGGCCATTACCTCGGAGGTCCGCTACGCCGACGCCGCCGACCCAGATGCCGAGTTCGTCACGGTGCTGCCGCGGCGCGACGGTGTCGAGTATTCGGTGGAACACGCAATCGTCGACGGTCAGGATCGGTTTTTGATCCTGCACAACGACGGCGCCGTGAACTTCACCCTCGTGGAGGCGCCTGCCGACGACCCCGGTACGCAGCGGACGCTGATTGCGCACCGCGACGACGTGCGACTAGACGGCGTCGATGCGTTCGGCGGGCATCTGGTAGTCAGCTACCGCGGTGAAGCGTTGCCGCGAATTCAGTTGTGGCCCATCGATGGCGACGACTACGGACAGCCCGAGGAGATCTCGTTTGCGTCCGAGCTGATGTCGGCCGGACTGGGGGCCAACCCGAATTGGGACTCACCCAAGCTCCGGATCGGCGGTGGGTCGTTTGTCACGCCGGTGCAGATCTACGACCTGGATCTCGTTACCGGCGAGCGCACGCTGCTGCGCGAGCAGCCGGTGCTCGGCGACTACCGGCGCGAGGACTACGTCGAACGCCGAGATTGGGCCTACGCGGCCGACGGAAGCCGGATTCCCATCTCGATCGTGCACCGCGCGAACATCGAGTTCCCCGCTCCGGCAATGGTTTACGGCTATGGTGCATACGAGATCTGTGAGGATCCGCGTTTCTCCATCGCGCGGCTGTCGCTGTTGGACCGCGGCATGACGTTTGTCGTCGCGCACGTCCGCGGCGGCGGCGAGATGGGCCGGCTGTGGTACGAGCACGGCAAGCTGTTGGAGAAGAAGAACACGTTCACCGATTTCGTCGCGGTCGCAAACCATCTGGTGGACTCCGGACTGACCCGGCCGGAGGAGTTGGTGGCCTTGGGCGGCAGCGCCGGTGGGCTGCTCATGGGTGCAGTGGCCAACATGGCTCCCGATCTGTTCGCGGGGATTCTGGCGCAGGTCCCGTTCGTCGACCCGCTCACGACGATTCTGGACCCGTCACTGCCGTTGACCGTCACCGAATGGGACGAATGGGGGAACCCGTTGAGCGACAGCGATGTTTACCACTATATGAAATCGTATTCGCCGTACGAGAACGTCGCCGCGCAGAAGTATCCGCGCATCCTGGCGATGACATCGCTGAACGACACCAGGGTCTACTATGTCGAACCTGCGAAATGGGTAGCGGCTTTGCGGCACACCAAAACCGACGGCAATCCGGTGCTGTTGAAGACCCAGATGACCGCCGGCCATGGTGGTATCAGCGGGCGCTACGAGCGCTGGAAAGAAGTGGCCTACCAGTACTCCTGGCTCTTAGCTGCCGCCGATGGCGACCATTACGGCAGCGGCCAGGTAGACGATCTCCTCAGCGGTGCGCAAGGGTAGCTGCGTCGTCATCGACTTGGGCGGATTGGGCATTCGCGCCGCGTAGATGTTGGCCGGGAACATCGCCAGCATCAGCAGCAGCAGGCAAACGGCCGCAGCGACGCGAGTGGTCGGAGTCAACAGGCCCACTGCGCCAAGGAACTCCAGCACGCCGGTGACGGTCACCAGCAGGCCGGGCGCCGGTAGCTGCGGGGGCACAATCGCAATCAAGGCGGCGCGTAGCGGTGGGGCGAAGTGCGCGACACCGGTCAGAACGAACATCGCGGCTAGGCCGACGGCGACCGCTTTGGTCCAGGTGCCGACATAGTCGACACCGGCCCAGCCCGCGATCCGGGCCACGATGCTTCCCACCAGCAGGGTGATCAACGGAGCCATTTCAACTCTCCAATCTAGACACTGACAAGTTCTGATCATGCAGCATAAAATTAGAACTAGCCGCTGTCAAGTTAGCCGTCTATGCTGGCGTTATGACTCGCCCGACCTACCATCACGGAGACCTGCGGGCCGCGATCCTGACCGAGGCCGCACGCCTTGTCGATGAGCGCGGCGCCGACCGGGTGTCACTGCGCGAGTTAGCGCGGGAAGCGGGGGTGTCGCACGCAGCGCCGGCGCACCACTTCACCGATCGGCGCGGTCTGTTCACCGCGCTGGCCGCTCAGGGGTTCGAACTGTTGGCAGTGGCCCTTGCCGAGGCCCGGCCCCGGTTCCTTGACGCCGCGCTCGCCTATGTGCGGTTCGCTCTCGAGCACCCAGGCCATTACCGGGTGATGTTCGACAAGTCGCTGGTCGATTCCTCGAACCGCGAGCTGGCAGCCGCCCAGGCGGCCGCCGGCGCCGAGTTGTCCCGGGGTGTGGCGTCGCTGCCGGACCAGCACGCCAAAGCAGATCCGTCCGGTGCCGAGCTGGCGGCTTGGTCACTGGTGCACGGGTTTTCGATGCTTTGGCTCAATGACGCGGTGAACGCCCGCCTCAAGGCGACCGATCCGATGGCGACCGTCGAGCAGATCGCCACCATGCTCTTCGAAGAGTAACCCGACTAAAACGTGGGGACGTGCCGTTGGCTCTTGGCCGGCGGCTTGTTGGGCAGAAAGGCGACGGGCACCAGTGCCAACGCGACAACGACCATCGCCACCCCGATGACCAGCGTGTAGGCGTGTGTGAGGTCGTGCATCAGCCGGACGGTGAAATCAGCGGAGACGTCGTGGTGGGACGGCGCCGGTGGACCGTGCTTCCCGACTTTTCCGCGGAGGATCCCGAGTTTCTCTGCGGTGGTGATGCTTTCGCTGCGGTTGAATTGGCTGGTCAAAATCACCGACATCAATGCAATGCTCATCGAAGTGGCGACGTGTTGATTGACACTGAGCAGTGTGGACCCGCGCGCCACCTGCTGGGGCGCCAACGTCTGCACCGCCGCCCCGGATAGCGGCGTCATGGTGCAGCCCAGGCCGATGCCGACAATGACCAGTCCGGCAAGCAGGATCGGTTGGTAGTCCGCTTGTTTCCATGCGCCATAGGCGAATACGGTCAATCCGGTACTGATCAGCGTGATCCCGACCAGGAGAACATTGCGGGGTCCGCGTTTGTCCATCAGGGTTCCGGCGAGCGGCATAGCCAGCATCGCGCCGAGTCCCTGCGGAACCATGTGCACCCCGGACTGCAGCGGCGTCTGATGCAGCAACTGCTGGAAATAACTGGGCAACAACAGCACGACGCCGAAAAAGCCAACCGAGAACAGGAACATCGCCGCGTTGGCCAACGTCACCACCCGATTCTGGAAGAGCCGCAGATCGATCAGTGGGTGCTCGGCACGGTGCAGCGCGTGCAGAACAAACGCGGTGACCAAGGTCAATCCGATGAGCGCCGGTATCCATACATGGCTGTCGGCGAAGGTACCGTGCCGCGGAACCGACGAAATCCCGAACAGCAGTGCTGCCAACCCGGGCGACAGCAAGAGCATGCCCACGAAGTCAAACGTCTCCGATGATCGCGGACGATCTCGCGGAAAGACCAAGGCCGCGAGCATTAGTACGATCAGGCCGAGCGGCAGATTGATCCGGAAGATCCATTGCCAGCCGTAAGCGCCGATCAGCCAGCCGCCCAGCACCGGCCCGCACATCGGGCCGAGGAGCATCGGGATACCCAGCACCGCCATCAACCGGCCGAGCCGCCTCGGACCGGCTTCGCGCGTCAAGATGATCAATGTCAACGGGACCAGGATCCCGCTGCCGAGTCCTTGTATCATCCGAAACGCGATGAGCTCTACGATGTTTGACGCCACTGAACACAGCAGCGACGCCAGTGTGAACCACAAAGCCGCACCTAAGAACAGCCGCTTGGTGCCGAATCGGTCGGCGGCCCAACCGGCCAGCGGGATGACCGCGACTTGCGCGAGCGTGTAACCCGTTATCGTCCACGCGACGACGGCCTGAGTGGATGCGAACTCCACAATGAACGTGCGCTGTGCGACGCTGACGACCGTGGCGTCCAGGATCGCCATTACCGAGGCGAGAACGCAGACACCGGCGATGCGCAGCAGGCCGGCATCGAGAGAGTCTGGATAGTCAGGCAGGTCGCCGGCGGCCGGTTCGGTGTTCGTAGTCGGCGGTGCCGTGCGAGAAACCATGACCGCCAGCCTAACGAGAAAATAGCTAGCTGACCAACATACTTTGCGCCGGGTGCGATAGGGGTAGCGTGGGCGGCTATGTCTGTGACCGATATCTCTTTGACCACGCTCGACGGCCATCCGACGTCGCTGGCCGACTACAGCGACCACGCAGTCTTGGTGGTCAACGTCGCGTCCAAATGTGGCCTGACACCGCAGTACGCTGCGCTGGAACAGCTTGCGAAAGACTACGGCGACCGCGGGCTCACGGTCCTCGGGGTTCCGTGCAATCAATTCATGGGCCAAGAACCCGGGACCGCCGAAGAAATCCAAACGTTTTGTGCCACCACCTACGGCGTGACGTTCCCGCTGTTAGCTAAGACCGAGGTCAACGGGCCCGGCCGGCACGCGCTTTACGCCGAACTGACGAAGACCCCCGACGCCGACGGGCAGGCCGGTGACGTGCAGTGGAACTTCGAAAAGTTTCTGATCGCTCCCGGCGGAGATGTGGTCAATCGATTTCGTCCCCGGACGGTCCCCGATGCGCCGGAGATAGTCGCTGCGATCGAGGCTGTGCTGCCGAATTAGCTGGTCGCAGGGCCCGATGGACGTTTGTTGTCCGCGTGTATGTCACCATTTGGACATTTGACATCGTCAAAATTGTGATGTGTCTGGGAAATTGATCGTCTCGGTCTCGGGGATCTGTGAACGCACATTGGACGATGTCGCCGAGTTCTGCGCACAGATGGACGTCCGGTCGGTTCCGGTGTCGTTGCTGGCGGCCCCGCGGCTGAAGGGCGGCTATCGGCTCGACCGTGACCCGCACACCGTCGAGTGGCTGGCGGACCGGCGCGCCGCCGGTGATGCGCTCTTGCTGAACGGCTACGACCAGGCCGCCACCAAGAAACGCCGGGGCGAGTTCGCGGCGCTGCCCGCACACGAGGCCAACTTGCGGCTGATGGCGGCTGACCGAGTGCTCGAGCACCTCGGGCTGCGCACCCGGCTGTTCGCGGCGCCGGGTTGGACGGCATCGCCAGGTACCGTTACAGCTCTGCCGCGCAACGGTTTTCGACTGCTCGCCGATCTGCACGGGATCACCGACTTGGTCCGGCGGACCACCGTGCGCGCACGGGTGCTCGGCATCGGAGAAGGTTTCCTCGCCGAGCCGTGGTGGTGCCGGATGCTGGTGCTCTCCGCTGAGCGAGTAGCCCGCCGTGACGGGATCGTCCGGGTCGCGGTCGCCGCGCATCACCTGCGCAAGCCCGGGCCGCTGCAAGCGATGCTGGACGCGGTGGACCTGGCGTTGCTGCAAGGCTGTGAGCCGACCGTATATCAGTGGCGGGGTGAGCAAGCGGTTCTCGACGCGGCCTGATGCGCCGGGTCGCTACTGTGTAGCGCCATGAGCGATACCGGGGCTGCGCCGGCAGGGCCGGCTGCTGATGTCATCGTCGTCGGGGCGGGCCTGGCCGGACTGGTGGCCGCCTGCGAGGTGGTGGACCGCGGGTTGCGGGTGCTGATCCTCGATCAGGAGAACAGCGCCAACCTCGGCGGGCAGGCCTTCTGGTCGTTCGGCGGTCTGTTCTTCGTCGACAGCCCGGAGCAGCGCCGACTCGGTGTCCGCGACAGTCACGAACTCGCTCTGCAGGATTGGCTCGGCACCGCGGCGTTCGACCGGCAGGAAGACTACTGGCCGCGGCAATGGGCGCATGCCTACGTCGATTTCGCCGCAGGGGAGAAACGCAGCTGGCTGCGCGCCAGGGGCTTGCAGATCTTCCCGTTGGTGGGGTGGGCCGAGCGCGGCGGCTACGACGCGCGGGGGCACGGTAACTCGGTGCCGCGCTTTCACATCACCTGGGGAACCGGGCCGGCGTTGGTGGAGATGTTCGCCCGGCGATTGCGCCGCCAGTCGAAGGTGCGTTTCGCGCACCGTCACCGGGTGGATGAGCTGATCGTCGAAGGTGACGCGGTGACCGGGGTTCGGGGCACCGTCCTGGAGCCCTCGACCGAACCGCGCGGCGTTACATCATCACGAAAAGCAGTCGGGGCGTTCGAGTTTCGCGCGCAAGCGGTGATCGTCACCAGCGGGGGCATCGGCGGCAACCATGAGATGGTGCGCGCGAACTGGCCACAGCGGATGGGTCGGGTGCCCGACCGGATGCTCGCGGGTGTGCCCGCCCATGTCGACGGCCGGATGATCGCGATCACCGAGAAGACCGGCGCCCGGGTGATCAACCGGGACCGGATGTGGCACTACACCGAGGGCATCACCAACTATGACCCGATCTGGCCGCTGCACGGCATCCGGATCATCCCGGGACCGTCGTCGCTGTGGTTGGACGCCACCGGCAAGCGTCTGCCGGTCCCGCTGTATCCGGGCTTCGACACTCTCGGAACGCTGGAGTACATCGCGAAGTCGGGCTACGACTACACCTGGTTTGTGCTGAACGCCAAAATCATCGGCAAGGAATTCGGCTTGTCCGGTCAGGAACAGAACCCTGACCTGACCGGACGCAGCGTGCGCCAACTGCTCGCGTCGAGGGCCGGATCAGGCGCGCCCGGCCCGGTGCAGGCCTTCGTCGACAAGGGCGTCGACTTCGTCAGCGCAAACTCATTGCGCGAGTTGGTGACTGCGATGAACACATTGCCCGATGTTCTGCCGCTGGACTATGCGACGGTGGCGGAAGAGGTCACCGCCCGTGATCGCGAGGTCGTCAACCGTTTCACCAAGGACGGCCAGATCACCGCGATCCGTGCTGCGCGTGGGTATCTGGGCGACCGGCTGGGTCGAGTCGTCGCTCCGCACCGGTTGGTGGATCCCAAGGCCGGACCACTGATCGCGGTCAAGCTGCACATCCTGACGCGAAAGACGTTGGGCGGCTTGGAAACCGATTTAGACTCGCGGGTGCTCACGGCCGACGGGACTCCGCTCGACGGGCTCTATGCGGCCGGCGAGGTCGCCGGTTTCGGCGGCGGTGGTGTGCACGGCTACCGGGCACTGGAGGGAACGTTCCTCGGCGGCTGCATCTTCTCGGGCCGCGCCGCGGGCCGTGGTGCGGCGAACGACATCGCCTAGAAGGTAACCGCGCTTTCTTCAGGCAATACTTGGAAGTCGGTGGTGGTCATCTCGGTGAGCCGGCCGTAGTAGATGCCGCGGGCGTCCGGAGCGATGATGCCCTGGTGGATGGGCACCGCCCGCGCCGGCGCCACCGCCCGCAGGTAGTCGACCGCCTCGGAAATCCTCATCCAGGGTGCCGCCGCGGGCGTGGCCAAAACGTCTATCGGCTCATCCGGGACGAACAGCGCATCGCCGGGGTGCATGAACCTGGCGGGGTGCTCGCCGTCGCCGACCAGGTACGAGATGTTGTTGATCACTGGGATTTCCGGGTGGATGACGGCATGCCGGCCCCCGAGCGCGCGGATGGTCAGGTCGCCGACGGACAACTCGTCGCCGACCTGGACCTGCTGACACGGCACATCAAGCTGCTCGGCGGTCTGCGGGTCGGCGTACAGCGCGGCGCCGGGATTTGCGTCGAGCAGCGCGGGTAGTCGCGCCGCGTCGACGTGGTCGGGGTGTTGATGGGTGATCACGATCGCCGACAGGCCGGTGATGCCCTCGAATCCATGCGAGAAATTTCCCGGGTCGAACAGCAGGGTGGTGTGGCCAAAGTCGGCGAGTACGCAGGAATGGCCAAAATGCGTGAGTTGCATGTCTACGATTGTGCGCTCATGGGGTGCCTGGCATGCGCCTAGTTCTGGCCACGATGCTGGTCGCCAGCGGCCTGGCCGTCGGGTGCGTGTCGTTGGTGGCCGCCCACGCGGACCCGGAGACCTGCCCGCCGGTATGCGATCGGATTCCGGACACGGCGTGGATCTCGTCGTCCGGGATACCGCTGAACTCGACGTACCGATGGCCATCGCTGGCCGGCGTTGCTTCACCGATGACCGGGACGGCGACGCCGCGGTTCCGGTTCGAAGAGGTGTGTGCGACGCCTGCCTTTCCGCAGGACACTCGCAATTCGGCAGTCGCCAGCCGGGCGACTGTAACTAACGCACAAGGTCAGTGGCAGTTACAGGCCCAAGTCCTGCATTGGCGCGGCGACACCGCGCGTGGCGGCCAGAACGCGTCGTCGGTGTTCGGCGTGGCCGCGGCCGCGCTGCGTGGTTGCCAACTGGGTGCGGCGGCAGAGTCGCCATCGGTCACCATCGACGAGCCCAATCGGCTGGCCGCCGTGATCAGCGGACCGGTGATCATGCACACCTACCTGGTCGCGCACCCGGAGAACAGCACGATCAGCGAACTGACGCTGTGGTCTTCCGAGCCGCAGGTGCCCTGGCCGGTGATCTCGGACGCCCAAGTTCTGGACGCGATGAGGTCGCCGGTATGCGCGGCCTACATCGGCTCGTGCTAACACGGCGGTCGCAGTGTCGACCGGTAGAGTTGGGCCGAGCAAACCGGATCGGCAGAAGGAGCGCGGGTGGCCCGGGTGGTTGTGCACGTGATGCCCAAGGCCGAGATTCTCGACCCGCAGGGTCAGGCGATTGTCGGCGCATTGGGGCGGCTTGGCCATGCTGGCATCTCAGATGTCCGGCAGGGCAAGCGGTTTGAACTCGAAGTCGACGACAGTGTCGACGATTCGGCGCTTGCCGAGATCGCCGAGTCGCTGTTGGCGAACACCGTGATCGAAGAATGGACAGTAAGCCGGGAACCGCAGTGACGGCCCGTATCGGCGTCATCACCTTTCCCGGGACGCTCGACGACGTGGACGCCGCGCGGGCGGTGCGTTTCGTCGGCGCCGAGGCGGTCAGCCTGTGGCATGCCGACGCCGACCTCAAGGCCGTCGAGGCGGTGATGGTGCCGGGCGGGTTCTCGTACGGCGACTATCTGCGGTGCGGTGCGATCGCGAGGTTCGCGCCGGTGATGGGCGAAGTGATCGCGGCTGCCGGCCGTGGGTTGCCGGTTTTAGGTATTTGCAACGGTTTTCAGGTGTTGTGCGAGGCCGGGTTGCTGCCCGGCGCGCTCACCCGAAACGTCGGCCTGCATTTCGTCTGCCGCGATGTGTGGCTGCGGGTGGCGTCGACGGCGACGGCGTGGACGTCGCGGTTCGAGCCCGATGCCGACCTGCTGATCCCGTTGAAGTCGGGCGAGGGTCGCTACGTGGCGTCCGCCGAGGTGCTCGACGAGTTGGAAGGTGAAGGCCGAGTGGTGTTCCGCTACCACGACAACCCGAACGGCTCGCTGCGCGACATCGCGGGTATCAGCTCAGCCAACGGCCGTGTCGTCGGGCTGATGCCGCACCCCGAGCATGCGACCGAGGCGTTGACTGGGCCGTCCGACGACGGCCTCGGTCTGTTCTATTCGGCGCTCGACGCTGTTCTGGCTGCTTAGTGACGGACGGCGGTTAGCGCAACGCGTGCTCAGCCGCCAGATCGAGTCCGCCGTTCTGATCGGAAAAACCTGCGGCACTGCGTAATTCGGCGAAGGCCTCAATGAGCGCGTCGGTTGCTTCATGCGGATCATTGAAGGTCTGGTCATCGGTCAGCACCGCCACGCCGAGCTGGTCGAC
>DATFYT010000032.1:0-7462 GCA_035314925.1 Mycobacterium sp. | reverse complement strand
CGACGGCGTGGAGTGGTGGGATCCACTGGCCGACAACGCTGTTCGTCCGGACATCGATGCAGTCCTGGTGAACGGGGTGCGGGTGTCGCGGGGCAGCCGGGTGCGGTTGCATCCGGGTCGCCGCGCCGACGCGCAAGACTTGTTCTTCTCCGGCAAGACCGCGCGTGTCACCTCGGTGCACGAAGACGTCGACGGCAACCAGCACGTGGGGGTGGTCGTCGAAGACGACCCGGCGGCCGACCTGCACGACTGGTATGGCCGCTATCTGTACTTCGCACCCGACGAAGTCGAACCGCTCGAAACCACTACCACGGAAAGGAACTCGATATGGAGATCGTAGGGTGGGTGTTCATCGGCATCCTTGGACTGATGGTGTTCTCCGCGGTGGTGATGGGCCTGGTATCCCTTCCAGACGCCCGGCGCTACTTGAAGATGCGGCACATGTAGTGGATCCGGCCGCGGCGGTATGGCGTCTCGCATCCTGATAGCCGGCATCGGCAACATCTTTCTCGGTGACGACGGTTTCGGTTCCGAGGTGATGCGGCACGTCTGTGGCCGGACCAACGGCTCCGACGGGGTACGCGCCACCGATTACGGCATCGGCGGTATGCATCTGGCCTACGACCTGCTCGATGACTGGGATGCGCTGGTGCTCGTCGACGCGATCCCCAGCCGTGGCTCGCCGGGGACGGTGCACGTGTTCGAGGCCGACCATGAATCACCGGATTCGCCCGCCGGTCTGGATGCACATGGCATGGATCCCGTGACGGTGTTCGCCAGCCTTCGCGCCTTGGGCGGGACCGCCCCACGGACCGTCGTGGTGGGCTGCGAGGTCGCCGACGTCAGCGAAGGAATGGGCTTGAGCGAGCAGGTCGCAGCAGCGGTCCCGGCAGCGGTGCGGGCGGTCGAAGCCGCGGTGACGATGTTGCGCGCCGACGACGAAGTTCGGGTAGGAGAGGTTTGACAGATGTGTCTGGGGATTCCCGGCCAAGTGGTGCGGATGCTCGACGGCTACAACGACCAGGTCGCCCTGGTCGACGTCGTCGGTGAGCACCGCAAGGTCAACGTCGGCATGCTGCCGGAAGAAACGTTCGCGCCGGGCGACTGGGTGATCATTCACATGGGCTTCGTGGTGGAGAAGACCGACAAGGCCGGCGCCGACGAAGCGATGGCCGGTCTGGAGCTGATCGGGCGCGGACGCAGCGAGCCGGAGGGCTTCATCTAGCGATCGCCTGATCTAGACCAATCGTCGTCCAACCTGCCGCGACAAACGTAGCCTTCGTGCCAGGTGGCAAACGCCATGCTCACTCTCATTCGGCCGAGGTGATGGCAATGAGTACAGACACAGCGGATCCTGCGAGCCCGGCGAAAACGGATGTCCCCCACGAAGTGGTGGTCACATGTCCGGCCACCGGACAAGTGGTCGGCAGCGTCCCGGTGGCGACGTCGGTTGAGGTTGAGGCGGTGGCTACCCGGCTGCGGGCGGCTCAGCCGGCCTGGCAGCGGATGGGCATCGATGGCCGCGCACGATGGCTTGGCAAGTGGCGCGACTGGCTGATCGACCACACCGACGATCTCTTGACAGTGCTACAACTCGAAACCGGCAAGTCCTGGGGCGATACCTGCGTCGAGATCGCCGGCGTGCAGATCATCAACTACTGGATCGACAAGGCCGCGGAATTCCTCGCCGACGAGTCTGTTCGCCCCTACGGCGCGGCCAACGCGGCGAAGAAGCTGACCATCTCCTACGAGCCCTACCCACTCGTCGGGGTGATCACACCGTGGAACGGCCCGCTCTCGGTGCCGCTGTCCGACATCCCCGCGGCGTTGATGGCCGGGTGCGCCGTGCTGTCCAAGCCTTCCGAGATCACCCCGCTGGTGTGGCAGATCGCGGTCGACGGCTGGAAGGAGATCGGCGCCCCCGACGTACTCGACGCGGTTAACGGGTTCGGCCCGACCGGGGCCGCGTTGGTCGATCTGGTGGACTACGTCATGTTCACCGGCTCGGTCAACACCGGGCGCCGCATCGGCGTCGCGGCCGCACAGCGACTGATCCCGTGCAGTCTTGAACTCGGCGGCAAAGACGCGATGATCGTGTGCGCCGACGCGGACATCGACCGCGCGGCCGACGGTGCCGTGTGGGGCGCGTTCGCCTACACCGGCCAAGTCTGCATATCCGTAGAGCGGTGCTACGTCGAGGAACCGGTGTACGACGAGTTCGTCAGCAAGGTAGTGGCTAAGACGGCCCAGCTGCGCCAAGGCATGGACTCCGGACACGACTTCTCCCGCGAGGTCGGATCGATGACGACCGCGCAGCAACTCGCCATTGTGTCCGACCACGTCGACGACGCCGTCAGCAAGGGCGCGCGGGTGCTGGTCGGCGGCAAGTCGGGTGATCCCGCCGGGTTGTTCTACGAGCCCACAGTGCTGGTCGACGTCGACCACGACATGAAGTGCATGCGAGAGGAGACCTTCGGCCCGACCTTGCCGGTGATGAAGGTGCACAACGTTGCCGAAGCGATCGAGAAGGCGAACGACTCCGAGTTGGGGTTGTCCGGCAGCGTGTGGACGCGAGACAAGAACAAGGGGATGGCGCTGGCGCGCAAGATGAACACCGGAACGGTGAACATCAACAACGTCATCGCCAACGTCTTTCAGTTCCCGGTACCGATGGAAGGCTGGAACGACTCGGGAGTCGGTTCCCGGTCCGGCGGGGCAGCCGGTATCCGGAAATTCTGCCGCACCAAAAGTATTGTGGCCGAACGGGTTACGATGAAGAAAGAGCCGCTGTGGTATCCGTACGGCCCAAAGAAGGGCAAGCTGCTGGGCGCCATGGTCCGGATGATGTCGGCCAGGGACTGGGCGCGACGCATCGGGCGGTAACGCCGCGTTACAACCACCACGACGCGGTGGCGTCCAGATGTCGACGGGTGCGGTAACGCGCCAGGCTGTCGTCGCCGTCCGCGATTGCCTCGATGATTCGCAGGTGAGCGCGTTGCACGTCAGCGATATCGCTGTGGCTCGGGATCGGTTGCTCGGTACTGGCCCAATGTCGGCGAAACACCTCGACGATGATCCGTAAGAACAAGTCCAGCACGGCATTACCAGCCAGCTCGGCCAGCCCGGTGTGGAACAGAAACTCCGCCATACCGGCCGCGCGCGGATCGTCGCTTGCTTCCTCGATGATCAGCCGATGGGTGTCGAGAAAGGCGCGCACCTCCGGCGCGTCATGGCGTTTGACGACCTTTGCGACGTTGTCGATCTCGATCGCGTCGCGCACCAACCGCAGGTCTTCACCACGCGGCTTGCGGTATTGCAGGTATAGCGCGATGGTGTCAATGCTGGCCTGTGCCTGCGGTTCTGCGACCACCAGCCCGCCGCCGGGCCCGCGACGCATCTTCGCCACAGCGTGATATTCCAGCAGCCGCACCGCCTCTCGAAGCACCGACCGACTGACTCGATAACGTTCCAGCAGCCCGACTTCGGTCCCGAACACCTCCCCTATCCGACGGCCGCTGGTAGCGATATCGTCCCGGATGGCATTCGCCAACACCTCGGCGAGCTTGCCCTGCGGCGCCTCGCGGTGCAGTCCGCTCCGCTTGCGGGCCCGGCGGGGCGGCTGGTGGTCTTGCAGCCACGACGTCACCGATTCCACGTGCCGCTCGCTCAGCGTCTTGGCATGCGCCGAATCGCCCGCGGTAACCGCAGCGACGATACCCGCGTGTTCGCGGTGCCTGCGGTCGATGGCCGCGAGAGCATCACTGGCGGAATCCAGCCGCGAATGTTCGGCATACCGAACGGTCAATCGGATCAGGATGTCGATAAATAGCTGCAGCACAGGATTTTTAGATTGCTCCGCCAGTGCTGCGTGGAACTCGTCGCGCGGGCCCTTGGCCCGCAGCACGGCGCGCAGCCGTTCGATGCCGGCTTCATCGATCTGTTCGGCGGCAAGCGATGCCGCCAACGGCTCGAGCAGCAACCGGGCGTCGAGCAGATCACGGATCGTGGTGCCCAAGTACTCCAAATAGATGATGATGGCGTGAGTTGCCGGGGCGGCGTCGGGTTCGCAGACGAGCAGACCACCGTTGGGCCCCCGACGCATGCGCGCGACTTGGTGGTGCTCGACGAGCCGAACGGCTTCCCGCAGCACTGATCTGCTCACCCGATAACGCTCTTGCAGCGCCTGCTCGGAACCTAGTGATTGGCCGATCGGCCAGCCGCGACGAATGATGTCAGCCTCGATGCGACGGGCGATCTGCGAAGCTCGCTTGCCGGACCGCTGCTCGGTATCCTGACCGGCTTCGAGATGTGGACGAGCTTGCACGCTCAATTGCACACTCGCACAGAGCTACTCAACATGTCAGTAGCATGCATCCGGCGATCGGACCGCCGCCCACCGCGGCCACCGCGACTTCGGGCCGGCGGGGCACCTGCAGCTCCCCCGCCTCGCCGCGCAACTGCAGGCAGGTCTCATGCAGCAACCAGTAGCCGTGCATGCGGCCCGCCGAAAGCTGTCCGCCATAGGTGTTCAGCGGGAGCGCACCGTCTAGGGCGATCCGCTTGGCCCCCTCGACGAACGGACCGGCCTCGCCGTCACCGCAGATGCCCAGAGCTTCCAGCCAGGCGAAGGTGAGGAAGGTAAACCCGTCATAGAGTTCTGCGAGATTGAGATCGGCGGGAGTCAGATCGGTCCGCGACCACATCTGTGCCGCCGCATCCGCCGACGCCATCTTCGGATAGTCCGCGCGGTGAAACCAACCGCCCGCGCCATCCGTGCCCCCGACCGCCTCCACCTGCACCGCCCGATGCGGACAGTCTTTGGCGTAGTCGCCGGCCGACACCACCAGCGCGATCGACCCGTCGATCGGGACGTCGCAATCCAGCAGCCCTAACGGTGTGGACACCGGCCGTGCGGACAGATAGTCATCCATGGTCATCGGATCCCGGTACACCGCACGGGGATTCAGCGCCGCATTACGCCTGCTGTTGATCGCCAGCCAGCCCAGCTGCTCCTTGGTAGTTCCGTACAGCTCCATGTGCCGGCGGCAGGTCAGCGCCAGCCAGTTCGCGGCGGAATACGCTTGCGCGGCAACCAGATCGCCGACATCGTCCATCGGGCCGACCACCGGTGGCTCGGCGCCCTCGGGTGTCTCGAACATCCGGGCAAGCGGCGGAGCGGGAGCATTCTCGTCCTGCTTCACCGGGACTGTGCCACCCAGCATTTGGATCGTCCGGTAGATGATCACGTGCCGCGCATGACCCTCGGACGCCGCACGGCATGCCGATATCACCGGATTCAGCAAACCGCCGGTGGCGAACCCCGTCCCGCAGTCGGGCGCCTCGATGCCCAGTCCGGTGAGGACTTCGGCGGCGGGCGTGTCACCCAGGGTGGCAATGCCGTCTATGTCGGAGGCGGCCAGGCCGGCGTCGTCGATGGCGGCGCGGACCGCTTCCATCGTGAGCTCCAGCCCGGGAATGCCGGTGCGACGGCCGATTCGCGAGATGCCGATACCGGAGATGATCGCGTCTTTTTCGAAGTAGCTCATCAGCGCCGTCCGTTAGACCAACCCAAGGCAATTGAGTGTACTGTATTGCCCGTGTCGAACCAGTTGCTTATCGAGCACTGCGAGAATTGCGCGCACTGGGTGCATCCCGCCGCCGGCGAATGCCGTGACTGCGGCGGTCCGCTAATCGCGCGGCCGGTATCGGGTCAGGGCAGCGTATTCACCTACACGGTCAACTATCACGCCTTCAACCCGGAGCTTGCGACGCCCTACGTCATCGCTCTCGTGGAGCTTGTCGAGCAGAGCGGCCTCCGCGTAGCGGCGAATATCGTTGATTGTGAACCTGATTCAGTGGCGTGCGGGATGCGCGTCGAGGCACTGCCGGAGCCTGGCCCCGGCGGCGCACCACGTTTCGCGCCGGCCTGAGCGGGCTACTCGATTAGCGCTTGCGCGCGGTGACGAGCAGGTACTCCCACTCCATCGTCGACGAACCAGCCAAGTATCGGTCGCCCAGTTCAGCCAGCGCGGCGTCCAGCGCTGCGGTCCGGTCCGGCTCGCCCGCGATCCCCCGGTACGCCGAGATCGTCGGCCCGTAATGGGCTTTGAAAAAGTCGCGGAACGACACCCCGTCGGCGAACCGGTCCACCCTCAGCGCACGGTGTTGCGCGCTGAAGTCGGTGATGCGATCGCCCAGCAGACCGTGCACGTAACGTGCGCTGCCCCACTTCGGCGGCGGCTGCAGACCGGGCGGCGGCGCCGCCACGTAGGGCTTCATCGTCGCGAACATCTGGCCGATGAAGCCTTCTGGCGTCCAGCTGATCAGCCCGATCGTCCCGCCGGGCCGGCAGACCCGGACCAATTCGTCGGCCGCGCGCTGATGATGGGGGGCGAACATCACTCCGACGCAAGAGAGCACCGCGTCGAACTCATCGCCGTCGAATGGCAGCGCTTCGGCATTGGCTTCAAGCCATTGCAGGTCGACGCCCCGGGCCTGGGCGAGCGCACCCCCGCGCTCCAGCAGTTCCGGGACCAGATCACTGGCAATCACATTTGCGCCGGTGAGCGCGGCGGGGATCGCCGCATTGCCTGCCCCGGCGGCGACGTCGAGCACCCGATCACCCGCACCGATCCCGCATGCCTCTACCAGTACCGGACCCAGCGGTGACACCAGTTCGGTCGCCACCGTGGTGTAGTCGCCCAGCGCCCACAGCGCGCGGTGCTTGCTTTCGAGTCCGTGATCGGCGGTCATCATGCCTGCGTCAATTCTGGTAGTCATTTCACTCGCCCTTCCTCGAGAATCGAGCACAATCGTCGTGCTTGTCGCTGAACCGTTTCCAGTGTCAGATCTGAACCCACCGTGGTTCACAATCTGTACTAGTTAATTCCGCTGCCAGACGGTCTACGGGACATACCAGAGCGAAGGGTTTTGGAAAATGTCGACATATGGCCAGTTCTGCCCGATCGCCAAGGCGATGGAGTTACTCGATGAACGGTGGACGCTGCTCGTTGTGAGTGAATTGCTTCGGGGCAGTGTGCATTTCAACGACCTGCGGCGTGGACTGCCGAAGATGTCACCAGCGCTGTTATCGAAACGGCTCAAGTCGCTTTCCCGCGCAGGTGTTGTCGAACGCACCGAGATCGACGGTCGCACCTCATATTCGCTGACACCGTGCGGTCAGGAACTCGCTGGAGTCGTGGATGCGCTCGGCGAGTGGGGAATTCGCTGGATAGGTGAACTGGGCGACGACGACCTGGATCCGCACCTGTTGATGTGGGATATCCGTCGCACGATTTCCGTTGATGCGTGGCCGCGAGCGCGTACCGTGTTGGCGTTTCGCTTGGCCGGGGTGGCTCGCAAGGCCGCTCAGTGGTGGCTGATGGTGTCGGAGGGAGTGGCCGACGTATGCGATTTCGACCCCGGCTACGAGGTGGCCGCCACCGTCGAGACCAGCCTGCTC
>DATFYT010000031.1:0-50129 GCA_035314925.1 Mycobacterium sp. | reverse complement strand
GCGATTCGGTCATGCGGGTGTGAGCTTCCACAGCGGGATGACGACGCCTGCCTCGCATTCCTCGTCGACGACCCACTTGCACATTCGCCTGATCGGCTCGATGGCGTCCTGGGGCGCGGCGATCGCCACGTTGCACGCGTAGCCCAGGCTGGTCAGCCGTTGAGCACCGAACAGCGGCAACGTGTCTCGCAGCTGGCGTTTAAGGGACTCGGGGTAGATGCCGATGGTCTGAGTGTAGGCGTTCACCGCGGCGGTGACCTTGTCGATGCTGTCCACCGGCACGATATTGGCGACCCGCCCGGACAGCATCGGTGAATAATCGACAGGCTCGTCAAACTGGGAGACGACGATCGCCCCCTCACGCTGCTCGCCGCCGATCACGCGATAAAAGTCCTCGGTCATTCGTGAGGCCTCCACGTGGTCGAGCAGCTCACGGTTGGGGTAGCGCGGTGGGGTGCTGATGATCGCGGGCAGCGAGATCAGCTCACGATAGATCAGTTCGCCGAGCCGGTTCGCCTTGGCGAGACCGTCGGCGTCGGTTCCACTGAGCACGTAGATGACTCGTGCGTTGGCGCACCCCTCCTGGTTCGCGACGCCGATGTCGGTCGCGGCGCGGCGGGCCACTTCGCGCATCGTGTCGTCGTCATCGAAAGCCTCGTGGCCGATGATGGTGGCGCTGCGCTTGGGGTCCAGCGCAATCAGCTCCAAACCGGGCTGTATGTAACGGGTTACGTGCTTGACCGACGCCAGCCCGCCCCACGCCACAATCTTTTCGATGTGCTGAGGTTGGTAGAGGGCTTCCTCGACAGCCAGATCGCCGCCTTTCCAATACCCGACCGCCAGATGCCTGGTGATCGGGTGGTTCGGCGCGACATCAGCCAACGTGCGGGCGATGGCGACCGCGGTCAGCGGATCATTGGACGGCGCCTTGATGATCACGTCCGATCGGGTGATCACCGATCGCAAGATGGTCACCGCCGAGACCAATCCACCGTTGCCGGCGGGGATATGCAGCACTCGGGATCCGAAGGCGCGCACCCGCAGTTCGCGGCCGTCGTGCAATGTGTGCGGGACCCATCCGTTGAGGTAGTCCAGGCCGACCTGGCTGTCGGCGATTTCGGTGACATTGTCCCGGGAAAACAACGGCCGCAGAATGCGATAGCTGTTCTGCATCATTTCCGGCGGCAGCACATTGGCCACCAGCGAGGCTTCATAGGCCTCCTGCAGGTGCGTGTTGGTGTCGAAGTCCAGCGCGTCGCCGAGCGCCTCGAGCACATCGAGGATCTCGTCGAAGCTCAACTCGTAGAGGTCGCTCATCTCTGCCGGGCTCTTGAGGGGCAGTCGCTCGACATACTTGCTCATGTCCGGTGCCTGGAACTGTGCGGCGCCGACGCGGGTATCGAAGGGAACCATGTCCTCGGTGATGACTTCGCCCCGCAGGAACAGTGGGACCGTGTAGGCGATCACAGGTCTAGTCCCTTCATGAAGTTCACGGCCTCGTTGTGCACCTCATGTGTTGCGGCGCAGGTGATCCGGTCGTCTTCCACGCCCTGCTTCTCGCTGTAGCGCATGATCTCGGGCTCGAAGGCGACGCTGGCCTGACCACACGGACACTGCAGGTCCCAGTTGATCGTGACCTCGTCGCCGGAGATGACGCCGCCCCAGTGGGCGCGCAGCAAGATGTCGTAGACCGCGGCCCGGCCGGTCTGCACACCGGTGCGGGGGAGCGGCTCGCTGGTTTCGGGATCGAGCACGAACGGAATGACCCAGGGCGCGACATGGTAGCGGCCCTCGCTGCAGCCCCAGTGAAAGGTGCTGGACTCCGAGAACCCGTAACCGACCTGGATGCGGTCGACGCCCAGGAAGGTTTTGATGACGTCCATGAAATCATCTGGCAGCGCAACGCCTTTCATCCCACCGCCGGTGAGGATCGCCGAGTCCGGCGCGAAGACATTGCGCACGCCGCGCTCCAGACCGGCTTTGGCGATGTCGTACATCAGGTGGTAGGTGCCGAGCATAAAGACGCGTTTGCCGCGCAA
Source organism: Mycobacterium sp. (assembly GCA_035314925.1). Taxonomy (GTDB): domain Bacteria; phylum Actinomycetota; class Actinomycetes; order Mycobacteriales; family Mycobacteriaceae; genus Mycobacterium. Next base: position 48,090 of record DATFYT010000031.1, on the reverse strand, counting down.
CTGGTCGGTGATGCGGGTGAAGAATGCTTCCATGTCCTGAGGCTGTCGTGCCTGCATGGCGATGAACTCGTCCTTGCGCGCCGCGAGCGTGGGGTCGATTTCGAGCCGGTCCAGCTCGCCGCGGGATGCCGCCGCCCGCATCTTGGAGGCCAGGAACATCAGGTCGGTGTCCACCGCGAACGGGTACAGGGCGTGGAACTTGCTTTCGTCGCCGCCGGTGAAGCCGCGCTTGATCATGTTGGCAATGCGCAGATGCCCGAGCTTGCCGTTGGCGAAGTTCGGCCACACCACATCCACCGCCGGGTTCAGCTCCTTATCGGTCGGTTCTTGACCGAAGGTTTGGAACAAGCAGATCTTCCACAGCGTCATGCCTTCGCTTGCGCCGCGTTTGTCTTTGGGCAGGATCGAGATGGTGCCGGTGGTGCCGCTGGAGGTGATCACCTCCAGCGGAGTCTGCGCGTCGAGGCGGTCGATCCACTCGTCGATCCCGGTGCAGCCGGCGGTGTCGACGCCGGATAAGTCATAGCTGGTCAGCTTGTCCAGCCACTTCGTCATCAAGTCGAACCGCTTCTTGTCGACCAGTGCCGCGGGATACGACTTGAAGGCGGTGTGCGAGAAGAACAGCGGGACAACGTCATCGAATTCGTTGAGCGCCGTGATCCCGAGTCGGCCGGCCAGCTTGCGCAGCATTTCGATGCTCGCACGGTGCTGCTGAAAGCGGATGCCCATGGCTTGTCGTTGCAGCGCTTCGAGCTCGCCGCGGTCGATGCTGTGCATCTGGGTGTAGGACTGGCCGAAGAAGCTGATCGGGTCGTCCATGAAGTCGGTCGCCGACCGGGCCGTCTTTTCCGTGACTGTCATGCCGGTCATCGTAGACCTAGATGCAGGGATACGCAAGATTGCAGTTAACTGCAATATCTGGCGTTAGAACACCCTCAGCCGGCGAACGGTCTCAAGGGCGGATGGGTCGCCGAGCGCCTCGACGCCTAAAGCTTTCCAGCCGCCGCGTTGGGTGACCCAGCGTACGAATGCCGCTGAATCACAAGTGATCTGGGCGGCGACATCAGCGTTGCCGATCTGCAGCGTCCGTCCGGCGGCGCCGGTTAGGCGGATCTCGACTGCGTTATCCAGAGCATCGAGAAGCCCGCTGTTCTGCTGGGGCAGCGCTGCCTCGATCCAGTCCAGCGTGGGCGCAAGGCGCAATTCGTCCGAAGCGGGCGGTTCTCCGCTGAACGGTCCGCCTGGCGGGAAGAGATCGAACCTGATGTGGACGTAGTGCTCGAAGGCGAAGGCGGTCGGCACGAGCGATGCCGGATAGGTCCCGACATCGCCTAGCGGCACGTCAACGTCCTGGCCCTGCACTGCAGCGAGTATCTCCAGCCCCTTCAAGCTGACCGACTCGTAGTCGGCCAGAATCTGTTTGGGGGTCAACGCGCGACGCGACTCGACGTACAAGTCAGCTGCTCGTTCGGCCGTTAGTCCCGCTGAGTCGGGCAAGTTCGACATGTCCGCGGCCAGCCAAAAGCTGCACGCCATATGTGACACCAGATCCTGCACCGTCCAGCCCGGGCATCCGCTGTCTCGCGTCCAGATGGCGTCGTCCAGCTCGTGGCAGAGCGCCAGCAGTGCCTCGCGGTCGGCCTCAATTGCTTTCAGTACGTTGCTCATTTCACCTCACCTGCTTCGGGGTCTTGGGTTGGGTTCCGCACAACGACATCCGGCTCACCCGCGGCGACGTACTCGGAGGTGGGACTGAGGACTTGGGCGGCGTGGTGTTCGCCGGCGCTGGTGACGCGGACTTTTCTCGTCGGCATTGCGGGACTCCTGAGCTACGGTGTGGCAAGCGCGTTCATACGGTATGTACAAACATACATACCGTATGTATGAAAGGCAACGGTTCATGGGCGCAACCCGCCGCACGCAAGCTGAGCGCGCCGCGGAAACGCGCGACGCGCTGATCGCGGCGGCCCGTCCACTCTTCGCCGCGCAGGGTTTTTCCGAGGCAGCGCTGGAGACGATCGTGCGCGCCGCGGGCATGACACGCGGCGCCCTTTATCACCACTTCGCCGACAAGACCGAACTGTTTGCAGCGGTCTTCGAACAAGTCGAGGCGGAAGTCGCCGCGCGGATGGGCGAGGCTATCGCCGCGTCCAACCAGACCGACCCGGTAGAGGTCATGCGGTTGGGTGCCGGCTTTTGGCTGGATGCCTGCTCGGATCCGGAGGTGCAGCGCATCGTGCTGGTCGATGCTCCGGCCGTGCTGGGTTGGACGCGGTGGACCGAGATCGGGAATCGCTACAACGTCGGGTTGGTGCGTGCGCTGCTGACCGACGCCGTCGAGACCGGACGCATCCCGTCGCAGCCGATCGAAGCGACCGCCCTCACGATTCTGGGCGCGATGCGTGAAGCGACCCTCTATGTAGCACTCGCAGAAGACCACGACCGAGCGCGCCAAGAAGCCGGCATCGTCATGAACCGATTGATCGGGGCTATTAGCGCGCAGTAGCGTTGGGACTTCCTGGCCGCCAGCCTAGTTGGAGCAGCAAGCCGAGGTCGTCGCGGACCGCGCGATGATGAGTGATCCGGCCATCGGCGACGGTGAAGATGTGCACCTGTTTGTGGTTGATCGGCCTGTCGGTGGGCGCGATGCCGTTGAAGACTCCGGTGTGTTTCCCCGTCATGATGGCGGCGGCCATCACCGTGTCGCCCTCCGCAAGGATCTCCCGCAGTTCGAACCGCAGGTCGGAGAACGCATCACGTAACCATCGGCTGGTCGCGAGAAATCCCGCGGGGCCATGCACTTGGCGTTCGGCGTCTTCGGGATCATCCTCGGCTTCCTGATTCACGAAGTCGGGGGCGATGATCCGTTTGGCCAGTTCGGGGTCGCCGGTTTCTATCAGCCGGAATGACTCGCGGGCAATCACCTTCGTGTCGCTCATGGCCGAAAGGCTAGGACGACGGCTCTTCTAGGGTATTGGATAAAACGGACACGGGCAGTGCTGTCGGTGGCCCGCCCGTCAATGCCAGGCACTCGTTGATCATGTGCGACTGATCGGCGTATCCCGCCGCGATCGCCAATTGCGACCAGGCGGCCCGGCCGTGGGCTGCGTGGACCAAATCCAGCAGACGCTGAAATCGGAATACCCGGCCAAGCCGTTTGGGGCCGTAGCCGACCGCGGCCTCGAAACGACGCCGCAGCTGTCGTTCGCTCAGGCCGATCTCGTCGGCCAGTGCCGACACCGGCTGGTCTGGCCGTGCTCGCAACGCGGCGACTGCCCGCGTGACCGGCCGGTCGACCACCGGGTCGGCGGCAGCGAAATAGTCGGCTAGCAGGCCCGCCAGCAGCGACATACGCCGCTCGGGAGTCGTTGCACTGAACAGGGTTTCGGCAACTCGAGAGCTGGCGACACCGAAGGCTGAATCGAGGGGAACGCGCATATTGATGAACTCGCTTGCCGGACAGCCGATCACTGCGGCCGCCGAGGCCGGCCGTAACCGCAGGCCCGCCAACACGTCCTGGTCGCCCGCGGGCAAGTCGTAGAAGGTGTTCGCCGGGCCGGCGATCATGACATCGCCTTGCGCGGTCGCGAACACGTCCACACAACCGTCGGGCATCACCCGTATCGACCGAGTCGCCGACCCCGACCGCAGCCAGCAGCATTCCACGAAGGGCTGAAGCCTTGGGTCGGGGCGAAACTCCTGGTACACCGCCTCATCAAAACAGCCGCGGCGCGGATCGTCCATACTCGCGCATATGAATCCCTCTTCGCCGCGAGTGGCTACGCCGACAGACGCCGCGACCGTGGCCGGGTTGCTGGACGCGTTCAACCGGGAATTCCACACGCCGACGCCGGGACCGGCGGAGTTGGCCACCCGACTGCGCCACCTGCTTACCGGCACCGACGTAATCGCCGTGCTCGCAGGCGATCCCGCTGTCGCCGTCGCACTGCTGACGTTGCGTCCCAACGTCTGGTTCGACGGCCCCGTCGGCCTGGTGGACGAGCTCTATGTCGCACCCGCGGCACGCGGACGCGGGATCGGCTCGGCGCTTTTAGCCGCGGTGGAATCGATCACCCGTGAGCGCGGCGGCCGTCTGGTCGAAATCGCCGTCGACGGCGCGGACACCGACGCCCACCGCTTCTACGAACGCCACGGCTACGCCGACACCGAGGCGGGACAAGGCCAGCCCAGTTTCTACTACCACCGCGCTATATGAGCGTCAGCGTTCCGCGGCGAAGGCGCGTAGCGAGGCCAGCTGCGCGGGATCCAGTGAGGGACGGACGGTTTCGCGTGCGGCGGCGACGTCGGCCGCGGTGATTTCAGCGGCGTCGACCGAGCGTCGCATCGCGGTCAGCGCGGCCTCGCGCAGCAGTGCCACGCAATCGGCGGCGCTATATCCGTCCAGGTCTGCCGCCAGGGCGGCCAGGTCGACGTCGCGCAGCGGCACCGACTTGCCCGCGGTGCGCAGGATATCCAGGCGCGCGTCGGCGTCGGGCGGTTCGACGAACACCAACTTCTCCAGCCGACCGGGACGCAACAGCCCCGGGTCGATCAGGTCCGGCCGGTTGGTGGCCCCGATCACCACCACGTCGCGCATCGGCTCGATGCCGTCGAGCTCGGTGAGCAGCGCGGCCACCACCCGGTCGGTGACACCGGAGTCGAAGCTCTGCCCGCGCCGCGGTGTCAGCGCGTCGATCTCGTCGAGAAATACCAGTGACGGCGCGGAATCGCGGGCCCGGCGGAACAGTTCGCGCACCGCCTTTTCCGAGGAGCCGACCCATTTGTCCATCAGCTCAGAGCCTTTGACGGCGTGCACCGACAGCCGTCCGGTGCTGGCCAGCGCGCGCACCACAAAGGTTTTGCCGCATCCCGGCGGCCCGTACAGCAGGACGCCGCGCGGCGGCTCAACACCGAGCCGGGCAAAGGTGTCGGGATGCTGCAGCGGCCACAGCACCGCTTCGGTCAGGGCCTGCTTGGTGGCGGCCATGTCGCCGACGTCGTCGAGCGTGATCGACCCGAGCGTCACCTCGACTGCGGCTGAGCGGGACAGCGGCCGGATCACGGTCAGCGCACCGAGCAAGTCGTCCTGGGTCAGCTTCGGCGGCGTGCCGTCGGAGCTGGCCCTGGCAGCGGCGCGCAACGCCGCCTCACGTACCAGGGCGGCAAGATCGGCGACCACGAAACCCGGTGTGCGATCGGCGATCTCGTGCAAGTCAAGATCCCCGGTGGGCACGGGCTTCAGCAATCCTTGTAGCAGGGCCGTGCGGGTGGCCGCGTCGGGCAGCCCGAGTACCAGCTCGCGGTCGCAGAGGTCCGGGGCGCGCAGCCGCGGGTCGAGGTTCTCCGGCACCGCCGATGTGACGATCAGCGCGACCCGCGCGGCAGCGACAGTGTTACGCAGTTCGGCCAGGATCAGCGTCGCGACCGGTTCTCCCACGACGGGCAGCAGCGCGTCGATGTCGGCGATCAGCAGCACTCCGCCGCCGCCGCGAATTGCCGCCGCAGCGGAGGTGACCCGCTTGAGCCGGTCGTCGGCGGCCAGCGCGCCCACCTCCGGGCCGTCGAGCTCCACCAGCCTGCGGCCCGCGCAGACGGCGCGCACCAGCGTGGTCTTGCCGACACCGGCCGGGCCCGACACCAGCACTCCCAAATTGGTTCCAGCGCCCAGGGTTTGCAGTAGGTGCGGTTCGTCGAGCGCGAGCTTGAGCCATTCGGTCAGCTTGGCCGCCTGCGCGCTGACGCCTTTCAAGTCGTTGACCGTGACCGGTGGCGGCGTCTCGCTAACCTGCGCCGGCGTCGGTGCTTCGACGTGCGGGCCCGAGCCGTCGACCGAGACAACCGTTCCCCAGGTCACCAGCGAATTCGGCTGCACGCTCACCGGTCCGGCGGGATCGACACCGGTGACCGTCAACAGCTCCGATGTCCAGCTGATGCCCACCGCCGACGCCAGCGCGCCGGCGGCAACCGACGTCGACGTGCCCGGACCCAGATCGCGTGGCAGCAGTGACACCGCGTCGCCAACGGTCAACACCTTGCCGAGCAGGGCCTGCCGCAGGGTGGGCGGGGAGACCGATTGACTGGTCATCGCCGAGCCGCTCAAGGTCACCGACCGGGCGCCGTACACCGTTGCGGCGGCGACGATGACGGCGGTGTCCTCGCTCAGACCGGCGTTGGACAGCGTCACGTCGTCCAGCAGCACGGTGCCGATCGGGGTTTGCGCGCCGGCCATGCCGGCGACCGCGGTCGTGGTTCGCGATCCGGTCAGCGACACCGCGTCCCACTCCCGAATGCCAAGGGCGGCAATGGCGTTGGGATGAAGTCGGACGACGCCGCGGCGGGAGTCGACGGCCGAGGTGTTGAGCCTAGCCGTCAGCGTGAGCTTCGGGGCCGTCATGTCCGCCCGGTGGGCCTGCGAAGGCCCAACCGCGCCATCGACCGGCGGTTGGGCTGCGCCCGGCGGATCGCGCGTCGGGTGGCGCGGCGCTGCTTGGGTTTTTCGCCCCAAGCCTCGGGATGCGCCGCCAGCCAGTGGTAACTGTGAACGGAGAACGGAATGTGCAGCAAGTAGGCGGCGATCAGCACCATGATCAGGATGTAGGGGAACAGGAACGCCGCCGCCGCGACGATCGCCAACGCTGCCAGCAACAGCGCGGCCAGGTTCGGCGGCACCGAGACGGCATGCATCTTGCGCATCGGGATCCGGCTCACCACCAGCATCGAGCAGGCCGCCACCCACGCGCAGACGAACCACGGCGACGTCCACCAGCCCACGCCGAACTGCAGCTTGGCCGCGAGCGGGCCGAGCGCCGAGATCGCGCCGGCCGGCGCCGGTATCCCGACGAAATACTCCCGCGCGAAGGCCGGTTGGGTAGCGTCGTCGAGCAACGCGTTGAACCTGGCCAACCGCAACACGATTGACACCGCGTACAGCAACACCACAACCCAGCCAGCAGGCACCGAGGGCAGCAACGACACGTAGACCACCACCGCGGGGGCCACCCCGAAGTTCACCGCGTCGGCAAGCGAATCGATCTCCTCGCCCATCCGCGACTCGGCGTCCAGGATGCGGGCCACCCGGCCGTCGAGTCCGTCGAGGATCGCGGCGGCGGCGATCAACGCTATCGCCACGTTCGGCTGGCCCTCCAGCGCGAACCGGATCGAGGTCAGCCCCGCGCAGATGGCCAGCACGCTCATCGAGCTGGGCAGGATGCGCAGGGGCACCACTCGCCGACCGCGAGGCCTAGTAATCAGCGCCGCTCCTCCTCATCGCTTCGTCCCCCGCAAGCGGGAGGTACCCCCACTGCATCGTCGCCGGCGCGGTAATCACGACAGCTCGGCCAGCACCGTTTCGCCGCCGACCGCCCGTTGGCCGACGCTGACCAACACCTGCGCCCCGGCGGGCAGGTAGGTGTCCAGACGCGACCCGAACCGGATCAGGCCGTAGGTGTCACCGATCGACAGCTTGTCGCCGGCGTGGACGTCGCAGATGATGCGCCGCGCCAGCAGGCCGGCGATCTGCACCGCGACGACGTCCGTCCCGTCGGCGGTGCGCAGCTGCATGCTGACGCGTTCGTTGTCGGCACTGGCTGCGGCCAAGTCGGCCGAGCCGAAGCGACCCGGCCGATGCTGCACGGCAATCACTTCGCCGCTCACCGGGGCCCGCTGTACGTGGGCGTCCAACAGCGACAGGAAGATGCTCACCCGCGGCAGCTCTGCGTCGCCCAGGCCGAGCTCGGCGGGCGGGGCTGCGGTATCGATGACGCAGATCAGCCCGTCGGCGGGTGCGACGACGACGCCGGGCCGGTTGGGCGGTACCCGGGGCGGGTGCCGGAAAAACCCGGCGCAGGCGCCGGCGGTCAGCAGGCCGGCCCGGCGCAACCACCGGTAGCGGCGCCCGGCCACAGCCACTCCCAGCCCGCCGGCAATGAACGGCAACCCGGCCGGATGCACCGGTGGAACCGTCGTACGCAGCAACGACAGCAGGCGCTGCGGTCCGGACGTCTGGTTTTCGCCGGTCGAACGGGGACGTCGTGCCACGCGGTCATCTTACGGAGCGGCGGCCGGTGTCAAACCGGATAGGTCACACCGGTCAACTCTTCGGAGACCTTCCACAGTCGGTGCTGCAAGTCCTCGTCGTGGGACTGCTTGCTGGAAGACACCACCTTCGGGTGGCCGCGTTGCTCACCCAGACCGTCGGGGCCGTAATACTGCCCGCCCTCTGCGTCCGGGTCGGTGGCGGCCCGCAACGTCGGGAGGGCGCCCATCGCCGCGTTCTGAAACACCAGCGGGCCGAACACCACGACGGCGGGTCTGAGAACGGCGGGCAGGTTGCGCACCAGCTCGGTATTCGAGGTTCCTGGGTGGGCGGCCAAGGCCATCGTGGTCGGCTTCGCCCGGGCGGCCAGCCGGCGCTGCAGCTCGTAGGTGAACAGCAGGTTGGCCAGTTTGGATTGCCCGTACGCAGCGACCCGGTCATAGCCGTGTTCCCACTGCAGGTCGTCGAAGTGGATGGCGGCGCGGAGTCGATGGCCCATGCTGCTGACGGTCACCACCCGGGAACCCCGGACCGGCAGCAAATTGTCCAGCAGCAGCCCGGTCAAAGCGAAGTGGCCGAGATGGTTGGTACCGAACTGCATTTCGAACCCGTCGGCGGTGAGCTGCTTCGGTGTCCACATCACGCCGGCGTTGTTGATCAGCAGGTCGATGCGCGGGTAGGCCGAGCGCAACGCGGTGGCCGCGGCGCGCACCGAGTCCAGCGAGCTCAGGTTGAGCTCCTGGAGGGTGACGTCGGCCCGGGGATTGGCGGCCACGATGCGCGCCAGCGCGAGGTTGCCCTTCTCCAGATTGCGAACCGCCAACACCACGTGCGCGCCGCACTGGGCCAGCACCTCGGCGGTGTGATAGCCCAGACCGGTGTTGGCTCCGGTGACGACGGCGACGCGGCCGCTTTGGTCCGGCACGTCGGCCGTAGTCCATTTACCGTTAGAACTCATCGCCGAAAACGATACCCACTCATGATCGATGCCGCCGTGTCGGTTTAGTAGGTCGCGTGGTCGGTGGCATTCTCGATGGCGTGGAGAACCGCGAGTCGAGCCCGGTGGTGGCGGGCATGGTCGATCCGGCACATCCGCCCAGTCGGCGCGCGCCGCTGCGGTGGGCAATCGGCGGCGTAGTCCCGTGGCTGCTGCTCGCGGCAGGCCAGGCAATATGGATCAGCTTCGATCGGCGGCTGCTCTGGCTGCACATTGTGATCGCCGTCGTCACCGTGCTCGGTGCCGCGATCTCGCTGGCCGTCGTGCCGTTGTGGCGGTATCGGGTACACCGCTGGGAGCTCGGCCCGCAGGCGGTGTACACCCGCACCGGTTGGCTGGTCCAGGAACGGCGCATCGCGCCGATCTCGCGGGTTCAGACCGTCGACACGTACCGCGGCCCGCTGGACCGGTTGTTCGGGCTGGCCAACGTCACCGTCACCACCGCGTCATCTGCGGGCGCGGTGCACATCGCCGCGCTCGACGTCGCGGTCGCCGACCATCTGGTCGCGCAATTGACCGACATCGCGGCGATCGGCGCTGAGGACGCCACGTGACGGCCCAAACCGGTTGGCAGCGGCTAAGTCCCAGGATGCTGCTGGTTCATCCGGTGCACGAATTGATACGCGAGCTGCCGTTGCTGATCGGCGGACTGGTGCTGGGCCAGACCACCGGCAACCAGTCCTGGACGGTGGCGGTGCTCGCGCTGACCGCCGTAGTGGGCGTGGCACGCTGGGTCACCACCAGCTATCGCATCGACGCCGACCCGGAATCGGGCCAAGTGCAGCTACGGGCCGGCCTGCTGCACCGCAAGGTATTGTCCGTGCCGCGCAACCGGATTCGTTCCGTGCAAACCGATGCGCGACTTCTGCACCGGCTGTTGGGGCTGGCCGTGCTGCGGGTGAGCACCGGTCAAGAAGCCCGGGCCGAGCACGGTTTCGAGCTCAACGCGGTCAGGGTCGATGAGGTGCCGCGACTGCGGGCCATACTGCTGGCCGAATCGTCGCAGCCGGTCGAACCGACGACCGCGGAGCCTGCCGCGTCGAGCACGGTATTGGCGCGCTGGCAGCCTTCGTGGTTGCGATATGCCCCGTTGAGCCTCTCCGGGCTATTGACCATGACCGCCGCCTTCGGGCTGATTTATCAGACCGGAGCCATTGGCCCGCTTCAGCACTCGCGGCTGGCTGAATCGGCGCTGCAAGCCGCCCAGCGGCTGGGTATCGCGGCCACCGTCGCGGTGGTCGCGGCGGTGGTATTCGTTGCCTCGGTGCTGCTGGCGGTGCTGCGGTCGCTGCTCACCTACGGCAATCTGGTGCTGTCGCGCCAGGCAGACGTGCTGCACCTGCGGCACGGGACGTTGCGGCTGCGCGAGCACACGTATGACATGAGCAGGCTGCGCGGCGGAACGCTGCGGCAACCGCTGTTGGTGCGCGTCTTCGGCGGCGCCGGGCTGGACGCGGTGATGACCGGTGTACATGGCGCAGGGGAGTCGTCGGTGCTGCTGCCGCCCTGTCCGCGCTCCACCGCCGAATCGGTGTTGACCGGGCTGGTCGGCGACCCGAACGTCGTCACCGGCCCGTTGCGCGGGCACGGCCGTCGGGCCGCAACGCGACGGTGGACCCGCGCCTTAGGGCTTCCCGTGCTGATCGGTGCGGCGCTGGCGGTGGTGACGGCGCTGACCGGGACATCCGTTGTGCCCCTATGGTTGTGGACGGCATGGCTGGCGATCACCGCCTGGTGCGCGTTGCTGGCCGCCGACCGAATAGGCGCTCTCGGGCACCGGGTCGACAGCAACTGGCTGGTGATGCGGGCCGGCAGCTGGGAGCGACGCCGCGACTGCCTGGCCACGGCGGGCATCATCGGCTGGACCGTGCGGCAGTCGCCATTTCAGCGCCGGGCAGGGGTGGCGACCCTGGTCGCGGCCACCGCCGCAGGCACCAAGCGCTACCCGCTGATCGACGTGCCCGAAGACCAGGCGTGGGCGGTCGCGGCGCAGGCATCGCCATGGGTGGCCGACAGCATCTGGGCCATCCGTTAGGCGGTCAGTCCACGCACGGCCTCGATGCGCGCCTGCAGCTGGTCGGAGCTGGCCGCGGCGACCGGAGGTCCGCCGCACATGCGGCGCAGCTCGTTGTGAATCCACCCGTGCGGCTTGCCCGTTCGATGGTGTGCCGCCGACACCAAAGCGTTGAGTTCGCGGCGCAGGTCGCGCAGTTGCCCGTGCCTGGTCACCAGTTCGGGTGCGGTGGCGCCGCCGCGGCTGCGACGGTCAAGCTGCTCAACCTGGCGGCGCAGCAACAACTCTCGCATCTGGTTGGCGTCCAACAGGCCCGGTAGACCCAGATAGTCGGCTTCTTCGTCGCTGCCCGCCGGGGTGGCGGTGCCGAACGACGAGCCGTCGAAAATCACCTGGTCGAGTTCGGCGTCGGCGCCCAACGACATGAACCCGTTGTCGGCTTCGGACGGCTCGGTCTGGCGGCGCTGTGCGGCCTCCAGTTCGTCGGTCTCCCGATGCGGCTCTCCCAGCACGTGATTGCGTTGTGTCTCAAGCTGGCTCGCCAACTGCAGCAGCGACGGCACCGACGGCAGAAAGACGCTCGCCGTCTCGCCCGGCCGTCGGGACCGCACGAAGCGGCCGATCGCCTGGGCGAAGTACAGCGGGGTCGACGCGCTGGTGGCATACACGCCAACGGCCAGTCGGGGGACGTCGACGCCCTCAGAGACCATGCGCACCGCAACCAGCCAACGGCTGGTGCCCGCGGAGAACTTCGCAATGCGTTCCGAGGCGCCGCGGTCGTCGGAAACGACGACGGTTGCCGTCTCACCGATAATCCGTTGCAGCAGAACGGCATAGGCGCGGGCAGCCTTCTGATCCGACGCGATGATCATGCCGCCGGCATCGGATACTCCGCCATCGCGCAGTTGCCGCAGCCGGGTGTCGGCCGCGGAGATCACCGCGGGCATCCACTCGCCGGCCGGATCCAGCGCGGTGCGCCACGCGCGAGTGGTGTGCTCGGCGCTGGCCGGCTCACCGAGCCGCGCGGCATACTCCTCGCCCGCGCTGTCCCGCCACCGGGTCTCACCCGAGTAGGCCAGGAACACCACGGGGCGCACGACGCCGTCGGCCAGCGCGTCGGAGTAGCCGTAAGTGTGATCGGCGGCGGAGCGCAGCAGGCCGTTGCCGTCGGGCTCGTAGTGGACGAACGGGATCGCGGCGTCGTCGCTGCGAAATGGTGTGCCGGTCAACGCAAGTCGTCGGGTGGCGTCGCCGAAGGCTTCGCGGATGCTGTCTCCCCAGCTCTTGGCGTCGCCCCCGTGATGGATTTCGTCGAAGATCACCAGCGTGCGCCTGCCCTCGGTGCGGACCCGATGCCGCGCGGGATGGCTGGCCACCTGCGCGTAGGTGACGACGATGCCGTGGTATTCCGCCGAGGTCTGCGCGGCGGAGTTTCGGAACTTGGGATCGAGCGCGATGCCGTCGGCGGCCGCCGCCAGCGCCCACTGCGTCTTGAGGTGTTCGGTGGGCACCACCACGGTGATCGTGTCGACGCTGCGATCGGCCAGCAGCTCGGCGGCGATCCGCAGAGCAAATGCCGTCTTACCCGCACCGGGGGTAGCGACCAGCAAGAAATCGCGTGGCTTGGCGGTTAAATACCGCACCAAGGCTCGCCGTTGCCAGCCCCGCAAAGCCCGGGTGCTGGGCGCTTCACTTGCCCGCACCCGGAGACTCCTATCTGGTCGAGATGCAGTCTAGGGCAAGCAGATCGGGGCGCACATCTTCCCAGGACAGCGGCGAGTCGGCCGCTGCTCAGTGCTATGCGGCGACGTGCGTGGCCACCCAGGCGATGATTTGCGGTACCACCTCGGGTGCCTTGCTCATCGCGCAATGGCCGGTGCCTTCGATCAGGTGTACCTCGGTGTTCGGGCGCCCCTGGAAGATCAGCGTGTCCGACTGCGGGACGAAGTAGTCGTCAGCGCCGTTGATCACCAGCATCGCCGAATTACGTCGCTGGGCTAGCAGCTCGTGGCGGTTCAGTTGTTCGAGGCCCGCGCGGAGTTCCTCGAGGGTAGGGGAATGGTCCCAGTGCATGGCGTTGCCCAAGATGTCGTGCATGCCGTAGGGCAGCTTCTGCACGTTCTCGACCTCGTAAGCCCCGACGACCGGGCCGCCGAGGTCGACGGCAGCGTCGACGATGCCGGACAATCCCGACATCGCGGCGAAGTTCCCGCCGAATGACACGCCGAAGTGAGCGACCTTGCCGTTCCCGAGAGTGCGGGCGTAGTCGGCGATTCCGCGGATCACCTCGTCAGCCTGCCTTTCGAGCGGGATTGCGGTTTCCCCGGTGCCCGGGTGGTCGAAGGCCAAGGTGGTCACGGCGGCGCCCTGGGTGAAGCCGACCCACCACGGATGGATGTCCATCTTCCAGGTGTCCACGCCGCCGCTGGCGATCAGCACCGGCCGCCCGGCGTACTCGCCATCGGCGGAGTACAGGTGGACGGGTACCTCGACGCCGCCGCCGCGGTAAGGGACCTTGATGATGCGGCGCTCGAAGGCGACCGGAAAGTCCTTGGCCGCCAATTCGAATTGCTCGAGTTGCTGCTGCATGGCCGTTACCCGCGCCGGATCGGTCAGGCAGGGAAACTTGGCGCAGCCGTAAACCAACGACGCCATGTAGTGGTCGCCGTGCTCGGCGTATTTCTCGGCCAGCCGAGACCACTCGTAAACCCAGCCGCCGGGTGCGTCGGCCCACATGTCGGTGGTGGCGGCTCTGACTGCTTCGATCTCGGCGAGCGGGATGCCGAATTTCTCGAACTGATGGGTGCGGTCGTCGAACATGGCCGCAGCGTCGATGTCGTAGGTGTACATGGTGCTCAGCTCCTGATCTTGGCGAAGTAATCGGCGATGGTGGTCGTGTCGTCGAGGGCGGCGATGGCTCCGATGTAGCCGTCCGACCGTATCACGACGCGCCCACCGCTCTTGAGTCCGAGGCGCTGTGCCACAACGCCTTTCGGATCGGCGATGACGGTGTCGTACCCTTCGATCGGCGCCTCACCGCCGCTCGCCACCACCTGGTCGGCCGTGACGGTCAACAGGACGTGGCCGGAAACACTGCACGCCGCGCTGAGTTGCTTTTGTACCGCCTCGTCAGCTACATGCGGAACATGCTGTCCGGCAGTAACTTTAGCGTGCTTCAGGCGTTGGCCCACAACGATTGGACTGTCGGGATAACCGACGTTGACCTCTTCGGCGGTCTCGGCCATGGCTCGTCGCGCCGCGGGGACTCGTGCAAGCATCCGCACCACCACATCGCGGATCCGGCGCGGCACACCGGATAACGTGCCGGCCTTAGTGAGCCGATTGGTGAACTTGATGACGCTGTCAGCCACCGGGGCGCGCTCGGCCTCGTAGCTGTCCAGCAGCGTCTGACCGGCGTCACCGTCGATCACCGCGGCCAGCTTCCATGCGAGGTTGAACGCGTCCTGCATTCCGGTGTTCATGCCCTGACCGCCGGCCGGGCTGTGGATGTGAGCGGCGTCGCCGGCCAGGAAGACTCGACCCCAACGGTAAGCCGGAACCCGTGCGTGGTGAATCTCGAAATTGGTCAGCCAGTGCGATCGCAGCACGGTGATGCCGCCAATCCGCTGGTCGATGATGGCCTGCAACTCGTCCTGGGTCGGATCCATGTTGAGCGGCGTGCCGGGTTCGTCGTGCACCTCGGCGAGGAACCGCATCCGTCCATCGCGCATCGGCAGCACGACTACCGGTCCTTCGGGGGAGAAGAAGGTGTGCATGGCGTCGGTGTCCAGCTGGTGCTCGGCGTCGACGTCGGCGAGCAGAAACCGCTCGCCGACGAAGCAACCGGCCAGCGTCGTACCAACCAGTTTCCGCACCATGCTGCGCGCGCCGTCGGCGCCGATCACCCAGGAGGCACTGGTTCGCTCGGTTGATCCGTCCTTCTGCAAGGTCAGCTGCACGCAGTGGTCGTCCTGGCTCAGTGCAACCAGCTCGACACCGCGTTCCACGTTGACACCCAGTGCCTCCAGGTGCTCGCCGAGCACTCGCTCGGTTTCGGTCTGCGCCGTGGTCAGCGTGAACGGGAACGCGCTGTCGACTTCGCCGAGCGGGATGCGAAACAGGTCGCGACCCCCCGCATGCAGCTGCATCGCGATCGCTTTCACGCCGGTGCTCAGCAGTTCGTCGACGATGCCCATGCGCTCGAACATGTCGAGGCTGCGGGCGTGCACCGCGATCGCGCGAGATTGGTCGGTGGGCTGGGCCAGCTTGTCAATCACGCGCACCCGGACGCCGCGGCGCGCGAGTTCGCAGGCCGCGACCAAGCCGACGGGCCCGGCGCCGACGACGACAACGTCGGGGTTTTGGTTGCTACTCATGGTGGGGTCCTTTTCACGGTCTGTTGAAACTAATCTCACGCTACGTGGAAAATAGTTTCAACGCAAGAGGAAATTCACGCTATGATGAAACTTATGGCTGAGGTGTCTAGGAAACCGGTAACTCCCGGTCCGCGGGATGAACGGGGAGTGCTCGCCGCGCGGATCGTTGCGGCCGCCCGCGACGAGTTCGCCGAAAACGGTTGGGCCGGAACCACCATCCGAGCCGTCGCACGAACGGCCGATGTCGACCCCGCGCTGGTCTACCACTACTTCGGCTCGAAGGAAGGTCTGCTGGACGCTGCGACCAATCCGCCGCAGAAGTGGCTGGAGAGCGTCGCCGAGGTCTGGACGACGCCGATTGAGGAGCTCGGCGCCGCGCTGGTGCAGCTGCTGCTGGCCAGTTGGGCGGACGACGAGATCGGGCCGACGCTGCGTGCCATCCTGCAGACCGCCGCGCACGAGCCGTCCACTCGCGAGAAGTTGCGGCGCGTCGTCGAGGGCAGTCTGATGGGCGTCTCGGATCTGGGTGACGACGAACGGGACCGCCTTATCCGCAGCGGGCTCATCTCGTCGCAGATGATGGGCTTCGCCCTGATGCGCTACGTCTGGGAAATCGAGCCGATCGCCTCCATGACGGACGACGAGGCGATCGCCGCGATCGCGCCGAACTTGCAGCACTACGTCAATGGCGACATTGTCAGATCATGATTACCGGACTGGCTCATAGCGGGGTGTGCGTGCCCGATTGCGAAGCGGCGGTGGCGTTTTATCGCGACGTGTTGGGCCTGCGGGTGTTATCGCCGCCCTACGTGATGGCCGGTGACGCGATTCGCGACGACATGGGCCAGTTGGTGTCCGACCCCACCATGAAAGCGGCCATCGTCGGCTTCGACGACGGCGGGGATCGGGTCCTGGAGGTGATCGAATATCTCGGCGTCGCCGGCGGCGATCAGCGCAGCGGGGCGGCCATCACCGACCACGGGTTGTCGCATGTGGGGTTGATCTGCGAAGACCTCGACGCTACCCGGGCCCGACTCGAGGCCAACGGGGTGCGCTTTCTTGTCGACGGTATTGCGGACGTGGCGCGGGTCCGCACGACATGGTTCGTCGACCCCTGGGGTGTGGTGTTCATCCTCGTCGAGAAGAGCAAGCCGGAGCGTCCCTACTTCGCGCAATGGGATTAAAGCCAACGCCTAGACGAAGAAGTTGTCGTGACGGATGAACCACTCCCGGCGCTCATCGTCGGTCATCTCGGCCAACGCTGAAAACCCTTCGAAGTAGGCCTCCCGCGGCGCGCCCCGAGCGAACAGCATCAAGGCCGACGCGGGTTCGTCGGCCTCATTGCGGAAACCGTGGATGCCGCCGGGCGGGACGTAGAGGAAGTCGTGCGGGTGGCCGTCGATCCAGTCGTTACCGTCGTAGAGCTTCATCGTGCCCGACAGCACGAAGAACGCCTCGGACATGGCCCGGTGGAAATGCGGACCCGGCCCGCCTCCGGCCGGAGCGATGTCGACGCGATACAGGCCGTAGTCGCCGCCGGTGGCCTGCTGGTTGGCCAGGTAGTGGTACTTGACGCCGTAGGTTTCGTAATCCGGCGGCTCGTCGGCGCGCCTAATCCAGGCGCTGACTTCCGGCTCGTCCTTGGTGTACCGGGCCGGCGGGTAGGGCGGCACCACGAGCGACATCAGTGCTCCGTTGGGTCGTAGCATTGTTGCTGTGCAGAAGCCGATCGCCGACGAAAACGCCCGCGCGGAACGGCTTCTGGATGCCCAGGATAAGGCGGCGCAGCTATTCGACGAGATCGAGCGACGCGAAATGATCCGCCCCGGCGTCGGTGAGCAGCAGTTGTCCGACGGGATCCGCGATCTGGCCGCGCAGCTGCTCGGGGTAAAGGCTCACTGGCATCGGCGGATTGTGCGAGCCGGCGAGAACACCCTGCAGCCTTTCCGGGAGCGTCCGCCGGACCGGGTCATCGCCGATGACGACATCGTGTTCCTCGACTTCGGTCCGATTTTCGAGGAATGGGAAGCCGACTTCGGGCGCACCTATGTGCTGAGCGACGACCCGGACAAACACGCGGTCCGCGATGCGCTGCCGCGGGTGTGGCAGGCCGGGCGCGAGTATTTCGAAAACCGTCCCGATGTCACCGGCGCCGAGTTGTTCGACTTCGTCGTCGGGGTGGCTGACGCCGCGGGCTTCGGGTGGGGCAGCCACATCGCCGGCCACCTGGTCGGGGAGTTCCCGCACAAGAAGATCGCCGGGACGGCCACCGAGTGGTACATCATGCCCGGATCGAGCAAACCGATGCGGCGCACCGATCCCAGCGGTCGCCGCTGTCACTGGATCCTCGAGATCCATCTGATCGACCCGCGGCGCCGCTTCGGCGGTTTCTACGAGCAGCTGCTCGACTTGCCCTGAGGCTCAGTCAACGGGATAGGTCACCCCGGTCAGCTCCTCGGACACCGCCCACAGCCGGCGCTGCCGGTCGGCGTCATGCGACTTGCGGCTCGACCCCACCACCTTCGGGTAGCCGCGGGTTTGGGCGAAGCCGTCAGGGCCGTAGTACTGCCCACCAAGCACTGCCGGGTCGCTGGCAGCACGCAGCGTTGGCAGGGCGCCCATAGCCGCGTCTTGGAATATTGGTTCGATCACGGGGTAGACGGCCGCAGCCCATCCAGGCAGGTGGCGCATCAGCTCCGTGTTCGAGCCGCCGGGGTGGGCGGCCGCGGCGATCGTCGTCCCATGTGGAGCGAGCCGTCGTTGCAGTTCGTAGGTGAATAACAGGTTGGCCAGTTTGGCTTGCCCGTAGGCCGAGACCCTGTTGTAGCTGTGCTCCCACTGCAGATCGTCGAAGTGGATGTCGGCGCGGATCCGGTGCCCGATGCTGCTGACCGTCACGACCCGGGAACCGGCGACGGGCAAGAGCCGATCCAGCAGTAGACCGGTGAAGGCGAAGTGGCCCAGGTGGTTGGTGCCGAATTGCAACTCGAAGCCGTCCTTGGTGGTCGACTTGGGTGTGTACATCACGCCGGCGTTGTTGATCAGCAGGTCGATGCGCTCGTGATCGGCCCGCAGTTGCCGTGCCGCGGCGCGGATGGAGTCCAGCGACGTGAGGTCCAGCTCCTGGAGTACAACGTCGGCGCTGGGACTCTGCGCGGTGATGCTGGCAACGGCGTCCTTGCCCTTGTCGAGGTTGCGCACGGCCAGCACAACGTGGGCGCCGTGCTCGGCGAGTGCCAGGGCGGTCTCGTAGCCGAGGCCGGTATTGGCTCCGGTGATGACTGCGACGCGACCGGTCTGGTCGGGAATGTCCGCGGTTGTCCACTTGGCCATGCGAGGCTCCTCGGTTGTAAGGTAAACGGGGCGGGCGCTCCGGTTGAGGGATACTATACGGAACGCACGCCCCGTTTTGTCAATCGGTGAGGTAACTGAGATGGCGCAACCAGCACAGCGGATGCGTGCCGATGCAGCGCGCAACCGGGCCCGTGTGCTGGAAGTCGCCTACGAAACCTTTGCGGCCGAGGGCTTGTCGGTGCCGATCGATGAGATCGCCCGTCGGGCCGGAGTCGGGGCCGGCACCGTCTACCGGCACTTTCCGACCAAGGAAGCGCTGTTCCACGCCGTCATCGCGGACCGAATGCAACGTTTCATCGACGACGGGCACGCGCTGCTTGAATCCGCCGGGCCCGGCGAGGCGATCTTCAGCTTTCTGCGCTCGATGGTGCTGCAGTGGGGCGCGACGGACCGTGGCATGGTCGAGGCGCTGGCCGGTCTCGGCATCGACATCGCGCAGGCCGCGCCAGACGCCGAGGATGCATTTTTGGCCATGCTCGACGACTTGCTCCGCGCCGCCCAGAAAGCGGGCACTGCGCGTCGAGACATCCGCGTACGCGAGGTGAAGTCGATCCTGGTCGGATGCCAGGCGATGGAGGCGTACAACCCGGAGTTGGCCGAGCGGGTGACCGACGTCGTCGTTGACGGTCTTCGCGCGTAGCGATACCCCTGACCTGTCCTTGCACTCGACATAGGCGAGTGCTAAGAATGACGTTGGCACTCGCGACCGGTGAGTGCTAGGTCGGGACGGTGAGGCCGGGGCCGCACCAGCGGAGACACCCAAGCCGTCCGTCGCGGGCACTGCACCCGACCACAGACGTGTCATCCCCAATCGGAGGAATCGCTTCGCAATGGCCAAGCAAATTGCGTACGACGAAGAGGCCCGTCGCGGCCTCGAGCGGGGCCTGAACGCCCTCGCCGACGCGGTAAGGGTGACGTTGGGTCCCAAGGGCCGCAACGTCGTCCTGGAGAAGAAGTGGGGCGCTCCCACGATCACCAACGATGGTGTGTCCATCGCCAAGGAGATCGAGCTGGAGGACCCGTACGAGAAGATCGGCGCCGAGCTGGTCAAGGAAGTTGCCAAGAAGACCGACGACGTGGCCGGTGACGGCACCACGACGGCCACCGTGCTGGCCCAGGCGCTGGTGAAAGAAGGCCTGCGCAACGTCGCGGCCGGGGCCAACCCGCTGGGTCTCAAGCGCGGCATCGAGAAGGCCGTCGAGAAGATCACCGAGACCCTGCTGAAGTCGGCCAAGGACGTCGAGACCAAGGAGCAGATCGCTGCGACCGCGGGCATCTCCGCCGGCGACCAGTCGATCGGCGACCTGATCGCCGAGGCGCTGGACAAGGTCGGCAACGAGGGCGTCATCACCGTCGAGGAGTCCAACACCTTCGGCCTGCAGCTCGAGCTCACCGAGGGCATGCGGTTCGACAAGGGCTACATCTCGGGCTACTTCGTCACCGACGCCGAGCGTCAGGAAGCGATCCTGGAGGACCCCTACATCCTGCTGGTCAGCTCCAAGGTGTCGACGGTCAAGGACCTGCTGCCGCTGCTGGAGAAGGTCATCCAGGGCGGCAAGCCGCTGCTGATCATCGCCGAGGATGTCGAGGGCGAGGCGCTGTCCACCCTGGTCGTCAACAAGATCCGCGGCACCTTCAAGTCGGTGGCGGTCAAGGCCCCCGGCTTCGGCGACCGCCGCAAGGCGATGCTGCAGGACATCGCCATCCTCACCGGTGGTCAGGTCATCAGTGAGGAGGTCGGCCTCTCGCTCGAGACCGCCGACGTCGCGCTGCTGGGTAAGGCCCGCAAGGTGGTCATCACCAAGGACGAGACCACCATCGTCGAGGGCGCCGGTGACTCCGACGCCATCGCCGGACGGGTGTCCCAGATCCGCGCCGAGATCGAGAACAGCGACTCCGACTACGACCGCGAGAAGCTGCAGGAGCGCCTGGCCAAGCTGGCCGGCGGTGTTGCGGTGATCAAGGCCGGAGCTGCCACCGAGGTGGAGCTCAAGGAGCGCAAGCACCGCATCGAGGACGCGGTCCGCAACGCCAAGGCGGCCGTCGAGGAGGGCATCGTCGCCGGTGGTGGCGTGGCCCTGCTGCAGGCGGCCCCGGCCCTGGACGAGCTCAAGCTCAAGGGCGACGAGGCCACCGGCGCCAACATCGTCCGCGTGGCGCTGGAGGCTCCGCTGAAGCAGATCGCCTTCAACTCCGGGCTGGAGCCCGGCGTTGTGGCCGAGAAGGTCCGCAACGCAAAAGCCGGCACCGGCCTGAACGCGCAGACCGGTGAGTACGAGGACCTGCTGAAGGCGGGCGTTGCCGACCCGGTCAAGGTGACCCGTTCGGCGCTGCAGAACGCGGCGTCCATCGCGGGCCTGTTCCTGACCACCGAGGCCGTCGTTGCCGACAAGCCGGAGAAGGCGGCCGCCCCCATGGGCGATCCGACCGGTGGCATGGGCGGTATGGACTTCTAAGTCCGCAGTCAACGAAAAGCCCGGTCCCCATGTGGGGCCGGGCTTTTCGTTTCGCTGGGCAGCTGATGTACTGAAGGTTCAAATAGTCGGGTACGAAGGGGTAGCAGCAATGAGAAAATCCGCAATTAGCTTACGGCGCAACGCGTTTGGCTGCATTATTGCCGACTGCTGCGTTCTTGCCGCCGTGGCCGCGGTCATTGCCACCTCGCCGGCGGCGGGTGCTGACCCCGCACAGTGCACGGCCAGCGGGCTGGCTGCCACCTCCAGCGGCGTGCTGAATGCGGCAAGCGGATACCTGGACAGCCACCCGGATGCCAACAATGTGCTGACCGCTGCGGTCAGTCAATCTCCGGCGGACGCGCGGTCGTCGGTGCGCGGCTATTTTCTTGGCCATCCCGGTGAGGCTCTCGATCTGCGGAACATCGCGAAGCCGCTGATCGACCTGCGCGGTCAGTGCCCTACTTCGGTAACGCCGGACCAGCTGGCCGCGCTTTTCGACGCGTTGTCCGGCTAGACGGGTATCGCCTGGCGGCCGCGGACCAGCTTGCCCGGCCGCGCGTTTGTGGGCACACCGTTCTCGGCGATCACCTCTCCGGAGACGATCGTCGCCACGTAGCCGTCCGCGGTCTGGTCGAGGCGACGACCGCCGGCGGGCAGGTCGTGGTTGATCACCGGCTTGTGCAGGCGTAGGCCGCCGTGGTCGATGACGTTGAGGTCGGCCTTGTAGCCCACCGCAATTCGGCCGCGGTCGCCCAGCCCGGCGATTCGGGCCGGTACGGACGTGAGCTCGCGGACCGCCTCGGCCACCGTGAAACGGCCCGACTTCCGGTCGCGCGCCCAGTGTGCCAGGAAGTACGTCGAGTAGCTGGCGTCGCAGATCATCCCGTAGTGCGCGCCGCCGTCGCCGAGTCCGAGCACCACGTCGTCGCGGTGCAGTAGCTCGCCGACGGTATCCAGCGAATTGTGCTCCAGGTTGCTGGTGGCCACCAACAGCATCGCGCGACCGTCGTCGTCGAGCAGGCGGTCATAGGCCTCTTCCATCGGGGCCACTCCCTTGGCCCGGGCCCGGGCCCCGATGCTGTCTGCGGGATCCGGCTCGTAATTGGGGTCGTCGTCCAGCGGGAAGATCCAGTCCCACATCTGGGTCACGTACAGGATCGGGTGACCGTGACCGGGCTTGTCGGCCAGGATGCGGGTGCGGACCTCGGGCTTGCGCATCTCGGCCACCCGCTCGGCCAGCGGCAGGTGGGCGATCTCGCGGTAGCTCGGGTAGAGCACGAACGGGTTGGCGGTCAGCTGCAGCCCGATGATCAGACCGATCGGGCGCGGCAACAGCTGCGCGGTGATATCGCCGCCGGCCGAATTGGCCTTCTCGACCATGGTGATGGCGTCCGGCCAAGTCGGGTCGCCGGCGTTGGCGACGACAAGCGTAAAGGTGACGGGCAGCCCGACGTCCTCGGCGACGTCGAAAACCGTTTGCAGCACGGGTTGATAGCCGCCGGAAGGAATGTCGGGCACGAATTGCAGCAGGCCGCCCCCGCCGTCGACTACGCCTCTGGCGATCTCTTCAATCTCCTCGCGGGCGGCGTCGTAGCTCGGAATCGGCGAGCCGCTCTCGGTCTTGTGGATGGTCAGCCGCGACGACGCGAAGCCCAGTGCCCCGACTTCCATGGCCTCCTTGGCCAGCGCCCGCATCTTCGCGAGGTCTTCGGGGCTGGCCGGCTCACGGTCGGCGCCGCGCTGACCCATCACGTAAACCCGCAGCGGCGAATGGGGAAGGTAGGCGGCCACGTCGATGTCGCGTTTGCCGGCGTCCAAGGTGTCCAGGTATTCGGGGAAGGTCTCCCACGTCCATGGCAGGCCGTCGGTCATCACGACGCCGGGAATGTCCTCGACGCCGGCCATCACGTCGACCAGGACGTCGTGGTCGGCTTGGCGGCACGGCGCGAAGCCGACGCCGCAGTTGCCCATCACCACCGTGGTAACCCCGTGCGCCGACGACGGGGTCAGCCGCTCTGACCAAATGGACTGACCGTCGTAGTGGGTGTGCAGATCGACGAAACCCGGGGTGATCAGCAGCCCGGTCGCGTCGATCTCCCGCGCGGCGGTCGAGCCGTTCACCGAGCCGACGGCCGCGATGACGCCGTCACGTACGGCGACGTCACCGACGTAGGGCTCGCCGCCCAGCCCGTCCACGATGGTGCCGTTGCGGATGATGAGGTCGTAGGTCATCTAAATAATCTACGACCGTCTCGGTGGCTGATGCCAGGATGAGTTTGTGCGCGCCGACGACGATGCAGAGCGAAGCGATGAGGAGGAGCGGCGCTAGTGATCGATCATTTCGGGATTAATTGCACTGATTACGCGAATTCGCAGCAGTTCTACGACCGGGTGCTCGGCGTGCTGGGGTATTCGCGGCAGGCCGACTTCGGCGATGCCATCGGTTATGGCCGCGACGGCAAACCGGTGTTCTGGATCGCCGAAGGTGCCGGCATGGGCCCGAACCGGGAGACGCATTTCGCGTTCGCCGCGGCTGACCACGACGCGGTGCGGGCGTTCTACGACGCCGCGGTCGAGTTGGGCGCCGAGTCGCTGCACGCCCCCCGGCTGTGGCCGGAATACCACCCCGGCTACTTCGGCGCCTTCGTCCGTGACCCGGACGGCAACAACGTCGAAGCGGTCTGTCACGCGTAGGGTCGCCGAGTATGAGTAGTGATGCCGCCACTCGGGAGTTGTTGCGTGACGCGTTCACTCGGTTGATCGAACACGTCGACGAGCTCACCGAAGGACTCACCGACGAACGGGCCAACTACCGGCCGACCCCGAACGCCAACAGCATCGCGTGGCTGATCTGGCACAGCGCGCGGGTGCAGGACGTCCAACTCGCCCCGATCGCCGGCATCGAGCAGGTATGGACCCACGACGGCTGGGTGGACCGTTTCGGGCTGGACCTGCCGCGCAACGACACCGGCTACGGCCACGGTCCCGACGAGGTGGCCAAAGTGCACGCACCGGTGGATCTGCTGGCCGGCTATTACTACGCCGTGCACAAGGTGACGCTGGAATTCGTCGCCCGAGTCACCGCCGAGGACTTGGCGCGCATCGTGGACAAGAACTGGGACCCGCCGGTGACCGCCAGCGCCCGGCTGGTCAGCATCATCGACGACTGCGCCCAGCATCTTGGCCAGGCTGCGTACGTGCTGGGCATCGCCCCATAGCCGGGGCGAACTTGACACCTGTCGAGGCCCGTGCGATGCAGGTCACACGGCAGGATTAGCATGGCGGCTATGACCGCGACGAAACCCCCCGAAACGCCTGTCACCAGCGCTCCTGAGTTTTCCGGCACCGGCACCGTGCTGAACCCGGCCACCGGCGCAATCGCCGGCGAGGTGCGTTGGACCGACCCCGCCGACGTCCCCGCGATCGCCGCCGGACTTCGCGCGGCTCAACGCGAATGGGAGCAGCGCGGCGCCACGGGGCGCGCCAAGGTGCTGGCCCGCTTCGCGGTGTGGCTGGCCGAGCACCGCGGCGAGATCGAAGAGCTGCTGATCAAGGAGACCGGGAAATCCGCCGTCGACGCGGCACAGGAGGTGCCGCTGCTGATCATGATCTTGTCGTACTACATCAAGACGATGGAGAAGGCGCTGGCGCCTGAGCGCCGCCCGGCGTCGTTGCCCATCCTGGCCATCAAGAAAGTCAGCGTCCACTACCGGCCGCGGCCCGTCGTCGGGATCATCGCGCCGTGGAACTACCCGGTGGCCAACGCGTTGATGGACGGCATCGGCGCCCTGGCCGCAGGCTGCTCGGTGCTGCTGAAGCCCTCCGAGCGAACCCCGCTGACCGCCGAGGTGCTGCGGCGCGGCTGGCTCGAGTCGGGTGCGCCCGACGTGCTGGCGCTGGCTCAGGGCGCGCGCGAGGTCTCCGAAGCCGTCGTCGACAACGTGGACTTCGTCCAATTCACCGGCTCCTGCGCCACCGGAAGCAAAGTGATGGAACGCGCCGCCCGCCGGTTGACGCCGGTCAGCCTGGAGCTCGGCGGCAAGGACCCGATGATCGTTCTCGAGGACGCCGACGTCGAAATGGCCGCGCATGCCGCGGTGTGGGGAGCGATGTTCAACGCCGGGCAGACCTGCGTATCGGTGGAGCGGGTCTACGTGCTCGAGCCGATTTACGACCAGTTCGTCGCGGCCGTCGTGCGTGACGTGCAGGCGCTGCAGGTCGGCGCGGGCGAGGGACACGATTTCGGGGCGCTGATCGATGAACAGCAGCTCGCCGTGACCGAGCGCCACGTCCGCGAGGCGGTGGCCGCCGGTGGACGGGTATTGACCGGCGGCAAGCGCACCGACAAGCCGGGCAGCTTCTATCAGCCCACGGTGCTCGTCGACGTGGACCACTCGATGACCTGCATGACCGAGGAGACCTTCGGTCCCACCCTCCCGATCATGAAGGTCGGTTCGGTCGACGAAGCGATCCGACTGGCCAACGACAGCGAATACGGCCTGAGCGCCTCGGTGTTCTCCCGTGACTTCGATCGGGCGAAAGAGGTTGCGCTGCAGCTTGATTGCGGCGCGGTCAACATCAACGACGTGATCGCCAACTTGATGTGCACGACGGCGCCGATGGGCGGCTGGAAGACGTCGGGCATCGGTGCGCGGTTCGGCGGCGCCGACGGGCTGCGCAAATTCTGTCGCGTCGAGACCGTTGTCGGACCCCGCACCAACGTCGGCGCGGGCGGAAACTACTACCACAATTCGCTGAAGGCGCTGAAGCGGATGAACCGGCTGCTGACCCGGGCCGCGCTGGCGCGTCCGCGTCGCGTCGCCAAATAGCCTCGTAGGCTTGACCGCGTGCGATTCGCGGTGACGGTGCTGCTGTGGCTGGTCACCACAATGGCGCTGGCGGTTGCCGTGCCGACGGCGTGGGCGCAGACGCACGTCGTCGACGTCGACGGCTACACGGCGATGGCGAAAAGGGCGTCGAGTGATCCGGTGCTGCAGGCCGCGGTGGCATCCGAACTCGCCACGCGGGCGATGGTGTTGATCAACCAGCACGGCCACAGCGTCGACTCGTCAACCGTGCACGACGTCGCCGCCGGGTATACCGCCGGCCCGGATTTCCCGCCGCAGTTCGCCGACGCCAACCGCATGGCGCACGACTGGATGTTCACCGGCGCGGACGCGCAGTCCCAAGGCGACCAGTGGGTCGTCGACCTGTCCGGGATGCTGAAAGACGGCGCGTTTGCGCCGATGCTGTCGAAGTACGACGTGCGGGTGCCCGAGACGGTGCGGGTTCCGGTGACAGTGACGAACTCAAAGATATTGCAGCCGGGCGAATTACGGCCGCTGGCGACCTGGGGCCCGTGGGTGAGCATCGCTGCGGCGGTGCTGACCGGCATCTGCGCGCTGCTGACACTCGCCGTCGCACGCAGCCGGGGCAGGGCGCTGGCCGGCCTGGGTATCTCGGCGCTGCTGGTCGGCGCCGCCGGTTGGGCGGCGATCGAACTCGGCCGCCGCCGTCTCAACGATGCGCTGAACCACACCACCGGCGACATCCGCCGGATCGCCGACGGCATGGTCGGCGAAGCTGAAAGCAGCCTGCATCACTGGCTCGACCTGACCCTGGCCGCAGGCGGAGTGCTCGTGGTACTGGGCGTCATCGCGGCGGCGCTAGGCAGTCTACGAAAGGCGTAACGCGTCCAGCTTCTGGTTAGACGACTCCAACCCGGCCTTGATCAACCCGAACACTTTGTCGCGTACCTTAGGTTTGTCCATCAGCGGGGCGTACATGTGTCGCATGAGATCCAGCCTTGCGGCGCAGAGCCATTCCATCAGGTCAGTGTCGTCGAGCCAGCGGATCTGATTGCGTTGCTCTGCCATCGTGGTGGGCAGCCAGTCGGTGTCGGTGTTGGGGTGGGGCACCGGCGCGCACAGATCGTTGCGCTTCGCATCGTCGTGGTAGGTGGCCTCGACGTGGGCGATCAGGGCGGCGCTGAACACCTGCTGGCAGCCGCGCAAGCTCTGCAGCGTGATCCGGCCGCCATCGAAAACCGTTGTCGCCGAGCGCCGTTGCAATCCGTCGGCGCTGCAGTCGATGTAAAGCGTCGAATCGTCGGCGAGTATGGCACCGTCGGCCAGCACGATCTTGCCGGGGTCGATGCGCTCGACGCGTCCCATTCGCACGATGTCGCCGATGCGCTGCAGCTGTTGAAGTTCGGCCCGCGAGACGGTTGCGCAGCGATACATGCTTGGCCGCACCGACGAATCCAGCCGCAGCAGATTGCCGCAGGCCTCCAGGCGCTCGAACAAGTCCTCGATGCCGGTGGCGGCCTCGATCGCGGTCAGACGAGTGACGAAACCGGCCTGAAACTGCTCCAGGAATTGCGGGCCGGGTTGGACGCTGGCCCGATCCATCAGCCAGGCGTCGCGCGGCATGATCCACGTCAGTCGCTGCGGTTGAATCCCGTTGCGTAGCAACCACAAACACGCGTCGATATCGGTCTTGCCCGCGCCGACGATGACGAACCGCTGGTGGCCCGCCGCCGAGGCCGGTAGGTCATTGGGCGCGATGCAATCGACCCCGTCGCCGACGTGATACGGCGGCGGGCGCATCGATGGCACCACGGTCTTCAGGTAGGTCGCGTCGACGATGCGTCTGCGCACGTCGACGGCGTAGTCGCCGCCCGCCAGCGTGTGAAATCGCCCCTCGCCCAGATACTCCGCCATCGGGAGTAGGACACTCGCCCGCTGGGCAGCAGGTCCTGGTGCATGACCTGGTCGAAGTAGGCACAGACTTCACCGACGGTGGCCAGCTCGTAAAGGCCCTCGTTCCAACCGACCCGATCGATGGTGTCGCTGCCTAACGCACGGGAGTTGACGCCGTAATAGGCCGATGGCTGATGCAAGCGGACAAACGGGTAGGCCGATCGCCAATGCCCGCCCGGCGCATGGGCACGGTCGACCAGCACCACGTGCGCGTCGGTCTCGGCCACCAGAGTGTCGGTGAACGCCATGCCCATCGCGCCCGCACCGACGACCAAGTAATCCGTCTCGATTCTTTCCACCCCGGTCCTCCCCGTACCCGCCAGGCTAGGTCTGATTGCCGGACTCGCCCCCTAGCCGCTTCGCGGCTGGGGGTACCCCCACCTCATCGCGCTCCGCGCTCTGCATCGTCGTCCGGCTAGGTCAACGACAGCTTGGCAAGGATCTGTCCGGTCGGTTGCGGTGACCCGTTGCCGGGCTCGACGGTGAACGCCAGCGCGCTGGAATGCCCTAGATTGGTCAGCATGTCGGTGGTCGACGGCGCGACGGCCGCGGTGTCCATCGTGCCCGCCGAGGTCGGGCCCTTGTCGCCGATCAGCCACATCTGATACACGGTGCCCTGCGAGGGTGGGGGCACATTGTTCATGATCAACACCCCCGCGTTCATGCCCCGCGAGAACACCACCGTCGCGGTCCCGCCGCCTAGCTCGCCGGAGACCGTTCGCACATCCGATGCCGCCATGATCTGCTGGGCCATACTCGGCGTGGGCGATGGTCGCATCGCGATTCCGGCGCCGAATGCCGCCAATCCCACCACAATTGCGGCTGCTGCAGCCAATATCGCTGTGCGCCAGCGAGATCGGCTGCTGGCAGTATCCGGCCGCACCGCGGCCAGTACCGTCGCACGCAGATGTGTCGGTGGCTCGGCGGCAGTCGTCGCCGAAACGGCCGTCATCGTTTCGCGGACCGCACGCACCTCGTCGCGGAAAGCCTCGGCGACCGATGGCGGCGCCGCGGCGAGCTGCCGGTCGATGGCGGCGCGCTCGTCATCGGATACCGCGTGCAACGCGTACGGCGCGGCCAGCTCGAGCAGCTCGAAATCGGTCGGCCCGGTCATGTCACACCCAGGCAATTACGGAGTCCGCGCAGCGCATCGCGCATCCGTGATTTGATCGTCGACAGGTTGGCCGACAACCGTTGTGACACTTCGGCATAGGTCAATCCGCCATAATAGGCCATTTCGATGCACTGCCGCTGAGTGTCAGTCAGCCCATCAAGGCACTCGACCACCCGACGGCGTTCATCGGCCGCGAGCGCCGATTCGGCGACGACATCACGGGACGGCTCGACAGCGGACGCGCCGTAACGCGATTCTCGTTGTCTGGCGGCCTGCTCGGCTCGCACCCGGTCGACGGCCCGCCGGTGCGCCATCGTCATCAGCCAGGACAGCGCGGAGCCCTTCGCCGAGTCGTACGCGTCGGCGGTCCGCCACGCCTCCAGGTACACCTCTTGGGTGGTTTCTTCGCTGTAGCCGGAGTCCCGCAGCACCCGAGTCACCAGCCCGTACACCCGCGTCCTGGTGTGGTCGTAGAGCAGGGCGAACGCATCGGCGTCGCGACGCGCCACCCGGTACAGCAGTGCGTCCAGGTCGTTGCTGTGCCGCGGTCCGGTCATTGACCAGTAGCTTAGCGATTCAGCGACGGCGGTCGTCATTTTGCGCCGATCGGGGCGGACGAGGGATGAAAAAGGATGTCCGTGCCTGGTATTCGGCGAAGCCTCGGCGGCCCGCCATGTACTTCTCGGTCAGCCGGGCGCCGGTGACCTGGACCAGGAAGTAGGTCATGAGCAGCGGCGATAGCGCCGTCGTCAGCGACCACCACGCGGTGATCGTGATCAGCCACAGTCCCCACCACACGCACGCGTCACCGAAGTAGTTGGGATGACGTGTCCACGCCCATAGGCCGCGGTCTATCAGCACACCCTTGTGCGCC
Organism: Mycobacterium sp.; assembly: GCA_035314925.1. GTDB lineage: Bacteria > Actinomycetota > Actinomycetes > Mycobacteriales > Mycobacteriaceae > Mycobacterium. The sequence continues at coordinate 18,109 of DATFYT010000031.1, read as the reverse complement.
GGGTCGGATTTGAAGACCCGCAGTTGACGGTCGCCGAGAGCTTCGAAGACGACACCGGTGACCCAGAGCAGTACGCCGGCCAGCGTCGCTGCCAGCCAGCGCCGCGGTGTGGGGCCGCTGACCGCCGAGAGTTGCAACGGCAACGAGATGAACCAGGTCGCGAAGGCTTGCAGCAGGAAAACTTTGCGGACGACCTGGCCCACTGTGGCGCCGCGCAGCAGGTCGGCGTAGCGCCGATCCTCACCCTGGCCCGCCGACCTTCGGTAGATGTACCAGCTCAGCCGCAAACCCCAGATCGCGACGAGCGCAAGTAGCAGCCACCGGCGGGCCGGGTCGCCGGTGCCGACGATGGCGGCGATCGCGGCGACCGCGATGAAGCCCAGTCCCCAGGCCACGTCGACGACGTTGTAGCGGCCGATGCGGCGGCCGATCGTGAACGTGATCGCGTGCACGACGAGCAGCGCCGCAGCCGAGGCGCCCGAAACGATCGCGAAGTCGACGATCATTGCCCAGCCTTATTGACGAAAGTCCACTGAAAGACGTTGAGATAGCCCGACCGGAATCCGGCCTCGGCATGTGCCAGGTACAGCTCCCACATCCGTGCGAACACCTCATCGAAACCGATGTGCGCCAATGTCTTTCGGCGTTGCAAGAAACGCTCCCGCCACAGCCGCAGCGTTTCTGCGTAGTCGTCGCGCAGCGAGAACGTATCGGCGGGACGTAACCCGGTCTGGCTCTCGGTGATCTCGAGAATAGCCTTCGCCGACGGAAGCAGCCCGCCAGGGAAGATGTACTTCTGGATCCAGGTGTGGGTGTTGCGGGTCGCCAACATCCGGGCATGCGGCATGGTGATGGCCTGGATCGCCAGCTTCCCGTTCGGCGTGAGCAGCCGCTCAAGGGTGCGGAAATAGTCCGGCCACGCTTCAAATCCGATCGCTTCCATCATCTCGACCGATATCACCGCGTCGTAGTTTCCGCTCACGTCCCGGTAGTCGCGCAGGTCGATGTGGGCATGGTCGGACAGGCCGGCGGCGGCGACCCGTTGGCGGGCCAGCCATTGCTGGCGTTCCGACAGGGTAATGGAGCGGACGTGCGCTCCGCGCGCGGCCGCGCGGGTGACGAGTTCTCCCCATCCGGTACCGATTTCCAGTAGCGAGGTGCCGGGGCCGACTCCGGCCGCGTCCAACAGCCGATCGATTTTGCGCCGCTGCGCCTCGGCAAGCTCCGGCCAGGACGCCGGCAGCTGGTCGAACAGTGCGCTGGAGTATGTCATGGTCTCGTCGAGGAATTCCGCGAATAGATCGTTTGACAGATCATAGTGAGCGGCGACGTTGCGGCGAGCCTGTTCCCGATTGTGCGTTGACGAACGCGGGTGGGAGGCAACGACGATCGGCCTGAGCCGCTGCAGCGCGGATGGAACCAGGTTGTCGATGTCGGTCGCAAGGACGGTCAACACTTCGGTGAGGGCATCCGACTCCCACTCGCCGGCCATGTAGGACTCACCGAAACCGATCAGACCGTGCCGGCCGATCCGGCGGGCCAGCCGGTCGGGCTGGCTGATCACCAGTGTTGGTGCTGTCGCGTCGCCGGCGCCGATCACCGTGCCGTCGGGATAGGCGAACCGCAGCGGCAGCCGGGCGGCGACGCGGCGCAACAGCCGATTGGCGATGACCGCCGACACCGCGGCAAACGGTCCGGAGGGCACCTTGGCGACAGCTGGCCAGCGCTCCGGATCTATTGCGGCCGAGCGTGATCCGCTGGTCGTCTTGATCCGAGGTACCACCGGAACCCGACGCAGCCATAACGCGATCCCTTGGGTACGGATACGCAGCGCCACCATCAGCGGCGCCAGCGGCGAGAGGATCTGCATCCGCACGACGTGGCGCGGCGTCGCCGGTCGTCGGGTGCCGCGCAGCGTCGCGACGAACGCCGGCTGGCCGTCACCGTGCAGCGACACCACCACGTCCACCTCCCGGTCGGGGCGCGGCGCCAGCACCTGGTAGTTGCCGGACACCGGGTTGAACGGAGACACGTAGAACTTCTTGGTGACCAGTACCGGTTTGTTAGCCGGGGGCAGCAGATAGACGTGACGTTGCCCATAGGTGTTGTGCACCTCGACGATCACCTGGCGCAGCACCCCGTCGCTGTCGTGGCACCAGAAGACGCTGATCGGGTTGAAAACGTAACCGAGCACCCGTGCCTGGAGCAGTGCGGTGATCCGGCCGTCGGGCAGCGCCGCGTCGTGCTCGGCCAAGTAGGCATGCACGCGGTCCCGAAGCGACTGGCCGGGTCGGCCGGTGAAATGGTCGCGAGCATCGAACCGCGCGAATGCCCGAAGCCACCAGGGCAACGACGGGAGGTCGTCAAGGTCGATATACCAGCTGTAGCTGCGGTATTCGAAGAAGTGGTGCACCGGGGTCTGTCGGTTGTGGGTGATCTTGGTGCGGTAGATCGCGGGGGTCAACATGCGATCACCTCCGTAAGCGCCGAACGCGCCGGCCAGTCCGCGCCCAGGCGTCGGGCCGCCCGCAGCCCCGAGGCGGCGCCGTCCTCGTGAAACCCCCAGCCGTGATAAGCGCCGGCGAATACCACTCGGTCATCGTCTAGAGTCGGCAATAAGCGCTGTGCGGCAACGGATTCCGGTGTGTAGAGCGGATGGCTGTAGGCCATCTCGGCGATCACCGACGCCGGGTCGACCCGATCATGGCCGCCGAGGGTCACCAGGTATCGACGGTCGGCGTTGATCCGCATCAACCTGCTGACGTCATAGCTGACGATCACGTCGGCGTTGTCCGGTGTGATCAGGTAATTCCACGATGCGCGGGCGCCTCGGTGTCGGGGCAGGACGGACTCGTCGGTGTGCAGCTGGGCGTGATTGGTCGCGTAGGGGATCGCGCCGAGTATCGAGCATTCGGCGGGCGTGGGGTCGTCGAGAAGCAGCAGCGCCTGGTTAGGGTGCACCGCGACAACGGCAGCGTCGAAGGGTCTCGGCGCCGTCGTGCCGGCTTGCACCAGCACGCCCTCGGCGACGCGGCGCAAGGAGTGCACCGGATGTCCGACGCAAACTTCGTGCAGCCGGGACGCGACGGCGTGCACGTATTGTGCTGAACCCCCAATCACCGTGCGCCACGTCGGTGAGCCGAAGACCGACAGCATGCCGTGATGGTCAAGAAAGACGAACAGGTACCGGGCCGGGTAGCGCAGCGCGTCGTCGCTGCTGCAGGACCAGACGGCAGCTACCAGAGGCGTGATGAAGTGCTCGACGAAGAACGGCGAAAACCGGTGCCGGTGAAGGAAAGCGCTCAATGTTTCCAGGTCGTCGTCGGCGACTGCGTCGTCCGCGTTGCTCAGCAATTGGGCCGCGGCGCGGTGAAAGCGGGTGACCTCGGCGAGCATCAATAGGTAGCGGGGCCTGGCCGAGCGCCAGGATGCGAACAGTCCCCGGATGCCGCGGGCCCCCGCATATTCCAGGCCGGTGTCCTCGGAGCGCACCGACATCGACATCTCCGACTCCTGCGTGGCCACCCCCAACTCGGCGAACAACCGGCACAGCGTCGGGTAGGTGCGATCGTTGTGCACGAGAAACGCCGAGTCGATGCCGACGACGGTGCCGTCGCCGCGGTCGACAAAGTGGGTATGGGCATGCCCGCCGAGCCGGGTATCGGCCTCGTACAGCGTGACCCGGTCACGCCCGGACAGGGCATAGGCGGCGGTCAGACCGGCGACACCGCTGCCGATCACCGCAATCGAGCGTCCGAATAACTCGTACACGCTCAGTATTCGGAGCCGACTCCCGCACGGACGACCGAGACGGATGTCTCATAACCGTCCGTCCGACTCACAGCTCCGAATACCGGCTGTCTGACCCGTAAGCGCGAATAAGTCAAAGGAGCCAAAGCGGAATGAAGGACATTCAGAGAAAGACCTTCGCGGTGAGCCTGGCGGCGGTTGCCGCCGTGGGGTTCTCAGCGTGTTCGAGCAACAAATCCGACTCGGCGCAGCAGACCAGCGCGAGTCCGGCCACCAGCACGGCGGCGCCCGCAAGCCCCAGCGCCGCCATGGCCGGCCCCTCGTCCGACCTGATCGGTGGCGGGTGTGCGGATTACGCCGCGCTGCATCCCAACGGTCCGGCTTCGGTGACCGGCATGGCACAGGACCCGGTCGCGACCGCGGCGTCCAACAATCCGCTGCTGTCGACGTTGACCGCCGCGCTGTCGGGCAAGCTGAACCCGAACGTCAACCTGGTCGACACGCTGAACAGCGGCCAGTACACGGTCTTCGCGCCGACCAACGCCGCATTCGACAAGCTGCCGGCGAGCACGATCGACGAGCTCAAGACCAACGCCGACATGTTGAAAAGCATCCTGACCTACCACGTGGTGCAAGAGCAGCAAAGCCCGACCACGGTTGACGGCACCCACAAGACCCTGCAGGGCACTGATGTGAAGGTGGCCGGCCAGGGGAACGGCCTCAAAGTCAACGACGCGGGTCTGGTGTGCGGAGGGGTACACACCGCCAACGCGACGGTGTACATGATCGACACTGTGCTGATGCCGCCCAGCCAGTAACCGTCTACACCGTCCCTGCGACAAGGCAGCCCGGTCCGCCGGGCTGCCTTGTCGCATGTATCGGCCTCGCGGGTTGTACCCATCCACGCGAGATGTGGTAGCGAATAGTAATTATGTTGTCTCTCGCGCTGATCGGTCTGCTTGGCGGCCTCATCACCGGCATTTCGCCGTGCATCCTGCCCGTCCTGCCGGTGATCTTCTTCTCCGGCACTCAAAGTTCCGGCACGCAGAGTGCTGACGATGGTGCGGTCGCGGTCAAGACGAAACGTGAAGTCGGGCGACCCTATCTGGTGATCGGCGGACTCGTGCTGAGCTTCAGCCTGGTCACGCTGGTCGGCTCGGCGCTGCTGTCGTTGCTGCACCTGCCGCAAGACGCCATCCGCTGGATCGCGTTGGCCGCGCTGGTGGCGATCGGTCTCGGCTTGATTTTCCCGCGCTTCGAACAACTGCTGGAGCGACCGTTCGCCCGCATCCCGCAAAAGCAGATCACCACCCGCGCAGGCGGTTTTGGTCTCGGCCTGGCCTTGGGCGTGCTCTACGTTCCTTGTGCGGGCCCGGTGCTGGCCGCCATTGTGGTGGCCGGCGCCACCGCGAACATCGGTCTGCCCGTCGTCGTCCTCACGGTGGCGTTCGCGCTGGGTACCGCGGTGCCGCTGCTGTTCTTCGCGCTTGCGGGCCAACGAGTTACCCAGCGGATCAGTGCTTTTCGACGCCACCAGCGCCAGATCCGCGTTACGGCAGGGATTGTGACCCTGTTGTTGGCGGTGGCGTTGGTGTTCAATCTTCCCGCCGCACTACAGCGGGCCATTCCGGACTACACCAGCTCATTGCAGAACAAGGTGGGCGGCGACGAGCAGCTACAGCAAAAGCTCGGCGGCATTGTCAACGACCAGAACAAAGAGTTGGCGAATTGCACCAGCGGCTCTACGCAGTTGCAGAACTGTGGCCCCGCGCCCGATCTCAGGGGCATCAACGCGTGGCTGAACACACCCGCCGCCTTGCCGATTGACCTCAAGGCGTTGCGGGGCAAGGTGGTGCTTATCGACTTCTGGGCCTACTCCTGCATCAACTGCCAAAGGGCGATCCCGCACGTCGAAGGCTGGTACAAGGCTTACCAGGACGACGGTTTCGAGGTCATCGGTGTGCACACCCCGGAGTATGCGTTCGAAAAGGTCACCGGCAACGTCAAAAACGGCGCCGCCGATATCGGCATCACCTACCCGATCGCGCTGGACAACAGCTACTCGACGTGGACGAATTACCGAAACAAGTATTGGCCGGCCGAATATCTGATCGACGCCAGCGGCGTCGTGCGGCACGTCAGCTTCGGCGAAGGCGACTACGACATCACCGAAAAGCTTATCCGCCAGCTTATTTCAACCGCCCGGCCCGGGGTCAGCCTGCCGCCGGCGGTGGACGCGCCCGACACCACTCCGGCCGGGGGCCTGACCCCGGAGACATATTTCGGTGTTGGCAAGATGGTCAACTACGCCGGAGGCGGCGTCTACGACAAGGGACAGGCCAACTTCACCTTCCCGGCGGCACTGCCGAACGACACCTTCGCACTGCAGGGCCCGTGGACACTCGACTACCAGGGCGCGACGGCCGACAGCGATTCCTCCAGCATCAAGCTGAACTACCACGCCAAAAACGTCTACCTCGTTGTCGGCGGAACCGGGAACCTGACGGTGACGCGCGACGGGAAGGCGACGACGGTACCGGTCAGCGGGCCGCCGACCTCGCGTCAGATCGTCGGCGGCAAGGACGTGGCCCGCGGACTACTCGACGTCCGTTTAGATAAAGGGCTGCAGGTCTTTTCCTTCACCTACGGCTAATTGCCAATCCAGAACGCATCCGGCTCCGAATCACCTATATCAACCATCGACACTGAGGAGCCGAAATAAATGAAGATTCGTGCCAATTCAATCCCGGCAACGGGTCTCGCGGCAGCCGCCGCGGTAGGTATCGCCGTCGCCACGTGTGCACCTGCGGCGGCCGCGCCGAATCTGGTCGGCCCGGGCTGCGCAGACTACGCGGCAATGCACTCAGACGGTCCGGCCTCCGTGACCGGGATGTCGCAGGTGCCAGTCGCGGTGGCGGCATCGAACAACCCTGAACTCACGACGTTGACCTCAGCGGTATCCGGCCAGCTCAACCCGCAGGTGAACCTCGTCGACACGCTCAACAACGGTCAATACACCGTGTTCGCACCGACCGACGCCGCATTCAACAAGCTGCCCGCCGGCACCATCGACCAGCTCAAAACCAACGCAAACATGTTGAAGAGCATCCTGACCTACCACGTCGTTCCCGGACAGCTGAGCCCGGACCAGGTCGGCGGTTCGCACAATTCCGTGCAGGGCGCCTCGGTGAACGTGACCGGCTCGGGCAACGGCCTCAAGGTCAACAACGCTGGCTTGGTCTGCGGCGGTGTGCCCACCGCCAACGCGCAGGTGTACATGATCGACACGGTGCTGATGCCACCCGGCCAGTGAGATCGGCCAACGACGAAGCGCGTAGCAGCTTTACGGCGTGATGACGTGTGATGGATCGGGCCGCAGCTCGGGCGGGGCCTGGCTGTAGTCACCGAACGGGCCGTCGCGGCGCTCGACCGCGGCCCGCACACCCTGGGTTTGGGCGGTCTGGATGAAGTCGAGCGCGTCGGGGGTGTTGCGCATCAGGCCGTCGAGGATGCCGCCGAGCATCTGGGTGGACGCCAGGCCCATGTTCTCGTAGGCCTGGTTGACGATCAGCTTCTGCGCCCGCAACTGCGAGAGCGGGATTTGCGAAAGCTCGGCGGCGATCTCGGCGACGCGGGCCTCGAGTCGCGCGAACGGCACCGCCTCGTTGATCAGCTCGACCTCGGCGGCCTGGACGCCAGTCAGCGGGCGGCCGGTCAGCGAGTGCCATTTGACCTTGGCCAGGCTCAGCCGATACAGCCACATGCCGGTCAGATACGCCCCCCACATCCGGCTGTACGGCGTGCCGATGATGGCATCCTCGCTGGCGATGACGATGTCGGCGCACAGCGCGTAGTCGCTGGCCCCGCCGACGCACCAGCCGTGCACCTGCGCGATCACCGGTTTGGACGCCCGCCAGATCGCCATGAACTTCTGCGTGGGCCCGATCTCGTGGGCGGTCGTCATGGCGAAGTCCTTGCCGGGATCCCACTTCCCGTCGGTCATTATGGTGTCGGCCCAGTGCTGGAAGCCGCCGCCGAAGTCGTAGCCGCCGGAGAAGGCGCGGCCGGCGCCGCGCAGCACGATGACCTTGATATCCCAGTCCCGCTCGGCCAGCCCGATGGCGGCCTCGATCTCGTCGGGCATGGGCGGAACGATGGTGTTGAGGTGGTCGGGGCGGTTCAGCGTGATGGTGGCAACCGGCCCGGCCGTGCTGTACAGGAGTGTTTCAAAGTGGTCAGCTGGCATAGCTGAATGCTGACAGCTCAGCTCGCGTGCCGTGGCTACGGGGTGTCTGCACTAATCGTCAGCGTGGCGTCGCTGATCCCATCGCTCAAGACGCGCCTGTAACTCGAGCAGGCCAAGCCCGACGACCGGAGCGGCGATGAAGAAACACGCCACCGTAAGTGTCATGTCGACCTCCTCCGCTGGTCTCTACGGGACGCCGGGTGGCCTCCTCGCCCCCTAAGGCTCCCCATATAGCTTTCTTAGGTGGTTTTAAGGTACGCCTTAGCCGGACGCCAGGAAAGCCAAAACGCGGGATTTTTTTCAAGAAGTTCTAGAAAAGTTGTCGAACGCTGACAGCCGACTACCCGGCGTCCGGGGGCAACATCTGGAACCCGGTCAGGATGGCCTGGGTATCGCGGAGATATGTGGGGTTATCGGGGTCGGCTGCCTGGACTGTGACCGTCACGGCGTAGGTGTTGCCGGAAAACGCAGCGACCACGATGAGCGTCTTGGCCTTGCGTGGCGGAATTTGGTCCATGGCCGGGGCGTCGTAGCTGACGATCTGAGCCCTCTGGCCGCACAGGGTGGTGTCGGTCCTGCGCAAATTGGTGACACCAAGGCGATCGACCAGCGTGGTGCGTTCCTGATCGATGATCTCCTGCTGATCTTGGTTCGTACCTGATGCAGATTCGAGGGTGACGACGGCGGTGGGCATGAAGCCGTTGCCGGCCAGCTCCGCATTGCTCATCGCGAAGCGGATGAGTTCTGAATCGAGCATCGACGTGTGCTGCCACCCGGACGGCTGCGGGATCCGCAGCACTGGCTCGGTCGGGCCGCGCGAATCGACCGAGGAAAGCGGCGGTGAAACCTGCTTACATACGCTGATTTTGGGGGCTGCAGCACCCCTTTTCGGGGCGGCGGCAGCCGCGGGGTGGGCGCCGGCAACGGGAGTACCGGTTACCGCCCTCGTGCAGCCCGGCGCTGCGAGCAGTGTCACTGCCGCGATGGTCGCCGACAAAATACAGGGCAACCGCATTGGGCTACACCTCACCTTCGTCAGTGGTGCTGTCAAGTGTCCAACATCTGCCACAGAAACGAGAAGCTCAGCGCGGACTTGAACGCGGTCTGCGCGTTGTCGGCCGCACCGGCGTGGCCGCCCTCGATGTTCTCGTAATACCAGACCCGATGGCCCACGGCTTCAAGTGCCGCCGTCATTTTGCGCGCATGTCCGGGATGTACCCGATCGTCTCGGGTCGACGTAGTGATCAGCACCGGCGGGTAATCGGTGTGAGCCGAAATATTTTGGTAGGGCGAGTATTCGGCGATGAAATTCCAGTCATCCGGATTGTCCGGATCGCCGTATTCGGCGACCCAGGACGCGCCGGCCAGCAGCAGATGGAAGCGGCGCATGTCCAGCAACGGCACCTGGCAGACCAGCGCGCCGAACAACTCGGGGTATTTGGTCAGCATGATGCCCATCAGCAGCCCGCCGTTACTGCCGCCCTGCGCCCCGAGTTGCTGCACGGTGGTGATGCCGCGGTCCACTAAATCGGTTGCCACCGAAGCGAAATCCTCGGCGACCAAGTGGCGGCCCGCGCGCATCGCCTGCGTGTGCCAGCTGGGGCCGTACTCGCCACCGCCGCGGATGTTGGCAAGCACAAAGGTGCCGCCGCGCGCCAGCCACAGGCGGCCCAAAACGCCGTCGTATCCGGGGGTGCGGGCCACCTCGAATCCGCCGTAGCCGCCCAGCAGTGTCGGGCCGGGGCCAGTCGCATCACGCGGGCGCACAACGAAATACGGGATCAAGGTGCCATCCTTCGACGTCGCGAAATGCTGTGCGACGGTCATGCCGTCGGCGTCGAAGAAGGCCGGCGCGGATTTGATCTGTTTCAGTGGTCCCTCGACCGCCCCGTGCAGTAGTCGCGACGGCGCAGTGAATCCGCTGGAGTCCAGGAAGATTTCCTCCCCGGTGTCGTCGGCGGCGACGATAACGGTGTTGGTGTTGGGCGGCACGTCGGTCACCGGCCGACGCTGCCAGGTGCCGGGTGTGACGATCTCGACCCGACTGGCCACGTCGGCCAGCGTCACGACGACGAGACGGTCGCGGGTCCACGCGTAGTGCAGCAGACTCGTGTGCGCGTCGGGCTCGAACACCACCCGCAACTGTGCTGTGCCGGCGAGGAATTCGTCATAGTCGGCGGCCAGCAGCGAGCCCGCCGTATAGCTGGCGCTGCCGGTGATCCAGTCGGTGCGCAATTCGATCAGCAACCACTGCCGGTGCACCGATATCGACGCGTCGGTGGGCGCGTCGATGCGGATCAGCTCGTCACCGCGCAGCTCGTAGACCTGGTCGTTGAAGAAGTCGATGGCCCGCCGCAGCATCGTCCGCTCGAAGCCCGGTGTGCGGTCGACCCCGCCGGCCACGATGACGTCGGCAGGCGAGCCTTCGAACACTGTCTCCGCAGCTTCGACAGGCTGTCCGCGGCGCCAGCGCTTGACGATCCGTGGATAGCCGGATTCAGTGAGCGAGCCTTCGCCGAAGTCGGTGCCGATCAGAAGGGTGTCAGGGTCGACCCAGCTGGTTTGAGACTTGGCCTCCGCCAACGCGAACCCGTCGTCCATGAATTCACGTGTGGCCATGTCGAATTCACGCACTATGGCTGCGTCCGAGCCGCCGCGCGACAGGCTGACGACGGCTCGGGTGTGCTCGGGGTAGATGACGTTGGCGCCGGCCCACACCCAGTTCTCGTCGTCGGCGCGAGCCAGTTCGTCGACGTCGATCAGCACATCCCAGGCCGGGTTGTCGCTGCGGTAGCTGTCCAACGTGGTCCGTCGCCACAGCCCGCGCGGGTTAGCGGCGTCGCGCCAGAAGTTGTACAGGTAGTCGCCGCGACGGCGCACGTACGGGATACGGGCATCGGTGTCCAGCACCTCGAGCGCCTGGGTGCGCATTCGCTCGAAGTCCTCGCCGGAAAACTCGGCCACCGTCGGCGCACTGCGGGCGCGCACCCAGTCCAGCGCCTCTTCGCCGAGGATGTCCTCCAGCCACAGATAGGGGTCGTCAGGCATGTGCGCGGCTCCTCCTCATCGCGCTACGCGCTCTGCATCGTCGCCGCGCGGGGCATATGCGCGGCCATGGGACTCATTCTGACGGCGGCGGTACTGTGACCTGTATAACACCGTCAAACGAGGAGCTGATCCCATGACCGTCTACGCACGTCCGGGTTCCGCTGAGGCGCTGATGTCGTATGAATCGCGCTACGCCAACTTCATCGGGGGCGAGTGGGTCGCGCCGGTAGGTGGCCGCTATTTCGAGAATCCGACGCCCATCACCGGTCAGGCGTTCTGCGAGATACCGCGTTCGGAGGCGGCCGACGTCGATAAGGCGCTCGACGCTGCGCACGCGGCGGCGCCGAATTGGGGTAAGACCGCGCCGGCCGAGCGGGCGGCGATCTTGAACAAGATCGCCGACCGTATCGAGGCGAACCGGGAGTCGCTGGCGCTCGCCGAAGCGTGGGACAACGGCAAACCGATCCGCGAGGCGCTGGCCGCTGACATCCCGCTGGCCGCAGACCACTTCCGCTACTTCGCCTCGGCGATCCGCGCCCAGGAGGGTTCGCTGTCGCAGATCGACGAGGACACCGTCGCCTATCACTTCCACGAACCGCTGGGCGTGGTCGGGCAGATCATCCCGTGGAACTTCCCGATCCTGATGGCCACCTGGAAGCTGGCGCCGGCGCTGGCGGCCGGCAATGCCGCGGTGCTCAAGCCCGCCGAGCAGACCCCGGCGTCGGTGCTGTACCTGATGTCGCTGATCGGCGATCTGCTGCCGCCGGGTGTGGTCAACGTCGTCAACGGGTTCGGCGTCGAGGCCGGTAAGCCGCTGGCGTCGAGCAACCGAATCGCCAAGATCGCGTTCACCGGGGAGACCACGACCGGGCGGCTGATCATGCAGTACGCGTCGCAGAACCTGATCCCGGTCACCCTGGAACTCGGTGGCAAGAGCCCCAACATCTTCTTCTCCGACGTGATGGCCAAGGGCGACGACTTCCAAGACAAGGCGCTGGAGGGGTTCACCATGTTCGCCCTTAACCAGGGCGAGGTGTGCACCTGCCCGTCGCGCAGCCTGGTCCAGGCCGACATCTACGACGAGTTCCTGGAATTGGCGGCCATCCGCACCAAGGCGGTCCGCCAGGGCGACCCGTTGGACACCGAGACGATGATCGGTTCGCAGGCGTCCAACGACCAGCTGGAAAAGGTGTTGTCCTACATCGAAATCGGCAAGGACGAGGGCGCCAAGATCATCACCGGCGGGGAGCGCGCGGAGCTGGGCGGTGACCTCTCCGGCGGCTACTACGTGCAGCCCACCATCTTCGCCGGCAACAACAAGATGCGGATCTTCCAGGAGGAGATTTTCGGGCCGGTGGTGTCGGTGGCGTCGTTCAAGGACTACGACGACGCGATCTCGATCGCCAACGACACCCTCTACGGCCTGGGCGCCGGCGTGTGGAGCCGCGACGGCAACACCGCCTACCGGGCCGGCCGTGACATCCAGGCCGGCCGGGTGTGGGTCAACTGCTACCACGTCTATCCGGCGCATGCGGCGTTCGGCGGCTACAAGCAGTCCGGTATCGGCCGGGAGAACCACAAGATGATGCTCGACCACTACCAGCAGACCAAGAACCTGATGGTGTCGTACTCCCAGAAGGCGCAAGGATTCTTCTGATGACGCCGCGGGTGGTGGTCACCGCCGCTGCCGCCAAGCTGCTCTGTGAGCTGGCCGACCGGCACGGCCCGGTGATGTTCCATCAGTCCGGCGGCTGCTGCGACGGGTCGTCGCCGATGTGCTACCCGGACGGAGACTTCATCGTGGGTGACCGCGACGTGCTGCTCGGTGTCTTGGACGTGGATGGCGGGGTGCCGGTGTGGATCTCCGGGCCCCAGTTTCAGGCGTGGAAGCACACCCAGCTCGTCATCGACCTGGTGCCCGGCCGCGGCGGCGGATTCAGCCTGGAAGCACCCGAGGGGATGCGGTTTTTATCCCGCGGGCGCGCTTTCAGCGACGCCGAGAACGCAGAGCTCACGGCCACCCCAGTGATCACCGGGGCCGATTACGAGCGCGGCGAGCGCCCGCCGGCACGTTCACCGGTGGTAGCCGCCGCCGCGGACGCTTGCTCAGTACCTACGCGCCGCGCCGCGCCGGTAAAGCGGTAGCGGGCAGCCGCGGCAGTATCGTCAAAGCGTGATACCGCTGCCGCGCACCTGGCTGCTGACCAGCGCAATGCTGCTCGGCGTCGCGGTCGGGGTGCTGGGCGGAACCGCCGCGTTGACCGTGGATCACGCTCGCATGCGCCCGGACGTCGCGATCGCGTTGGTCGTCGGGTTTCCCAGCGCCGTCGGGCTGCTGGTGATCCTGTTGTCCCGGCGCCGCTGGCTGACCGCACTCGGCGCGTTCATCCTGGCGCTGGCGCCGGGATGGTTCGGTGTGCTGGCGGTGATCGAGGTGACTACCCGTGGCTGACGAGAACGGCTTGGATACCGCATCGATGCCGAAGACCGAGGCGTACACGCCGATCTTCGACACCGGCGCACACCAGCGGGCCGAACCGGCGTATATCGAGCCGGAACCGAAGGCTCGGCGACGCAGGTGGTGGCATCGGCGGTCGGACGAGTCGGCGACGGAGATAGCGGATGAGCCGGTGAGCAGCCCCGCCCCGGCGGTTCAGGCCGCGCCGGATGACGCACCCCCGTCCGGGGCGATGCATGCGCCGGCGCCGCCGATCGTCGTGCCCGGCCGGTATCACCACGTGAAATGGTGGCAGTTCATCCTGACGCTGCTGGCGGTGTGGGTCCCGGCGGCAGCGATCGGTTCCGCGCTGTTCTACTGGTGGACCCACGACAACTCCGCACACAAGACCCCGGTTGTCTTCGCGGTATTGGCCTACGTCGTCGTGTGCACGGTCGCAGCCCTGATGCTGGCGATGGTGCCCGACCGGCCGCTGGTGTCAGCGTTGGCCATCGCGATGATGTCGGCGGTGCTTGCTTCCGTCATCGCCGCCGCCCCGTTCTACGGCGCGTTCTACTGCGACCACAGCCAGCGTCATTGCCTGATGGGCGTCATCCCGCACTGAGCCAGCCGGCGACGGCTATGCAAGGCTGGCGGGGTGAGCGACACCTCGGCCTCATACCCGCCGGCCGATCGGGACCTCACCTCCATCGCCGTCTTGATCGAAGATCCTGCGCGGGCGGCGATGCTCGCGGCCCTGGCCGGCGGTCGCGCGCTGCCGGCGGGGGAGCTGGCTCGCCGGGCCGGGGTGCAGCCCGCCACCGCCTCCACGCATCTGCGTCGGCTGACCGAAGGTGGGTTGATCCGGGTCCGGGTGCAAGGGCGGCATCGATACCACGAGATCGTCAACCCGGAGGTGGCGACGGTGCTGGAGGCCATCGCCCAGATTGCGCCGCCGGCTCCGGTTCGCTCGCTGAAGCAGCAGCGCCTCGCCCGTGGCTTGTTCGAGGCGAGGACGTGCTACGACCACCTGGCCGGACGCCGCGGCGTGCAACTTCGCGACCGGCTGCTGGCCGTGGGGGCCATTCGCACCCTCGACGACCGGGACCATGAGCTCACCGACCGCGGACAGTATCTGCTTGACGAGCTGGGCATCGACCTGGCCACCTTGCGGGCAAGCCGACGAGTGTTCGCCCGCTCGTGCGTCGACTGGACCGATCGCCGCGTCCACCTGGCCGGGGCGTTGCCCGCCGCGATCACCAGCGTGTTCCTCGGCCGCAGATGGCTCACCCGCGGGCCGGGCCGCAGCCTGCGCGTCGCCGGCGGTTACGACGACAACGTCGAAAAATGGCTGGCCAGCTGACGGTGCGGCCGAGCCGTTAGGGTAGGGGCCGTGACACACTTTGACGCTGTCGTCCTCGGAGCCGGACCCGGCGGGTACGTGGCGGCCATCCGCGCCGCGCAGCTGGGATTGAAGACGGCCGTCGTCGAACCCAAATACTGGGGCGGAGTCTGCCTCAATGTCGGGTGCATCCCGTCGAAGGCGTTGCTGCGCAACGCCGAACTCGCGCACATCTTCAACAAGGAAGCCAAGACCTTTGGCATCAACGGCGAGGTGACGTTCGACTACGGCGTCGCCTATGACCGAAGCCGCAAGGTGGCCGAGGGCCGGGTCGCCGGTGTGCATTTTCTGATGAAGAAGAACCAGATCACCGAGATCCACGGATACGGCAAGTTCACTGACTCCCACACGCTGTCGGTTGAGCTCAACGACGGCGGTACCGAGACCGTCACGTTCGACAACGTCATCATCGCGACCGGAAGCAGCACCCGGCTGGTCCCCGGTACCTCGCTGTCGGACAACGTGGTCACCTACGAGGAACTCATCCTGTCCCGAGAGCTTCCGCAGTCGATCGTTATCGCCGGAGCCGGGGCCATCGGCATCGAGTTCGGTTACGTGCTGAAGAACTACGGCGTCGACGTGACCATCGTCGAGTTCCTGCCGCGCGCGCTGCCCAACGAAGACGCTGAGGTCTCCAAGGAGATCGAGAAGCAGTTCAAGAAACTCGGCGTCACGATCCGCACCGGCACCAAGGTCGAGTCGATCGTCGACGACGGATCCGTAGTCACCGTGACCGTCAGCAAGGACGGCGAGACCGAAGAGATCAAGACCGAGAAAGTGTTGCAGGCCATCGGGTTTTCGCCCAACGTCGAAGGCTACGGCCTGGACAAGGTCGGCGTCGCGCTGACCGACCGCAAGGCCATCGGGATCACCGACTACATGCAGACCAACGTCTCACACATCTATGCGATTGGCGATGTCACCGGCTTGCTGCAGCTGGCGCATGTCGCCGAAGCGCAGGGCGTGGTGGCGGCCGAAACCATTGCCGGCGCAGAGACTTTGGCTCTGGGGGACTACCGCATGCTGCCCCGTGCGACGTTCTGCCAGCCGAATGTGGCCAGCTTCGGGCTCACCGAGGAGCAGGCCCGCGACGAGGGCTACGACGTCCAGGTCGCCAAGTTCCCATTTACCGCCAACGCCAAGGCGCACGGCGTGGGCGACCCGAGTGGTTTCGTCAAGCTTGTCGCCGACGCCAAACACGGGGAACTGCTGGGCGGGCATCTGATCGGCCACGACGTCTCCGAGTTGTTGCCGGAGCTGACGCTGGCGCAGAAGTGGGATCTGACCGCAAACGAGTTGGCCCGCAACGTCCATACCCACCCGACGATGTCTGAGGCGTTGCAAGAGTGCTTCCACGGGCTGACCGGGCACATGATCAACTTCTGATGCCGATGCGTATCGAGTCGATTTGGACCGGCATCGGCGGCGTGATCGTCGGCTATCTGCTTTGGCTGGTGGCGATCTCGATCGGTGACGCCATCACCACGGTGAGCCTGTGGAGTCTGATCGTGCTGTCCGTCTCGGCGGTGTTCGCATTGTGGGCGGTGCTACGGGCACGGCGGCTTCGGCGGCAGCGAAACTATCCATTGGCGTCGTTCGTGTTCGCGTTGCCGGTTCTGCCGGTGCTGCTGTCGTTGGGTGTGCTTTTCCGCACCTACATCTGACGTACCGCTACCGAGGGTTGTCCAGCGGAATGTCGAGGGCCGACATGGTGGCGGCCAGACTGTCGTATTGCCCTGCGAGCATGCAGAATTCGATGAGTTGACGCCGATCGAGGTGGCTGGACAGTTGCTGCCAGACCTCGGCGCCGATCGAGCGGTCGTTGATGAACTCGTCGGTGGCGCTCAGCAGCGCCTGCTGCCGAGGCGTAAGCCCCCCGGTCGTGTCTGGCCAGGCGAAGATCTTGGCCTGAGTCTGATCGTCGAGTCCGCGCCGGCGCCCCATCTTGCGGTGATGCTGCAGCTCGTATTCGGAATTGCGCAGATGCGCCACCCGCAAGATCACCAGCTCAGTGTCGGCGCGTGCCAATCGGCCCCGCAGCAGCAAGGCGGACAACGGCATCATCGACAAGAACAGCCGCTTGTGCTGACCCAACGTGGCGAACAGGTGCATCTGGGGCGCGCCGACCGTGCGCGCGGCGGACTTCGTCAAAATCCAATTGATCAGCCCCAGCTCGCGAAACCGCCCCGCCGGGATACGACCGAGCTGCCCGGTCTCGGCGGTGTCACTCATGCTTGCTTCACCAGGTAGGGCGAGACCGTGCTGCGGTGCTCGTCGAGGTCGAGTGCCCGGCCCAACGCGGGAAAGGCCCGCTGCGGGCAGTTGTCGCGTTCGCAGACCCGGCAACCCGCGCCGATCGGGGTCGCGATGTCGCCAGACAAGTCGAGTCCTTCCGAGTAGACGAGGCGGTGGGCGTGCCGGAGTTCGCAGCCCAGCCCGATCGCGAAGGTTTTACCGGGCTGACCATACCGTGATGCCCGCCGCTCCACGGTCCGAGCCACCCACATGTAATTGCGGCCGTCGGGCATCTGGGCGATCTGGACCAGGATCTTGCCCGGGTTGGCGAAGGTCTCGTAGACGTTCCACAGTGGGCAGGTGCCGCCGCTGGAGGAGAAGTGAAAACCGGTGGCCGACTGACGTTTTGACATGTTTCCGGCCCGGTCTACCCGAATGAAGGAGAACGGCACGCCCCGCATGGTCGGCCGCTGCAGCGTGGAGAGCCGGTGCCCGATCGTCTCGTAACTGACCGAGTAGAAGGCCGAGAGCCGCTCGACGTCGTAGCGGAAGTTCTCTGCGACGTCGTGAAACTGGCGGTACGGCAGGACTGCAGCCGCGGCGAAGTAGTTGGCCAGCCCGAGCCGGGCCAGGGTGCGCGACTCGTCGCTGGTGAACTTGCCTTCGGTCACCATGCTGTCGATCAGGTCGCCGAACTCCAGATACGCCAGCTCGGCGGCCAGCTTGAACACCTGTTGGCCCGACGAGAGGTGGTTGCTGATCTCCAGCGTCTTGGTCGCCGGATCGTAGCGGTGCAGTACGGTGTCGCCGAGGTCGATGCGTTTATTGATGTGCACGCCGTGCACCTCGATCAGCCGGCGGGACAACTCGCCGGCCAGATCGCCGTGGTGCAATCGCATCCGGGTGGTCAGGTCCTCGGCCGCGGTGTCCAGCTCGTGCAGATAGTTCTGCCGCTGATAGAAGTAATCGCGCACCTCTTCGTGCGGCATCG
>DATFYT010000030.1:0-10539 GCA_035314925.1 Mycobacterium sp. | reverse complement strand
GGCGGCGGATTCGCTGTGCTGTGCTGGAACAACAATCCGCGCGAAATCCTGCGCGCCACCGCGTTTGCGAACTGGAAGGCGCTGGGTGCGAAGTTCGTGGCGGCCCGGCCGCTGAGTCAGCTGCACTGGACCGGGCACGACGATCCCGATGTTCTGGTCGTCGGCGACCGCGGCGGCGAACTCAAAGCCTGGTTCGACACCCACCAAGAGTCCGTGCTATTTCTGCGCCCCGACCGTTGCATCGCGGGCGCCTGCATCGCTCAACTCGCACCCGAGCTGAGCGCCTCGCTATTCGACGTCCTCACCTTGACACCGGGAGGCGGTGATTTTCAAAGTGCCCGTAGCCCTGTGCTGTATGTCCCACAGCCCGCTACTGAATCTGCCCGGGCCCGCGCAGGACCTCCTTGATGACATCGACGGCGCGCTCGCGCAGGCAAGGGAATTCGTCGAAGGCTTCGACCCGGAGCTCGTCGTCATCTTCGCCCCCGACCACTACAACGGCTTCTTCTACAAGCTGATGCCACCGTTTTGCATCGGCACCGAAGCGCAAGGGGTCGGCGATTACGGCACTCACAAAGGGCCGCTCGACGTTCCCGAAGCCACTGCGGTCGCCTGCGCGAAAGCTGTCCTGTCGGCCGGCGTCGACATCGCCATATCGGCGAACATGGACGTCGACCACGGCACCGTTCAACCATTGGAGAAGTTGTTCGGTCGCGCGACGGCGCGCCCGGTGATACCGATTTTTATCAACTCGGTCGCCACCCCGCTTGGGCCGTTGCATCGTTGCCGGACGCTCGGCACCGCGGTCGGCAGCTACCTGGCCACCCTGAACAAGCGGGTCCTGGTGATGGGATCCGGTGGGCTGTCGCATGATCCGCCGGTCCCGACGCTGGCAACGGCGACGCCGGCGGTCGTGGAACGAATTGTGCACGGCCGGCCGATGACGCCCGAACAGCGGCTCGCGCGGCAGACCGCGGTGATGGACGCGGCCAGAAGTTTCGCCAACGGGAAGAGCGAGCTACAACCCCTCAACCCGGCGTGGGATCAACGATTCCTCGACATTCTCGACAGCGGGGAACTCGAGGAGCTGGACAAGTGGTCCAACTCGTTCATCGCTCAAGAGGGCGGCAACTCGGCACACGAGATCCGCACCTGGGTAGCCGCTTTCGCGGCGCTGGCGTCGGCCGGTCCATATCAGACCGCGGCGCGTTACTACCGGCCGGCGGCCGAGTTGATCGCCGGCTTCGCGGTGAGAACGGCGGTGCCGACGACATGACGCACGACGTCGACGTGCTGGTCATCGGCTCTGGGGGCGGCGGGATGACGGCGGCTCTGGCTGCCCATGCTTCTGGCCTGGAGACGCTGGTCGTCGAAAAGTCCGGTCAGTTCGGTGGTTCCACCGCGCTGTCGGGGGGCGGCATCTGGGTACCGGGAGCGCCGGCGCAACGCCGGGCAGGGTACGCGCCGCCGCCGGACGGCGTTGTCGACTACATGCGTCGGATCACCAACGGGTTGGTGAGCGACGCGCGCATCCAGCAGTATGTCGACTCGGCACCGGAAATGATGGAGTTCCTCGAGCAACTCAGTCCGTGGTTCGAGTTTGTGTGGAAGCCCGGCTATGCCGACTACTATCCGGAATTGCCCGGTGGTTCCGAACTTGGCAGCACGATCAACGTTCCCCCGATCGACTTGCGAACGTTGGCCGAGGAAGAACAACATCTGCTTGCTCCCTTGGCGTTGGCGCCACGGGGAATCTGGTTGGGCCCCAAAGAGCTTCGATCGTTCTACCAAGTTCGCCAGTCATTGGCCGGCAAAGGCGTCCTGGTGAAGCTGGTGTGGCGGATGATCAGGGCGCGCGTCTTCGGCGATCGGATCGCGGCGATCGGCCAGTCGCTGGCGGCGCGGCTACGGCTGGCGATGAAGGACCGCGGTATCCCGCTGTGGCTGGACTCACCCATGACCGAACTGCTCACCGGCGACGACGGATCGGTCACCGGCGCGGCCGTCGTGAAAGACGGCTCACCGCTGCGGATCTACGCCAGACGGGGGGTCATCCTGGCGACCGGCGGATTCGACCACGACCTCGCATGGCGCAAAGAGCACCAGCCGACCGTGGAACAGGATTGGAGCTTCGGCAACCCCGCGGCCACCGGCGACGGGATCCGCGCCGGTCAGAAGGTCGGCGCCGCCGCCGAACTGCTCGACGAGGCCTGGTGGTTTCCGGCCATCCAATGGCCGGATGGCCGAATGCAATTCATGCTCAACGAGCGGATGATGCCGTCGCAGTTCATCGTCAACGGCGAGGGAAGGCGCTTCATCAACGAGGCGGCTCCCTACATGGACTTCGGCCACGCCATGATCGAGGGTCAGAGATCCGGCGTCACCCATATCCCGTGCTGGCTCATCACCGACCACAGATCGTTCAATCGCTACGTCGTCGGCGGACATCTTCCGCTGCCGAAGATTCCGGGCGCCCCCGTACCCACCGGGCGAAAGATGCCCAAAGCCTGGTTGGAGTCGGGCGTGGTCAAGTCGGCGAAAAGCTGGGATGAACTCGCAACCAAGATCGGGGTGCCGGCCGGGCAACTGCGCGACACCGCCGGACGTTTCAACGAGCTGGCCCGCCGCGGCCACGACGACGACTTCAACAGGGGTGACAGCGTTTACGACAATTACTACGGCGACCCGACTCTGCCCAACCCCAATCTGTATCCGCTCGGCAAGCCGCCCTACTACGCCTTTCGGGTCGTCCTCGGCGACCTGGGCACATCGGGTGGTTTGCGCACGGATGAATACGCCCGGGTGCTGCGCGCCGACGGCAGCGTCGTACCCGGTCTCTACGCCGTGGGTAACACCTCGGCCGCGGTGATGGGACGCAGCTACGCGGGCGCCGGCGCGACCATCGGGCCGGCGATGACCTTCGGCTACGTCGCGGCCAAACATCTCGTCAGTGAAAACTCAACTCACTCAATTGTTCCGGGAGGTACCAGTTGAAAATCTCATTGTTCTACGAATTCGCCCTACCCCGCCCTTGGACACCGGACGACGAGCACGTCCTGCTGAAGGACTGTCTCGACGAGGTCGAGCTGGCCGACAAGGCCGGCTTCTCCACGGTCTGGCTGACCGAGCACCACTTCCTCGAGGAGTATTGCCATTCCACCGCACCGGAGATGTTTCTGGCGGCGGCCAGCCAGCGAACCAAGAACATCCGGCTGGGATTCGGGATCATGCATCTCCCGCCGGCCGTCAACCATCCGGCCCGGGTCGCCGAACGCATCGCGACCCTCGACCTGATTTCTGATGGACGGGTTGAGTTCGGTACCGGGGAATCGTCCTCGATCGGCGAGCTGGGCGGCTTCAACATCGACCCCGCCGACAAACGGGCACAGTGGGAAGAGGCGCTGGAGGTGGCGATCCGCTGCATGATCGAGGAGCCCTTCACCGGGTTCCAGGGCGAGCACATCGAGATGCCGGCCCGCAATGTCATTCCCAAGCCGCTGCAAAAGCCGCACCCGCCGGTGTGGGTCGCCTGCACCCGGCCGGCTTCGGTGCAGATGGCCGCCCAGAAATGCATCGGCGCACTGAGTTTCGCGTACACCGGCCCGGGTCCGCTCACCGAGCGGGTGAACGGCTACTACAAGGAGCTCGAGGAAGCCGGCGTGCCGATCACGCCGCAGATCAATCCGAACATCCTTGCCATCGGTGGCGATCTGTCGATGATGGTGGCCAAGACCGACGAGCAGGCACTCGAGCGCCTCGGAATGGGCGGTGGATTCTTCTCATTCGGGATCATGCACTACTACATGACCGGCATACACACGCCTGGACGCACCGGGGTGTGGAAGCGCTATCTCGAAGAATGCGAGAAGGACCAGACGCTGGCCTACGGTCCCGGCCGTGGCGCCATCGGGTCGCCGGCCACCGTCCGGGAGTTCCTCCGCAGTTACGAGGAGAGCGGCGTCGACGAGATCATCCTGCTGCTCAACCCGCGCAGCCACGAAGGCACCATGGAATCCATCGAGCTGATGGGTAAAGAGGTGTTGCCGGAGTTCATCGAGCGCGACGCAAAAGCGGTCGCCGACAAGAAGAAGCGACTGGAGCCGGTAATCGAGAAGATCGAGGCGCGCCGGCAGGAGTCGACCGCCCCGAAGTTCGACGAGGGCTACTCCTTCGGCGGCTTGCCCACCGGTCGCGGCGGGAAGTTCACCGCGAGCGAGATCCCGGAAGCCATGGCCGAAATCAACGAAGGCCGTGTCCAGGCGGCGCAGCGTGCCAAGGACCAGAAAGCGCAGCAGTCGTGATCGCGGAAGTTGCCTGACACTTGGGACACATCGACGAGCTGTGGCGTTACGACGGTCGCCGTGTGGTGGTGACCGGATGCGCGTCGGGGATTGGCGCCCATGTCGTCGGGCAGCTCACGGAGCTGGGGGCCGACGTCGTTGGGCTGGACAAGCATCCGCCGAGCACCGACATCGCGGAGTTTCATGCCTTTGACCTGACCGACACGGCATCCATCGACCGCGCCGTGGCGTCGATCGGCCACCACGTCGACGCGTTGTTCAACATCGCCGGCGTCTCCTCGGGAATCGGCGACCCGTTGCTCGTCGTGACGATCAACTTTCTCGGCCTACGACAGGTGACCGAGGCGGTGTGGGAGAAGATGCCGCCCGGATCCTCGATCGCGAGCGTGTCCTCGCTCGCCGCCGCCGACTATCGGGAGCATCAGCAGGTCGTCGGCGGATTGCTGAACACCCGCACGATGCCCGAGGGAATCGAGTGGTGCGAGCGCCATCCCGACGCGCTGGCCGACGGGGGCTACCGGTTGTCCAAGGAAGCGATCATCCTGTACACCATGAGAAATACCACCGCGCTCGGTGCTCGAGGCATTCGCATCAACTGCACCGGACCGGGCGTCACCGAGACCCCGATCCTTGACCAGCTGCGCGCCGCCTACGGCCAGCAGTACCTGGATGACATCCCCAAACCATTGGGTCGGGTCGCCGACCCGGCCGAGCAGGCCGCGGTTCTGGTATTCCTCAATAGCCGTGCCGCCAGCTATATCTCGGGCCAAGTAATCTGGGTCGACGGCGGCAACATCGGCGCCGCGGTCGCGCGCGAACTCGAGGAAGGTCAAGCACTGTGGCCAGCCTGACCGACTTCCGCCGCGTCGCCGGAGATGTCAGCAATTGGGGACGGTGGGGCGACGACGACGAGCTCGGCACGCTCAACTTCATCACCGCGGACAAGGTCGCCCAAGCGGCCAGTCTGGTCAAACACGGCAAGGTGTTTCCCCTCGGAGTGGACTTCGGGTCGTCGGGTCCGCAGGGCGCATTCAAGTTCCGGCACAACCCGATCCACGTGATGACCATCGACGGCGGTGATGTGAGCGCGTTGGGCCGCTATGGGCCGGAGTGGGCGCGCAATCCTGGTGGGCAAGAGCTGGGTAAATACTTCCAGGACAGTCTGCTTCGCTTCAACGACGACATGATCATCATGCCGCTGCAGGCGGCCACCCAGTGGGATGCGCTCGCCCACGTGTATTACGACGATCAGCTCTACAACGGCTTCCCGGCCGACTCGGTGACCAGCCTGGGCGCATTCCACTGCGGCATCGACAAGGTCGACGGCAAGGGCATCACCTCTCGTGGCGTGCTGCTGGACCTCGTCCGGCACCGCGGTGTACAGACTTTCCTCGAGCTCGGCAACCCGATCACCCCGGCCGAGCTCGACGACGTCGCCCGATCGCAGGGCGTGACGATCGGGCGCGGTGACATCGTGTTGATCCGAACCGGCTGGTGGGCAAGGTTTCTGGAGACCGGCAACGGGGCCGTGCCCGGCTCGGGATTGGACTGGCAGTGCGCCTCCTGGCTGCATGACCACGACGTAGCGGCGGTGGCTGCCGACAATCTGATGGTCGAAGACCCGATATCCGGGGTCGACGGAACGTTTTTGCCCATGCACATGCTGTGCCTGCGGGACATGGGGCTGATGCTCGGCGAGTACTGGGATCTGACCGCGCTGGCGGCGGACTGTGCGGCCGATGATGTGTACGAGTTTCAGCTGATTGCCCCGCCGCTGAGCATCGTTGGTGCAGTGGGCTCTCCGGTTAATCCCATCGCGATCAAGTAAGGAGGGCGCGGTCGATGTTGACGGAATGCGACGGGCCGCTGGTTGTCGGTCTCGGCGGTACCTTGCGGTCGAACTCGTCGACCGAACGAGCGCTGCGCCACTGCCTGGAGGCCGTTGAACGCCAGGGCGGACGCACCAAGCTCTACTGCGGCGGGGACATCGAATTGCCGATGTACAACCCGCACGACCCGGCCCGCACGCGAGAAGCGGTTCAGCTGATCGAGGCTCTCCGTGAGGCAGACGCCGTCATCGTTGGTTCGCCCGGATACCACGGCGGCATCTCCGGACTGGTGAAAAACGCGCTCGACTACATCGAAGATATGCGTGACGACTCCCGCGTCTACCTCGACAACAAACCGTGGGGCTGCATCAGCTGTGCTTACGGATGGCAGGCGGCGGTGGGCACACTAGACCAGCTCCGCGCCGTCGGGCATGCGCTGCGGGCCTGGCCGACTCCGCTGGGCGTCGCGATCAACTCCGCCGACCAAATCTGGGACGAGGCAGGCGAACTGATCGACGTGACCGTCACCAATCAGCTGAACCTGCTGGCGTCGCAGGTGTTGACATTCGTGCGGTCAACTCCGGGCCAGGCCGCCGGGTAAGGGATGAGCAGCGGGATGCAACGCAAACAGCTCGTGGTCGACGGGCTGGTCACCAGTTACCTGGAAGCCGGCGATGGCGATCCGGTGATCCTGCTGCACGGTGGCGAGTTCGGTGTCAGCGCCGAAATCGGCTGGGAGCGAACGATACCTGCGCTTGCCAACCGGTATCGAGTACTGGCGCCCGACATGTTGGGCTTCGGACAGTCGGCCAAAGTCATCGACTTCAACGACGGCCGCGGCATGCGGATCCGCCACATCGCGCGGTTCTGCAGCGAGCTCGGCGTCGACTCCGCACACTTCGTCGGCAATTCGATGGGCGCCATCAACTTGCTCACCGACGCCACATCGGATTCGCCGGTGCTGCCGATGCGCAGCTTGGTGGCCATCTGCGGCGGCGGCGAAATCCAACGCAACCAGTACATAGAGGCGCTCTACGACTACGAAGCGACCGTGCCGGCCATGCGCCGGATTGTTGAGGCGCTCTTCCACGATCCGTCGTATCCGGCTGACGACGACTACGTCCAGCGTCGTTTCGAATCCAGCATTGCTCCCGGCGCGTGGGAGGCACTCGCCGCGGCCCGTTTTCGCCGGCCCGGAGCGGCGCCGCCACCGACCCCGTCGAGTAAACGGGCCTACGAACGTGTCTCGGTTCCAACGCTCGTCATCGAGGGTGAGTGCGACAAGCTTCTTCCGCCGGGCTGGGCGAAAGAGATCGCCGACCAGATTGCCGGGGCGCGGTCAGCCGTGGTCGAGGCGGCCGGTCACTGCCCGCAGATTGAGCAAGCGGCGATCGTCAACGCGCTGCTGCTGGAATTCTTACAGCTGCGGCACCCGTAGCCTTCCGCCAGCGACTGCTGGTTATTTCGACTCCGAATGCCGCTGGGCGAACCAGGTGATCAGCCGCCCAACGATGATCAGCAGTAGCAAGAACACGAGCAGCAATAAGGCCGCGTCATAGGACAGGTCTTGGGCCGTCTTCGACGGCAGGTTGTAGAACGTCCAGATGGGGTAGGTCAAGTATCCGACTGGCGAGTCGGTGAGTTGTGCGGTCGGGAGGGAATCCGACCAGCCCGCCGTGTACAGCATCGGCGCCGTCTCGCCGATCGCCACCGCCAGTGCCACCAGCAGCCCGGTAACGATTCCGGGCATTGCCGTCTTCAGCACGACTTTGCGCAGCGTCCAACCGATCGGCAGCCCCAGAGCCGTGGCCCCCTCCCGGTACGACGTCGGCACCTGGTTAAGCGCGGACTCGGTGGCCTTGGCGATGTAGGGAATGCTCACCACCGACAGCACCAACACCCCGGCCGCCAGGGAAAAGCCCCAATCAAAGTCCACGACGAGTGCCAGATAGCCAACATAGCCAAGCACAATGGACGGAATACCGGACAGCACCTCGTAAGCACCGCGCAGGATGGAGTACGTTCTTCCGGTGGCGAATTCGGACAGATAGATCCCAGTCAACACGCTCACGGTGCCACCCACCAACATGACCCCGATACCCAGGACCGCGGTGCCCACGATGGCGTTGCGCAGGCCGCCACCGCCGCCATGCGAGTCCTCGACAAGCACGCTCCAGTGGAACACGGGCAAAGCGCGGCCGATGACTCCGATCAGCATCCACAACGTCGGTCCGATCACCACCGCCAGACAGCAGAAGCATGCGGTCCACCACAGCGCGTTGACGATCTTTCGTCGAGCAACGACCGACCAATGCCGAGCGGACGTCGATGTCTGCCCGGCCCCAGGCGCGGTCGATTCGCTCACTTCAAATACCTCGCCCGACCGGTAGCGCGGTACCCGACACCCGGCGCACCAGCGCACGAGCCGCCACATTCGTCAGCAGCGTGATCACCATCAGCACCAGACTGATTTCGGCGAGCGTCTTCACTGCGAAGTTGGTGGAGTCGGTCAGCGCCGAATCCAGCTGCGACACAACGGTGGCGGCGATGGTCGTCATGGTCGAGTAGATGTTGGTGGGCATCGTGCCCAACGCGGCACCGGATACCATGGCGACAGCCATCGTCTCCCCCAGCGCACGTCCAAGTCCCAGGACCACGGCGCCGATGATGCCGCTGGACACCCACGGCAGAGTGACCCTGCGCGCACACTCCCAATCGGACATCCCCAGCGCGATCGCGCCCTCGCGGGGCAGTGCAGGCACCTGCCGGATCAGGTCACGCGTGGTGCTGGCGATGATGGGAATGATCATCACCGCGAGCACCAGACCGGACACCAACAGGCCTTCTCCGTTGCCGGTATCGCCGCGGAAGTAGTCGAGCACCGGCACATCGGGAACGTTGCGGGCGATCACCGGAGCGATGTGGTGGGCGATGAACGGCCCGAATGTCAATGCCCCCCAAAGGCCGACGACGACACTGGGGATGCCGGCGAGCAATTCGAGTACCATGCCGACCGCCGAGGCGAGACGTTTCGGCAACCGTTCCACGATCGCCAACGCTGCTCCGATTGACACCGGCACCGCGGCGATCAGGGCGATCGCAGAACTCGCCAGAGTGCCGACAATCAGCGGCAGTGCCCCGTAGTAGGCGCCCGTCGGATGTGGGACACCGTCGGTGACAACCGTGTTGCCATAGAGGTTTCCCGGGTTCCATTCGGTGGCGGTGAAGAAGTGCAGTCCGTTGAGCCTGATCGCGGGCAGCGCCTCGATGATCAGCGTCGCCAGCACGAACACGAGCGCGATCAGCGGGACCACAGCACCCGCCCCGCCGGCCCAACGGACGGCGAGGCCCTGGCGGCGCACCACACGGAGGCGGCTCAGCATGGGTCGGCGGACGGTTGAGCCGCCTGACGAAGGCTGCTGCATGGAAAACGTCAAAGAACGATTTAGCTTGCGATCTGGGCGATCTGGGCGTCGGACAACTTCAGCACCGGGGCCGGCAGCGGCTGAAAGTGAACCTTGTCGAGGAACTTGGGGCTGCCGCCATCGGTCACCACCCAGTGCAGAAACGCCTGCAGCGTCTGTGCGGTAGCGGCATCCTTCTGGCTGCTGTAGACCACGGCGTACTCGTAGTTGACGATCGGATACCCGTCCGCGGCGGGCCCGTTGATCAGCGAGATCACCTGGTTCGCCGGTGTCTGCGAGGCGAAGCCGGCAGCCTCGGCCTGAATACTTTGGGCGTCGGGCAACAGATACTTACCAGAAGCATTGGCCAACTGGGCTTCGCCCAGCCCCTTCTGGCTTGCCTGGTCGAGGTAACTCATGCCGATGTAGGCGACGCAGCCGGGAGTTTCGGCGCAGCCGGTCACCATGCCGCCGGCGCCGTTCTCGCCCAGCGCGCCGGGCACCGCGGGAAAGTCGACGGTGGTGCCGAAGCCGGGCGACTTACCCCAACCGTCGGGGTCTTGCTTCGACATATATTGCGTGAACACGAAAGTGTCGCCGGCCCCGTCGGATCGGTGTAGCGGAACCACCGGGGTGGCTGGCAGATTCACCCCGGGGTTGAGGGCGGCGATCTGCGGGTCATTCCAGGTTTTGATCGTGCCCTGGTACATGGCCGCCAGCACTTTGCCATTCAGCTTTAGGTGCTCGGTGACGCCGGGCAGATTGTAGTGGACCTGCTCAGCGGCAATGGCCAAGGCGATGTTCATCAGTCCCTTGTGCGCGGCAATATCACCGTTGGACAGGTAGGCGCCGGAAGCGCCGATTTCGGCTGTCCTGGCAATGGCCTGGGATATCCCGGCACCTGACCCGGTGGACGCCGTGTTGATCGTGACGTTCGGGTAATTCTGGTGGTAGCCGTCGCGCCACAAATTCATCAGCGGGTATAGCTCCGTGGCGCCGGTCTCC
>DATFYT010000029.1:0-17116 GCA_035314925.1 Mycobacterium sp. | reverse complement strand
CCCGAGGTCCCTATCCGCCGGAGCAGGGCGGCCCCTATCCGCCGGAGCAGGGCGGCTACCCCGACCAGCACGGTTATCCGGCCGCGCCGCCCGCCCAAGGCGGCTATCCGGAGCAGGGCGGGTATCCGGAGCAGGGCGGCTACCCCGAACAGGGCGGCGGCTACCCCGAACAGGGCGGCTACCCCGACCAGCGCGGGGGATACCCCGAACAGGGCGGCTACCCCGACCAGCGCGGCGGCTACCCCGACCAGGGCGGCTACCCGCAGTATGAACAGCGGCCGGCCGGCGGCTATGGCGGCGGCCAGGGTTACGACGCCGGCTACCGCCAGGGCGGCCCCGGCCAGCCCGGTGGCCAGGGTTACGGCGAGTACGCCGACTATGGCCGCGGACCTGCCCGCCACGATGAGGGCGGCTATCCCGCACCCGACCAACGGGCACCCCACCCCGAGCAGGGTGGCGGCTATGACCAGGGCTACGGGCGTCAGGACTACGGCCAACAGCCCGACTACGGCCGTTACGGCGAGGCGCCCGCTCCGACATACGGCGGCGGGTACGGCGAGCCGGCGGGGCGTGACTACGAGTATGGTCAGCCCGCCGAGGGCGGCGGCTACGGCGGCGGCTACGGGCAGAGCGGCTACCCGTCCTCGGGGACCGCGGTCACCTTGCAGCTCGACGACGGCAGCGGGCGCACCTACCAGTTGCGCGACGGCGCCAACATCATCGGTCGCGGCCAGGACGCCCAGTTCCGGCTGCCGGACACCGGTGTGTCGCGCCGCCACCTGGAGATCCGTTGGGACGGCCACGTCGCGCTGCTGTCGGATCTCAACTCCACTAACGGCACCACCGTCAACAACGCGCCTGTGCAGGAGTGGCAGTTGGCAGACGGTGACGTGATCCGGCTGGGCCACTCGGAGATCGTCGTCCACATCCATTGAGCCCGTGGGCCGCGAAGCTATCCAGCTTCAGCCCGCATCGACCGCCGTCCAAGTATCGTGACGTTGCTATATCCGGGCACCCGGAGCGGGCGGCGCCAGGACGGAGGGGACGCCAGATGCAGGGACTAGTACTGCAACTGACGCGCGCCGGTTTCTTGATGCTGTTATGGCTGTTCATCTGGTCGGTGTTGAGAATCTTGCGGACTGACATCTATGCCCCGACCGGCGCGGTCATGGTGCGACGCGGGTTGACGTTGCGGGGCACGTTATTACCGTCGCGCCAACGCCTCACCGCGGCGCGCTACCTGGTGGTGACCGAGGGCGCATTGGTGGGTGCCCGTATCACCCTCAGCAGCCAGCCGGTGTTGATCGGACGCGCCGACGACTCCACTCTGGTGCTGACTGATGACTACGCCTCGACACGGCACGCGCGGCTTTCCCAGCGCGGCTCGGAATGGTACGTCGAAGATCTAGGATCGACCAACGGCACATACCTTGACAGGGCGAAGGTGACGACGGCGGTACGGGTTCCCATTGGCACGCCGGTTCATATCGGCAAGACGGTAATCGAGCTGCGCCCGTGACTTTGGTCTTGCGGTATGCGGCCCGCAGCGATGTCGGCTTGGTGCGTTCCAACAACGAAGACTCGGTGTACGCCGGCGCGCGGTTGCTGGCGCTTGCCGACGGCATGGGTGGGCACGCCGCCGGTGAAGTCGCTTCTCAGTTGGTAATTGCCGCGCTGGCCCACCTCGACGACGACGAACCCGGTGGCGATCTGCTGGCCAAACTCGACGCCGCGGTACACTCCGGCAATTCGGCTATCGCCGCGCAGGTCGAGATGGAACCCGACCTCGAGGGGATGGGCACCACCCTCACCGCAATTCTGTTCGCGGGCAACCGTCTTGGGCTGGTGCACATCGGCGACTCGCGCGGCTATATGCTGCGCGACGGCGAGCTGAGCCAGATCACCAAGGACGACACGTTCGTCCAGACCTTGGTCGACGAAGGCCGGATCACCCGGGAAGAGGCACACAGCCACCCGCAGCGATCGCTGATCATGCGGGCGCTGACCGGTCATGAGGTTGAGCCCACGCTGACCATGCGGGAAGTACGCATCGGGGACCGCTACCTACTGTGCTCGGACGGGCTCTCCGACCCGGTCAGCGACGAGACCATCCTCGACGCGCTGCAGATTCCCGATGTCACCGACAGCGCCGACCGCCTCATCGAATTGGCGTTGCGCGGCGGCGGTCCCGACAACGTCACGGTGGTCGTCGCCGACGTCGTCGACTACGACTACGGCCAGACCCAGCCGATCATCGCGGGCGCGGTATCAGGCGACTCGGAATATGAGGACCAACTGACCCGGCCCAACACCTCAGCGGGCCGGGCCTCGGCGATCAACCCGCGCGCAAATGTAGTCAAACGCGTTCTGCCGCAAGTCGATACCTTCATCCGGCCGCGGCGGTCGCGACGGCGAATCGCGATCGGTGCGGCGTTGGTCGTGTTGCTGGTGCTCGCGGCGCTGGCGATCGGCCGAACTGTCATCCGCAATTACTACTACGTCGCCGAATACGGCGGCGCGGTGTCCATCATGCAAGGCATCCAGGTGTCGATCCTGGGCGTGCCGCTGCATCAGCCCTACTCGCAAGGCTGCCTGAACAGCCGCAACCAGTTGTCGGTGATCCGCTACGGCCAGGCCGTCAGTAGCCGCGACTGCCAGCCCATGAAGCTGTCCGATCTGGCCGAGTCGGCTCGCGCGCAAGTGGCCGCCGGACTTCCGGCAGGCACGCTGGAACAGGCCAACGCACAGCTACGCCGATTGTCGACCGAGTCGCTGCTACCGCTCTGTCCGCCCGCGCGCGCCCAATCGCCCCCGACCTCGACGCCGCCCACCGCAGCCACGCCAAGCCAGCCAGCAGAACCCGGCGCGAGTACCCCAGAACAGCCGCCGGCAAGTCCCTCACCGACACCGGCCGCGCCTACCGTCACGGCGCTCTCTCCGCCGCCGCCCCAGCCCGGCACCGACTGCCGGGCGCCGACATGACCACGCAGCCGCAGCCGCCGGTCGCGGTAACACCTCCGCTGCCGCATCGACGCAACGCCGAGCTGCTGCTGCTGTGCTTCGCCACCGTGATCACCGTGGCGGCCTTCGCGATCGTGCAGGCCGATCAGGAACGCGGCGTGAACTGGCAGCTGATCACCTACGCCGCAGGGTTTTTGGCGGTGTTCGCGTGCGCCCACCTCGCGATCAGACGCTTCGCGCCGTACGCGGACCCGTTGCTGCTGCCGATAGTGGCGCTGCTCAACGGTCTGGGGCTGGTGATGATTCACCGGCTCGACATCGACGACCGCCTCAGCGGGGCCAGCGCACGCGCAAATCCGCAAATCCTTTGGACGCTGGTGAGTGTGGGGGCGTTTGCGTTCGTGGTGATCTGGCTCAAGGACCATCGCCAGCTCGCCCGCTACGGCTATATCTGTGGGCTGACCGGACTGGTCATCCTGGCGATCCCGGCGCTGCTGCCACGGTCGTTATCCGAGCAGAACGGCGCGAAAATCTGGATTAAGCTGCCGGGATTTTCGATTCAGCCGGCGGAGTTCTCGAAAATCCTTCTGCTCGTTTTCTTTTCGGCAGTCCTGGTTGCCAAGCGCGGTCTGTTCACCAGTGCCGGCAAGCACGTCCTGGGCATGGACCTGCCTCGGCCACGCGACCTGGCTCCGCTGCTGGCGGCGTGGGTGACGTCGGTCGGCGTGATGGTCTTCGAAAAGGACCTCGGGACTTCGCTACTGCTCTACGCGTCGTTTCTGGTGGTCGTCTACCTTGCCACCCAGCGGTTCAGTTGGGTGGTCATCGGCTTGACCTTGTTCGCGCTGGGAAGTGTTGCGGCGTACTTCATTTTCAACCATGTTCGGGTTCGCGTGCAGACCTGGTTAGACCCGTTCGCCGACCCGGACGGTGCCGGCTACCAGATCGTGCAGTCGCTGTTCAGCTTCGCCACCGGCGGCGTGTTCGGCACCGGTCTCGGCAACGGCCAGCCGGGCACCGTGCCGGCCGCGTCGACCGATTTCATCGTGGCCGCGTTCGGCGAAGAACTCGGTCTGGTCGGACTGGCCGGCCTGTTGATGCTCTACACCATCGTGATCATCCGCGGCATGCGGACCGCGATCGCGGTACGTGACAGCTTCGGCAAGCTGCTGGCCGCGGGACTGGCCTCGGCGCTGGCCATCCAGCTGTTCATCGTCGTCGGCGGGGTGACAAACCTTATTCCGCTGACCGGGCTGACCACACCCTGGATGTCGTACGGGGGCTCGTCGCTGGTGGCCAACTACGTGTTGCTGGCCATCTTGGTGCGCATCTCACATTCGGCCCGTCGTCCGTTCCGTACCCGGCCGCGCAATACGTCGCCGATCGCGGGTGCCAACACCGAGGTGATCGAGCGAGTATGAACACCTCCCTGCGCCGGATCTCGGTGACCGTGATGGCGCTGATCGTGCTGCTGCTGTTCAACGCCACGCTCACTCAGGTGTTCACTGCCGACGGGTTGCGCGCCGACCCGCGCAACCAACGGGTTCTGCTCGACGAGTACTCGCGCCAGCGCGGCCAGATCACTGCGAGCGGCCAGCTGCTGGCGTATTCGGTCGCCACCGACAGCCGCTTCCGTTTCCTGCGGGTCTATCCCAATGCCGCGGTGTACGCGCCGGTTACCGGCTTCTATTCGTTGCGCTATTCCAGCAGCGGGCTGGAACGGGCCGAGGATCCACTGCTCAACGGATCCGACCAACGGTTGTTCGGTCGGCGGCTTGCCGACTTCTTCACCGGACGCGACCCGCGCGGCGGCAACGTGGATACCACCATCAACCCGCGCATCCAGCAGGCCGCGTGGGATGGCATGCAGCAGGGCTGCAACGGCGGGTGCCGGGGCGCGGTCGTCGCGCTGGAGCCGTCGACCGGCAAAATCCTGGCCCTGGTGTCCGCGCCGTCCTACGACCCCAACCTGCTCGCGTCGCACGACCCCGAACAGCAGTCGCAAACCTGGCAGCAACTTCGCGACGACCCGCATTCGCCGATGACCAACCGCGCCATCTCCGAGACCTATCCGCCCGGTTCGACGTTCAAGGTGATCACCACCGCGGCCGCGCTGCAGAACGGCGTGACCGAAGACGAGCAGCTCACCGCGGCGGCCAAGATTCCGCTGCCGGACAGCACCGCCACCCTGGAGAACTACGGCGGCGCCCCCTGCATCAACGCCGAAACCGTCTCGCTGCGTGAGGCGTTCGCCAAGTCGTGCAACACGGCGTTCGTCCAATTGGGCCTGCTCACCGGCACCGACGCCCTGCGCGGCACCGCGCAGTCGTTCGGTCTGGATAACGTGCCCGATCCGATTCCGCTGCAGGTCGCCGAGTCCACCGCGGGCCCGATCCCGGACGCCGCGGCGCTGGGAATGTCGAGTATCGGCCAGAAGGACGTCGCGGTGACGCCACTGGAGAACGCGTTGGTTGCCGCTACCATCGCCAATGCCGGCGTAACCATGCAGCCGTACTTGGTCAACAGCCTGCAAGGGCCCGACCTGGCTAACATCGGCGCCACCGCGCCGCACCAACAGCGCCGTGCAGTCTCCCCAGAGGTCGCAGCTAAGCTAACGGAGTTGATGGTCGGCGCCGAGAATGGAACACAGCAGAAAGGGGCGATCCCCGGCGTGCAGATCGCATCCAAGACAGGTACCGCAGAGCACGGCACCGACCCGCGCAACACGCCACCACACGCGTGGTACATCGCCTTTGCGCCCGCACAGTCCCCGAAGGTGGCCGTTGCGGTGGTCGTGGAGGACGGCGCCGACCGGTTGTCGGCCACCGGCGGTGCGCTGGCCGCACCGATCGGGCGGGCCGTCATCGAGGCCGCGCTGCAGGGAGGACCATGAGCCCGCGAGTAGGTGTGACGCTGTCGGGCCGCTACCGGTTGCAGCGCCTCATCGCCACCGGCGGCATGGGCCAGGTGTGGGAGGCGGTGGACAGCCGGCTGGGGCGGCGTGTCGCGGTCAAGGTGCTCAAAAGCGAATTCTCCTCTGACCCTGAGTTCATCGAGCGTTTTCGGGTCGAGGCGCGTACCACCGCGATGCTCAATCATCCCGGGATCGCCAGCGTTCACGACTACGGCGAGACCAACATGGACGGCGAGGGCCGCACCGCCTACCTGGTGATGGAGTTGGTCAACGGTGAGCCGCTCAACTCGGTGCTCAAGCGCACCGGCCGGCTCTCGTTGCGGCACGTGCTGGACATGCTCGAGCAGACCGGGCGGGCACTGCAGGTTGCGCACGCCGCCGGTCTGGTGCATCGCGACGTCAAGCCCGGCAACATCCTGATCACCCCCACCGGTCAGGTGAAGATCACCGACTTCGGTATCGCCAAGGCCGTCGACGCCGCTCCGGTGACCCAGACCGGCATGGTGATGGGCACCGCGCAGTACATTGCGCCCGAGCAGGCCCTCGGCCACGACGCGTCTCCGGCCAGCGATGTCTATTCGCTGGGAGTGGTTGGCTACGAAGCGGTTTCGGGTAAGCGCCCGTTCACCGGTGACGGCGCGTTGACGGTGGCGATGAAGCACATCAAAGAGCCGCCCCCGCCGTTGCCGCCCGACTTGCCGCCCAACGTGCGCGAGCTCATCGAGATCACCCTGGTCAAAAACCCCAGCATGCGCTACCGCAGCGGGGGACCGTTCGCCGACGCCGTCGCCGCCGTCCGCGCCGGTCGCAGACCGCCGCGGCCCAGCGGGGGGGCACCCGCCGGCCGCGCCACCCCGGCCGCCATCCCGTCGGGCGCGCAGGCACGCGCTGCGGCCAATCCGACCGGCCGCGCTCCCGCCGCCCGTCGCACCACCGGCGGCCACCGCACGCCGCCGCCGCGGCGCACGTTCTCCTCCGGCCAGCGTGCCCTGCTGTGGGCCGCCGGAGTGCTGGGCGCGCTGGCGATCATCATTGCGGTCCTGATCGTCGTCAACTCGCACGACAGCGGCTCCCAGCAGCAACCGTCCGCACCGACCGTGACCGACACCGGGCAGCCGCCCAGCAAGTCGGGGCCGGCTCCGGCGCATCCGACAAATTGGACGGATCGAGGGGTAACAGGTAATGCTGGACGGCAATGCAACCCGCCTCAATACAAGTGGGCGGTCGCGCTGAGCCGACACGCGTTACCGCCCCGACACGAAATACCGCAATGACGACCCCGCAACACCTGTCCGACCGCTACGAACTGGGTGAAATCCTTGGCTTCGGAGGCATGTCCGAGGTCCACTTGGCCCGGGATGTCCGGCTACACCGGGACGTAGCGGTCAAGGTGCTGCGCGCCGACCTGGCTCGCGACCCGAGCTTCTACCTGCGCTTCCGGCGCGAGGCGCAAAACGCCGCCGCGCTGAACCACCCGGCGATCGTCGCGGTCTATGACACCGGCGAGGCCGAGACCGCCGCCGGACCGCTGCCCTACATCGTGATGGAGTACGTCAACGGTGTCACGCTGCGCGACATCGTCCACACCGACGGACCGCTGCCGCCCACGCGCGCCATCGAGGTCATCGCCGACGCCTGCCAGGCGCTGAACTTCTCCCATCAACACGGCATCATCCACCGCGACGTCAAGCCGGCCAACATCATGATCAGCACCACCAACGCGGTCAAGGTGATGGACTTCGGCATCGCCCGGGCGCTCTCCGACGGCGGAGTCAGCGTCACCCAGACCGCGGCGGTGATCGGTACCGCGCAATATCTTTCACCCGAGCAAGCTCGGGGCGATTCGGTCGATGCCCGCTCCGACGTCTACTCGCTGGGCTGCGTTCTCTACGAAATGCTCACCGGCGAACCCCCTTTCGTCGGCGACTCACCGGTCGCGGTGGCCTACCAGCACGTCCGTGAGGATCCTGTCCCGCCGTCGCAGCGGCATGAAGGCATCTCCGCGGACCTCGACGCCGTGGTGCTCAAGGCGCTGACCAAAAACCCCGAGAACCGCTATCAGACCGCCGCGGAGATGCGCACCGACCTGGTTCGGGTACACAACGGCGAGCCGCCGGAGGCGCCCAAAGTCCTCACCGACGCCGAGCGCTCGTCGCTGCTGGCCTCGCCGCATCCCGGGGGATCGGGTGGACCGCAGACCGATCCGCTGCCCCGGCAAGAACTCGACTTCACCCGGGAGCGCGGAGCCGGTTCGATCAGTCGCTGGGTTGTCGCGGTCGCGGCGCTGGCGGTGCTGACCGTGATCGTCACCATCCTGATCAACACCTTCGGCGGCGGTCTGCGCAACGTTTCCGTGCCCGACGTGCGGGGCCAGGCGTCCGCCGACGCGATCGCCGCGCTGCAGAATCACGGCTTCAAGACGCGCACTCAGCAGAAACCGGATTCGACCGTCCCGCCCGATCACGTCATCGGCACCGACCCGGCCGGCAACGCCAAAGTGGGGGCCGGCGACCTGATCACGATCAACGTGTCTACCGGACCCGAGCAGCGCGAGGTGCCGGACGTGTCGTCGCTCAGCTATGCCTCCGCGGTGAAGAAGCTGAAATCGGCCGGCTTCGGCCGCTTCAAGGAGGTCCACTCGCCTTCCACCCCGGAAATGAAAGACAAGGTGCTCGGGACCAATCCACCGGCCAACCAGACGTCGGCGATCACCAACGAGATCTCCGTCATCATCGGTTCGGGTCCGTCGACCAAGCAGGTTCCCGACGTAGCGGGGCAGACCGCCGACAGCGCGCAGAAGAACCTCACGGTCTATGGGTTCAGTAAATTCAGCCAAGCCGCCATCGACAGCTCGCGCCCGGCCGGCGACGTGATCGGGACCAATCCGCCCGCGGGAGCGACTGTTCCGGTCGATTCGGTGATCGAAATACAGGTCTCCAAGGGCAACCAGTTCGTCATGCCGGACTTGTCAGGTCTGTTCTGGACCGACGCCGAGCCGCAGCTGCGTGCGCTCGGATGGAACGGTGTGCTGGTCAAGGGCGCTGACGTCGACGCGGGCGGCTCGCAGCACAACCGGATCGTGTTCCAGAGCCCGTCCGCGGGTCAGGGCGAGAACAAGGACGGGCCGGTCACGCTGAAGTTCGGTCAGTAGCCGAGTCGTAGCGCCGCACGGTGGCCAAGCTGCTCACGACCTCGCTTTCCAGCCGCTGCACCAACGCGTCGTCCCGGGCCTGGCCGCAGTAGGCCAACCAGTTGGCCAGCATTCGATGGCCGCCCTCGGTGAGGATCGATTCCGGATGGAACTGAACCCCGTGGATCGGCAGATCGGTGTGCCGCACAGCCATGATCACCCCGCTACGGGTGCGTGCGGTCACCTCCAGCTCGGCGGGCAGCGTTTCCGGCAGGATGGTCAGCGAGTGATACCGGGTCGCCGTAAAGGGATCTGGAAGTCCTTGCAGCACACCGGTATTCGTGTGAAAGACCTTGCTGGTTTTGCCGTGCAGCAACTCGGGGGCCCGATCCACAGTGGCCCCGAACGCGACGCCGATGGCCTGATGGCCCAGGCACACTCCCAGCAGTGGGGTGCGGCCCGCGGCGCAGGCGCGCACCAAGTCGATCGACGCCCCGGCCCGTTCCGGGGTGCCCGGTCCCGGGCTGAGCAGAACCCCGTCGACCTCGGCAACGATTGCGGCGGGGTCGGACAGCCGGGCATCGTCGTTGCGCCACACCTGCGCCTCGACGCCGAGCTGCCCGAGGTACTGCACCAGGTTGAAGACGAAACTGTCGTAGTTGTCGACGACCAAGATCCGCATCGTGTCAGGTTACCGTCGAGATCGCAGGCAGGCCGGTTCAGTAGCTGACCGGGCCGGCCGGCTGGGCGGAGTGCATCCGCACCGGTTCGCTGTACCCGGCGACCCGCACATCGGGTGTGGCCTGTTCGGTGTAGCCGAGGCCGAACCGCACCACGTACTGCTTGTAGAGGATCACCAGCGGAGCGGCGGCCAATGCGGACTGCATGGCCGTGGCGTCGCCGATCGCGGTGATCGTGTACGGCGGGCTGTATGTCCGCCCGTTGAGCAGCAACGTATTGCCGACGCAGCGAGGGGCCGACGTGGCGATGATGCGCTGATCCTGCATCTGGATCGCCTCCGCGCCCGCACTCCACAACGCGTTGAGCACGGCCTGGATGTCCTGCTGGTGCACGACGAGGTCATCCGGGGAGGCGTCGCGCGGGAAGCGGCCGTTGGCGTCGCGCTGTGCGTCGTTCAGGGTCACGATCAGGCCCGGCCCGTGCACGGGGTCCAGGCCGGCGTCACCGGCCAGCTCGTCGGAGCGCCGCAGCATGGCCGCCAGCGCCTTGTCCGACGACCTGCCATGCGTCGCGTCGAGGGTGCTGGCCAATCGATCCCGGTCGGCATTCAACCGGTCGACCTCGGACTGCTCCATGCGGACCAGGTCCACCAGCCGCGGCGCGTCACTGCGGCGGATCTCGCCGCCGCGGGAGACTCCGTGCGTCGCGCCGAGCAGCAACCCGGCCAGGAGGCAGACCAGCGGAACACCCACCCGCCACGGCGAGGGGTGCGGCGCCTGGCGACGATGCGGGCCGTCCAACGGCCCGCGGAGGAGCCGGCCGATTGATGTAGCCGCCCGGAGCGACCCGGCCCGGCGCGCGGCGAGCAGCCGGGCGGTCCATTTGGCCATCGGCTCTCCGTTCACCGCTGGTAAGTGCGTTAGGCTCGTCGTTGCACTTCCCCTTCAACACCGTAGCTCCGAGGTACCCCCGAGGTAGAGATGCCCAAGTCCAAGGTTCGCAAGAAAACCGATTTCACCGTCAGCGCCGTCAGCCGTACGCCGGTCAAGGTCAAGGCCGGCCCGTCCGGCGTGTGG
Organism: Mycobacterium sp.; assembly: GCA_035314925.1. GTDB lineage: Bacteria > Actinomycetota > Actinomycetes > Mycobacteriales > Mycobacteriaceae > Mycobacterium. The sequence goes on along the minus strand of DATFYT010000029.1, from coordinate 6,354 downwards.
TTCGTTGTGTTGTTCTGCGGCCTGATGCTGATCGGCCTGGTCTGGCTGATGGTGTTCCAGCTCGCTGCCACCGGCCCGGACGCGCCCTCGATGCTGACCTGGATGGCCAACCTCGGCCCGTGGAACTACGCCGTCGCGTTTGCTTTCATGATCACCGGCTTGTTGCTCACAATGCGGTGGCGGTAACCATTGACGCGGACGTAATGAATTCATTTTCGGTCTGCGTCGTTACTGGGCTGGCAACCTCGGACCTGCTAGATCACACGCGTGTGATTCATCCCCATTGTGCATAGCGCTTGTGGATAACCTCATCGGCAGTGGTAGGCCCGCTTAGGAACCCGGTGCAGCAAACACAGTGGTCGCCGTCACCGACTGGAGTCGCAGCTTGCGGCATCGTCGGCATTGTGATGGCTATCGCCTGTGTGACTGTCGTCACAGACCCCCCGGGCCGGTTACTGCTCAGTATTTCCGCAGCCGGTCTGATCTTGTTTGCAAGCGGGACGTGGCGCGCACGTCCGAAGCTGGCAATCACGCCCGACGGTCTGCAAGTACGCGGGTGGTGGCGGACGCAGCTATTGCGGCGCCCCGACGTCAAGATCATCCGGATCACCGAATTCCGGCGCATCGGCCGCAAAATGCGGCTGCTCGAAATCGACGCGGTGGACGGCCGGCTGCTGATCTTGTCGCGTTGGGACCTCGGCACCGATCCGCTGGACGTACTCGACGCATTAACCGCCGAGGGTTACGCCGGGTCCTGACCCACTGCGCGTGCCAGCCGGTTCAGGAGATCGTGATCGACTCGATGACGACGGGTTCGGTCGGCCGGTCACCGTGATCGGTGGCGGTGGTGGCGATGTCATCGACGACTTTCTGCGAATCCGCTTCGGCGACCTCGCCGAAGATGGTGTGCCGCCGGTTCAGGTGCGGCGTCTGGCCAACCGTGATGAAGAACTGCGACCCGTTGGTTCCCGGGCCCGCGTTGGCCATCGCCAGCAGGTAGGGCTTGTCGAACTGCAGCTCGGGGTGAAACTCATCGGCGAACTTGTAGCCCGGGCCGCCGCGACCGGTCCCGGTCGGGTCGCCGCCCTGGATCATGAAGCCGCTGATCACCCGGTGAAAGACGGCGCCGTCGTAGAACGGGCCGGAGCTACCGCCGGAGGCGTTCTCGGTCGAATACTCCTTGGTGCCTTGGGCCAGGCCGACGAAGTTGGCGACGGTCTTAGGAGCGTGGTTCCCGAACAGCGCGATCTTGATGTCGCCGCGGTTGGTGTGCAGTGTGGCAGTGGCAGTCTGAATCGGGCTGGTAGTCACGGGATCACAGTCTGCCATCACCCGTTCGCCCGCCGGGCAACCGGTGCCCTTACCCGCAGACGCTCATCGGGCTGCCGGTAGTTACAGTCTGGAAGTATCGGAGCACGGCCTTGCGAAAGCGGCCGGGAAAGGCGAGAAATGAGCGCTAAGAACCACACCCGGCTGAGCCCGCGGCAGCGGCTGTCCCGCGGCCTGACCTACACGGCGGTCGGGCCGGTGGACGTTACCCGCGGCATCGTCGGGCTGGGCGCTCACTCGGCGCAGGCCGGCGCGTCGACTCTGCGTCGCCGTTACCAGGAGGGCCGGCTGGCCCGGGATTTGCAGACCGCCCAGGAGACCCTCGCCCAAGAGCTGGCGGCCGCGCAGGAGGTGGTCAGCGGTCTGCCGCAAGCGCTTCAACAGGCCCGGCGATCCCACCGGCGCGGTCCGCGGCCATTAGTCCTCGCGGGCGTGGCCGTGGCGGTCCTCGCCGGTGGCGCTGCGGCGTTCTCGATCGTCCGGCGCTCAATGCGCCGAGAACCGTCGTCGCTGCCGCCGAGCGTCGACGTCCAGCCCCGCCCCTAGCGGAGCCAAACCCTGCAATTGACTGCTTCCTAGGATTAGGCTGCGGCACATGCGCGATCGGGAAACGATCGACTCCGAGCTACGGCGGCTGGCAGCGGGGCGGCGTTCGACGCACGAGCCCGGTGGCGAGCTGTCCAGTCGTCGGATCGACGAACTTCTCGACGAGCGCCTAGGTCACCGCGTCGAGACGACCCCAGCCGCGTCAGTCGACACCTGGCCGCAGCGCAACAAAACCAACGCGGTTGCGCCGCAACGACGTAAGGGTCGGCGGCGCCGACTCCGTGTACCCGCGGCGTTGCCGCTATCGCTGGTCGCCGCCGGCGCCGCGTTCGCGGTGATGTTCGCGGTCTACAAGCCACAACCCGCCGCGCAGCAGGCCGAAGCCCCACCCGCAAGTGAGCAACCCAGCCCGGCCGCGCCGAAACCACCCGCTCCGCCGGTCAACCCCGCTCCGTCGCTTCCCATCCTCGACCGGGCCTTCATCGATACGTTGAAGCAGCAGGGCGTGCCCGTTCCCAGCCCCGACTACGTGCTGGCACAGGGGCACGCCGTCTGCGACTTCCTCGCGCGGCAATCCGACTTCGGGGCGGCCGTGCGCTTTGTCCAGCAATCGTCGATATGGGATGCGAACCAAAGCACCGACGTTACTGCCGGTGCCATCGTCTCGTACTGCCCTCAGTACCAACCGGCGAGCTATCAACCGGCAATCCCGGACCAGCTGCAGCAGGCATTCCAGAAAGCTCAGTCTGATCTGCAAGCCATCGAGGGTGATCTGCAAGGCATCCGCGATGGTTTGCCCGACCGCGCGCCGTGACGATCTGCATGCGCCGTCTCAACCAGTGGAGCCTAGGGGATTCAAACCTCTGACTTCTGCCTTGCAAAGGCGAATCAAGCACAGCTTGTACCTGCAACGGATGAACGACGGCGTCCTTTACCTGCGGAATGACAACAGATGTAATTCGCTGGCGGTCCATCGGTTTGCGTCCAAGTGTGCCCAAAATGTGCCCAACTGTCCCTGTCGGTTTCCTGTGACAACGCATGTGTGCATGAACCAACCGGCTTGTGATCCACGTATACAACCTGCTTCCCGCACTCAGGCGGGTTAGGCCCCGACGGCGGCCGGCGAGCCGCCGCCGGGGTATCGCCGATCTGCAAAGGAGATCAGCAAGTGAATCTTACCGACGAAGCAGCACGACTGCGGAAACTGCGCCGGGTCGCAGCGGCCGACGGGCTGCACCTGACCAAGTACCGCACCCGTAGCCCGTGGTTCAACCAATACGGCCCCTACGCGCTGGTGGATGTATCGACGAACGTCATGGTCGCTTACGGCATAGCGGATCTGGATACTGTCGAGCGTGAAGTTACCGCCTGGCGGGCCGGCGGATGAGCGACGACTTGCTGGCGCTGGCCGCGCTGCGCGGCACGCAGGCACAGTTACGTGCCGCCTACGCCGACGCCAACACCGCTGCGTCCCATCTGGCCGGCGCCCGCGCCACCAGGGCGGCAGAGATGGCCGAAAAGCTGGCCGACTGCATCGCGTTCTCAGAGCGCCTGCTTTTCATCTGTGTTGCCGACCACCGATACCAAGAGTTGAGAGAACGGTGAACGGCGACTGGCGCGACCGGGCGGCATGTGCCGGCGAGCCGACGGAGTTGTTCTTCCCCGGCACCGGCGTCTCGACCTGGAAAGCTAAGTGCATCTGCAGCCGATGCCCGGTAATCGCCGAATGCCTTGACTACGCCACTTCGGCAGGCGAATTGGGCGTATGGGGCGGGCGGATGCTCGGCCTATCGAAGCACCCTAGCCGGGCGAAACGGGCGGACCAATGACACTGGCCAAGCTGGCCGCCGCGGTGGCTGCGTGGGCGATATGGGCGGCTGCGCCGGCCGCTGCCGACCCGGCCGTGCAGCAGTTGAAACCGTCGTTGCCCGAGACACCGGCCCGCGACAGCGCCTTTCTCGATGCCATCACCAACGCCGGGATACGGGTAACCGATGTCCCTGTGGCCATCGCAGGCGGCCGGGACGTGTGCGCCTTTATGGCTACCGGACACAGCGCTCTTGAGTCCGTCGAGCAAGGGCAACGGAATAACCCGTCAATGACCCGCGAAGACGAGATTTCGTATGTCAACGCGGCTATCACGATTTGGTGCCCGCGCATGACCGGGCTGTACCCGATTGCCTAACGCCGACAATTGTCGGCGTTCTCACCTAGAGAAGGAGCAAGGAAAATGAGCACACAAGACAAGCCAACGCAGGTTGAAAACCGTTGCCTGAACTGCGATAAGGAATGGACCGCCAAGGTCGGAACCAGGCCAGACAGGGACGGCGGGCGCATCCGCAAGCGGCGCTACTGCAGTACCAACTGCCGAGACGACTACCGCGCAAAGCAGGTGAGCGCATGAAGCGAATCACGTTGGCGCTGTTGGTCGCTGGCATCGTCCTGGCGGCACCGGCCCACGCGTATGAGACTAAGCGCCAGGAACCGGCCTGCGTGGACGATGCCCCGCACGTCTGCCAGCCCGGCAACGCAGAGGGTAAGCCAGCGGGTTGCTATGACATCGGCGGCGTCCTGGTGGCCGACTGGCCCTGCGAGCCTTGGCATCCGGCCAAGGCACCGGAGAAGCCATACGAGGGGAGGCCGTAAATCAGCGGGGTTCTGCTGATTTACCGGCCCGACAGGAAACGGCCCTCAGCGTCGAAATTACTCCAATTGGGGTAATTTGCCGAACGATGCTGGGGGCCGATTTCATGGGCTAGAACGGGCGCGTCATCCACGACTGGCCGCCGTCATCCCGCCTGTCCACAAGGGGCGTAGGCGGCTTGGGACGTGCCGGCGGGGTGAACGCTGCCAGCGCCCAGGCCGCCAACGTGACCGCGTTGAGTGGTGCGACGGTAGACGACTTGGCCCAGCAGAATCCAGACGGTAGGTCCCGCTTGCTGGCAGATGCAACCGACTCGGTTAACAGCTGTTGGCCGGTATGACTCAGCCGGCCCTGTTCTGCGGCGTCGAGCAGCCCGCCGCACGCGATGGCTAAATCGGCCGCCGTCGTCATGGTGGCGTCCACGTCGGCTTCGGCCAGACTGTTGCGTAACACCGCGGCCGGGCTTCTGGTGTCGATGGCGATGGCGTCTGGTTTGAACACGCTAATCACGTCCACGATACGGGCGCGCGGTGTCCAATGGCGACGATTGAGCCGTACGAAACGTCAACGGGTGCAAGGCGATACATGGTGCGCTACCGGACACCGCAGCGGACGCAGACGAAGAAACGCGGCTTCACGACGATGCGCGATGCCAAAGAGTTCGCGGCCACCGTCGAAGTCGACAAGATGACCGGCACCTACGTGAAGCCATCGGCCAGCAAGGTTGTCTTCGGCGAGCTGGCGGAATCCTGGTTTGCCGGAAAGGTTAACCTGTCGGCTTCCACCCGCGCCCGGTACCGCTCGGCGCTCGACGTTCACATACTGCCCGTATTCGGGTCGGTGGCGCTGGCCGATGTCACGCCCGAGCGGGTCCGGAGATGGATAGCCAGCGCGGCGGCGTCCAGTTCGGCGGCGACCGTGCGTAAGAACCACACGGTTCTACACCAAGTGCTTGCCCAGGCCGTCACCGACGGTCGCGCCAGCGTCAACGTCGCGGCCGACATCGAGTTGCCAACCATCGACGAGACAGAGAAGCGGTACCTTACAGCCGGACAGATACAGGGACTTGCAGACGCCGCCGGCGAGCATGGCCCGCTGGTGCTGCTGCTCGGCTTCACCGGCCTGCGGTTCGGCGAAGCGGCTGCGCTACGGGTCGCAGACATCGACCTGACACACGGCCGGGTGCGCGTCCAGCGCAGTGTGACTGCGGTCGGTAAGCGCATGGTCTACTCGGCGCCGAAGTCACACCAGGCCCGCACGGTCCCGCTGCCGCGATTCCTGGTTGATGTCCTGATCGAGCACCTGCGGTGCTCGATCAGGACTGCGCTAGCCTTTCCCGATTCGCGTGGTGGCCCGATGCGCCTGTCCAATGTCCGGCGCCGTTGGTGGGCTCAGGCGGTGGCCGATTCCGGTGCGCCGGCCGGGTTCTCCCCACATGAACTCCGTCATTCGGCGGCATCGATGGCAATAAGCGCTGGCGCCAGTATCAAGGTCGTCCAACGGATGCTCGGACACAAATCGGCCACGCTGACGCTGGACAGGTACGGACACCTGTATCACGACGAGCTACAGAACGTGGCAGACCGACTGGACTCGATGTATGCGGAATGTGCCCAAAATGTGCCCACGCGGCTACGGGTGGTGCGCTAATGTTCCGAACCGCGCCGCTGACCTGCAGCGATATTGTGGAGCCTAGGGTGTGTGAGTTCACGACATAGGTGACAGATGAGTCGCGTCATAGGTGACACCTGCGAAAAACTACGATGAGTCGCGTCATAGGTGACAGTCGTGGCTCATGTCCAAGGCACGGGTGGTTGTCCTCGAAGTCGTCAGCG
>DATFYT010000028.1:0-6523 GCA_035314925.1 Mycobacterium sp. | reverse complement strand
ACGGGATATGCGGGTTGGGGGTGTGGAAATGCAGATTTCCCGGGATGCTTGCCCGTTGCACCGCGAGCACCGCTTTGATCAGACCCGCCACTCCGGCCGCCGCCTCGAGATGACCGATATTCGATTTGACCGTACCGATCAACAGTGGCGACTGCTCAGGACGACCGCGCCCCAAAACCGTTCCGAGCGCACGCGCTTCGATGGGATCGCCCAGCAGCGTTCCGGTCCCATGTGCCTCGACATAATCCACTTCATGCAGCGGCACACCTGCATTGGCGTACGCCGCGCGCAGCACCGCCATCTGGGCAGCGGGATTGGGCGCCAACAGGCCGTTGGACCTGCCGTCCTGGTTGACCGCTGAACCCCGCACCACCGCCAGCAGCCGATCTCCATCGCGCACTGCGTCACTCAGCCGCTTGAGCACCACGACTCCGCAGCCCTCGCCGCGGACGAACCCGTCGGCGTCCGCGTCGAACGCATGGCAAGCACCAGTCGGCGACAACGCACCGGTTTGATCGAACGCGCGAACGACCGCAGGCGCCAACATCAGATTCACGCCTGCCGCGAGAGCCACATCCGAGTCCCCGATTCGCAGGCTCTGGCACGCCAGATGCAGAGCGACTATCGACGACGAGCATGCGGTGTCAACCGTGACCGAGGGGCCACGCAAATCCAGAAAATACGACAGTCGATTGGCGACAATGCTCAGCGCGCCACCGGGGTTGCTCCACGCGTCGACATTGGTCAGATCCAGTGCTGCCAGGCATCCGTAATCGGTGTAGCACGCACCGGCGAAGACGCCGGTCTGCGAGCGGCGCAGCGAGCTTGGTGGAATCCCAGCGTGTTCCAATGCCTCCCATGCGACTTCGAGCAGCATGCGCTGCTGCGGATCCATCTTGACGGCTTCGCGGGTTGAAATGTCGAAGAATTCGGCGTCGAAGGCGTCGATGTTGTCCATGAACGATCCGAAGCGGGTGGTGCGGGCGAGAGTCGCCGCGACCTCAGGGGAACCGTCGTCAAACGGCGCCCAGCGATCCGGCGGCACCTCTCCCACCGCGGATTTGCCCTCACACAGGAATTGCCACAACGCTTCTGGGCCGGAGATGCCACCGGCGAATCGGCATCCCAAACCGATCACCGCGATCGGCTCATCCATGTGGCTGCGGTCGGGCTCGACCACCGCCTCGGCGGCGACGGACTCGGAACCGCTCAGAAAGAGTGCCAGGTCAGCAATCGACGGGTGCTGCCAGAACTCCACGGGTGACACTTTCCGGCCGAGCAACTCGGTCAGCTCACCGGAGAGCACCACCGCGTCGCGCGAACCCAGACCCAGATCGCTCAGCGACGCGTCGAAGTCGATGTCGTAGGGACTGCACCCGACATTCGTAACGAGGTAATCGGCCAGCCAGTGTCGAAGAGCCCCCTCGTCGAAAGACGACGTCATGACAAGACCTCCAGACGGCTGGATGCAGCCTCCCGGTAGCGCCCCATCAGATACCCCTCTCACTACCAGCCGGAGCCGATTCCACACTGTCGAACAATTCACTCAATATGCTGCCGTCCGAGTCGCCCAGCGCATCGATGTCGTTTTCCGATTCTGTCTGCGGCAAAAGCTTTTTCGCGAGATGCTCCGCCAGCGCCACGATAGTCGGATAGTTGAAAAGCATGGTCGCGGACAGCTCGATGCCGACGAACTGCTCGGTATCCCGACGAACCGACATCGCCATCACGGAGTTGAGGCCCAGCTCAGCGAACGGCCGGTCCAGCTCGAGCTCGGCCTCTGGCATTTGAAGTTCGCGGGCAAGGATGGCGCGCAGTCCAGCCTGCAGTTCGCGAAGCATGTCCTCGGCAGGCATCTGCGACCACGCCGGCGCTGTCTCCTGCGGTTCGGAAACCGCCGAGACGTCCGACGATGGCAGCGGAGCCATAACGGCTTGCGCGACGTCGTAGCGCTCCAGGTACTCCCAGGCGGTGAAGGCTTCTTCCGGGGTGACGGCCCGCGAGCCCAATCGCTCAAGCTCTTGCAACGCGATTTGTGCCTCGGCGGCGAACCCGAGTCCCCGCCAAACCACCCAGTCCAAGCTGACAGTGTGGCAACCCTGCCGGTGGCGCGACCGGGCCAGCCCGTCGAGGTAGGCGTTGGCCGCCGCGTAGGCGCCCTGCCCCGGGACACCGAACACCGCGCCGGCCGCGGCAGTCATGAACAAGAAGTCGAGGCTACCCGGCGGAAAGACCTGGTGCAAAGCCTGCGCGCCGGCGATCTTCGGCCACACAGTGCGCCGAAGACGGCTCTGCTCGAGCTCGGTCAGCAGTTGGGCTTCGGTGATTCCGGCAGCGTGGATGACGCCTCGTATCGGCGCGGCTCCATCGGCATCCCGCTTGGCGACTAACGCCTGCACGGCCTCGCGCGAACCGACGTCGAGGGCCACGGCCTCCACCGAGACCCCGCGCATTTCCAGCGCGCGGATGGCCGCGATCTTGTGCCTCGTGTCGGCGTCGGCGGTATCGCTGTCCCAGTCGCGCCGTGGCGGCAGCGGAGCGCGGCCGGCCAGTATCAGACGACGTGCGCCGCGATCCGCGAGCCAACCCGCCATCAGCAGCCCGAGCGCACCCAAACCACCGGTAATCAGGTACGCCGCATCAGGGCGGCACCGCAACGGCTCGCGGACCGGCTCGCCGGAGACCGCCACCAGCTCCGGCGCGAGGAATTCGCCGTCACGCAGCGCCAGGATGGACTTGGCCGGTGTCCGCAGAACCGTGGCCAGCGCCGGTACGTAATCAGCGATGTCTGCTGCGTCCGGCAGGTCGACCAAACCGCCCCACAACTGTGGCTGCTCGGCCCGGATGACCCCGGCGGTTCCCCACAGCGGACTCTGCGCGACCGCCGCGTCGGAACTACCCTCGCGAACGCCGCGAGTGATGATCCACAGCGTGACCGGGTGGTCGTCGTCCCGCTCGGCCAGCCCCCGGACCAGATCCGCCACTTCCAGCGACAGGCGAACCGCGCAGTCGGCGTCGGACTCGTCGGACCCGGATTCGGCAACATAGAGGACGTATCGTGCCTCGGCGACCGCGGCCGACGGGTAGCCGGCGTCGCTGAGCCGATCGCGGAGCGTGCGGACAATCGTGTCCTCGCCCAAGACCGCGAGCGTGCTCAGGTCATCGGGCAGCTGGTGCGAGTCATCATGACCGTCACCAGGCGAGAAGGGCTGCCACGCGATCGTGTGCACCATCGCGCTGGGATCGTCGTTGCGGGCAGCCGCCGAATTCGAGTCCACCGCCGCGTAGCGCAGTCCGCAGACGTCGACGCAGGTACTGCCATCCGGCGCCGTCACCGCGATGTCGACGATGAGCTCTTCATCGTTGCCGCCGCGCCGACGCACCTCGACGCGGCCGCGTGGGTCGGCAAGTTCAGCGTCGAACCGGACACTGGCGACGGCAGCCGGAACCATGAGCCGCGGGTTGGAACTGTCCAGCAGTCGCCCGATGTGAATGGCCGCGTCGAGCAGCGCAACTGCCGAGGCTTTGGACAGCTCAACATCGGCGTGCAACCCGCCGGCCGCTGACCGGCAGGAGCCGATCGACCATCCGAACGGGCGCCCTTCACTGCCCCATGTCCGCCATAACGAGGTGACCGACTCGTCGACGAACTCGGTGTCAGTAGCACCCGGGCTGCCAGCCACGTCGTCTGATAAGCCTTCTGCCTCATGGTTATCCAGCTTGCGGGTGATTCGGGCGGTGACGTGTCTGACCCAATGCTGGGCGGGACCGTCGGCCGCAGCACTCGACGACACGGTGACGGACTCATCGTCGGCGACCACCTGAATGACCCGCGGCTCGTCGACGACGATCGGATACTCGAATCGGATGTCCGAAAGTATCGATGCGTCACACTCGGCTGCGGCTGCCGAAAGCGTCTGCAAGAGAACCGATATCGGAACTATTTCCACACCGTTGTTCTGGTGGGAGCCCGGATAGGGCTTGGTCGTGGGCGCAAGGCGCGCCTGCCACAGATGCGTCGGCGGTGCGGTGGCGACCGGGATGTGCTGACCGAGCAGAGTGCCGGGCCTGGGCGCAGATTCGGCGGCCTTCACAAAATTCTCGGCGCTGATCCAGTGTTGCGTGTGATGCCAGGGCGTGCTCGGAAGAACTGGATGCGGCTCGGGTGGGTGAGGCAGCTTTGGGGGACGGCCGACGTAAGTGCTGTTGAGATTGCTATGGAAACTTACCGTGTCATCACCCTCGCGCGACAACGTCCCGATGCTGTGATGATGGATGGATTCCAGCGTTTCGGTGACGGCATGCGTCAGCGTGGGATGCGGACTGATTTCGATGAACGTGGCGTGCTGCTCGGCGGCGGTGGTGATGGCTTGGTGTAGCCGCACCGGTTGGCGCACATTGGCGACCCAGTACGCAGCATCCAACGTCGGCGTGACGGCGGCGTCGGCGATGGTGGAGATAAACGGAATCGTGGGTGCTTTGGGCGTCAGATCCGCCAGCGCCGAACGCAACTCGGGCAAGATCGGATCCATCAGCGCGGTGTGCGAGGCGACCTCCATATTCACCCGCCTGGCGAACCGCTCCTGCGCACTCACCGCGGCAATCACCGCAACGACCTGCGCTACGGACCCGGCGACCACGGTCTGCCGCGGTGAGAGGTACCCCGCCAAACTCACGTCGGGAAAATCGGCGAGCAGCTTCTCGGCCGCCTCGGCGTCCATCTCCAGCAGCGCCACGGCACCCTGGCCGGCCAGCCGCGACATCAGCCCTGATCGGGTCGCGATCACCCGCAGGCCCTCGGCCGGGGTGAGAGCACCGGCCACCACCGCTGCGGTCACCTCCCCCATCGAATGCCCAATCACTGCATCGGGTTCCACACCGTAGGAGCGCCACAACTTCGTCAGCGCCAACTGCAACCCCACCAACACCGGCTGCACCCGCGCGTCCCCGGCCACCGGCTGGTCGTCGGCCAGCACTTGCCGCAGGGAAAATCCCACCTGCTCGAGGAACAGCGGCTCCAACTCGTCGACCGCGGCGGCGAACGCCGGCTCGTCGGCCAACAACTGCCGACCCATGCCGGCCCATTGTGAGCCCTGTCCCGAATACACAAAGACCGCGCCCGGCTTGCACAACCCCTCATGGGCACCGACCAGGCCGATGGCCGATTGGCCGGCCGCCAATGCCTGCAGCCCGGCCACCGCGTGGGCACGGTCACGCGCGCACACCGTGGCGAAGGTCTTGTGTTGGGTGCGGTGATGGTTGACAGTGTGGGCGACATCGGCCAACGGCACGCCAGCGCCCTCGCCAGCCATCCACTGGGCCAACACCGCCGCCGTCGACGCGATCCGCGCCGGAGTCTTCCCCGAGACCACCAGGGTGCTGACCACCGGCTCCGGTTGTGCGACAACAGGTTCGGCAGTCGGCGCCTGCTCGACCACCACATGCGCGTTAGTGCCACTAACCCCGAACGACGACACCCCGGCTCGCCGCGCTCTCCCCACCGCAGGCCAGGACATGCCTTCGGCCGCGATCGTGAACCGCGAAGCACCCTCGACAGCGTTCGGAGTCAGCTGTTTAAAGTGCAGGTGCCGAGGAATATAGCCATGGTGCACGCTCAGCACAGTCTTGATGAAACCGGCGATCCCGGCCGCCGACTCCAGATGACCCACGTTGGTCTTCACCGACCCCAACACCAGCGGTGTCGACCCGTCGCGCTCACCAAAGACCTGGCTCAACGCCCCCAGTTCGATCGGATCCCCCAACGCGGTACCGGTGCCGTGCGCCTCGATGTAGTCAATCTCCGAAGGCTGCAACCGCGCCGACGCCAACGCCGCACGCAGCACCGCCTGCTGAGCCGGCCCACTTGGCACTGTCTGCCCGCTGCTGGGACCATCTTGGTTGACCGCCGAACCGCGCACCACGGCCAACACCGAATCTCCGTCGCGCAGTGCATCACTGAGTCGTTTGAGCACCACCACGCCGCAACCCTCGCTGCGAACATAACCGTTCGCATTGGCATCAAAGGTTTTGCAGCGGCCATCCGGGGCCAACATCCCCCACCGCGAGGTGGCGAGGCTGTTGTCCGGACTCAGCATCAGGTTGACCCCGGCGGCCAACGCCTGATCGCTTTCTCGTCGGCGCAAGCTCTGGCATGCCAAATGCACAGCCACCAGCGACGAGGAGCACGCGGTGTCGATCACCATCGCCGGGCCGTGCGCACCCAGGAAATACGACAACCGCCCCGCAGCGAAGTTCGCCGCATTTCCGAGTACGTGCGGGTCGACCTCTTCTGGCGGCAATCTTCTAGCCAGGGTCAGGATGTAGTCAAACGTGGTCATGCCAACGAAGACCGAGGTTTGTGTGTTGCGGATCGCCGAGGCGGTGATGCCCGCGTTTTCCAGTGCCTCCCAGGCGACTTCGAGCAGCAGGCGCTGCTGGGGATCCATCGCGGCTGCCTCACGCGGGGAGATCCCGAAGAACTCGGCATCGAATTCATCCGGTCGCCACGACGTGAGGAAACCCC